>CAZCPB010000268.1:0-5443 GCA_964500365.1 uncultured Phycisphaeraceae bacterium
CGATCACGAACGCGCCGACGATCACGTAGGGGCGCGCCGCCCGGAGCTTCTCGATCGTCCCCGTCGTGCTCCGCCCCTCGACCAGGTCCACCAGCACGACGCGCCCACCGTGCGATTCGACCTCGCCGGCGCCGACGACCTTGTCCCTCGTGTAGTCCGCGCCCTTCACCAGGACGTCCGGCCGCACGGCGCGGATCAGCTCGATGGGCGTCGGCTGGTCGAAGAGCACGATCGCGCCCACCGAGTCGAGCGCCCCGAGCACGCGGGCGCGGTCCGCCTCGTGGTTGACGGGCCGGCCCGGGCCCTTGAGCCTCCGCACCGAGTCGTCGGTGTTCAGCGCGACCACGAGGAAATCCCCCTCGCGCCGCGCCTTCTCCAGCAGCGTCACGTGCCCGGCGTGGAGCACGTCGAAGCAGCCGTTGGTGAAGACGACCTTCCCGCCGCGGGCCCGCACGGCGCCGGCCTCGACGAGCACCTGGCCGACCGTGCGGAGCTTGCCCGAGTCGCTCGACGTCAGCGTGAGCACCGAATGGTGGATCCGTTCGAGCGGGATCGGCTCGACGCCGAAGATCTCGACCTCCAGGCCCGCCGCGGCGTTGGCCAGCCGCACCGCGTCCAGCCACGAGAGCCCGTTGGCCCGCCCCGCGGCAAGGGCCGCGAGGAACATGTCGCCGGCGCCCGTCACGTCGTACACCCGGCGCGCCACCGTGGGCACCGCCACCGGCGCGCCGCCCCGCTCGAGCAGCAGCGCCCCGTGCCGGTCGAGCGTGAGCACGACCGCGTCCAGCCGAACGTCGTTGAGGAGCGCCGCCGCCAGCGGCGCGTTGTGCTCGACCGACGCCTCCCCGTGCGTCGCCAGGCCCGTCGCGACCTCGGCCTCGGAGCGGTTGGGCGTGATGACCGTCGCGCCGCGGTACTTGGCGTAGTCGCGCACGCGCGCGGGATCGACGAAGACCGGCTTGCCCGCCCGGCGCGCGCGCTCGATCACGCCCTGGCAGAGGTCCTCGGTGCACACGCCCTTGTCGTAGTCCTCGATGCACACCACGTCGGCCCGCCCCAGCGCCGCCTCGAACGCCTCGAGCAGCTTGCCGACGACGGTCGCGGACAGCGGCTCGCGCGACTCGTAGTCCACGCGGAACATCTTCTGCGGGTGCCGTGCCTGGGCGCGCCCGATCAGGTTCTGCTTGACCGTCGTCGGACGCGACGGATCGGCGATCAGCCCGCGCGTGCCGATCCCCCGGCCCTCGAGCGCCGCCCGCAGCGCCTCGCCGTGCGCATCGGCCCCCGTCACCCCCAGCGCTTCGACCTCTCCCTTGAGCGCGTTGAGATCGAGGCAGACGTTCGCCGCCCCGCCGGGACGGTCCTCCCTCTCGGTGACGTGCAGGATCGGCACGGGGGCGTCGGCGCTCAGCCGCTCGGCGTCCCCGTGCAGGAGCTGGTCGAGCATGAAGTCGCCGACCACCAGGGCACGGAAGGGCTTCCAGTCGGCGAGGTGCGTGAGGAGCGTGTCCATGCGTTCTGAGCGGCAATCGTAGGAAGGCAGGGACGCGCCTACGCGCTCGGCGCGGGCTCTGCCTCGTCGCCCCCCAGGAACTCCTCGACAGGTACATAGGGCCTCGCGCGGCAGACGGAGACCATCAACGCCGACAGTGCGTCCTCGCCCCGGCGGAATCGAAGTTCGAGCCGCGCACGGACCACCGGGCATGGCCACCGCTCGGCCGGCACGCGACGCAGCTTGGACCAGTCCTTTTCCGTCACGATCACCGCCGCGGCACGGGTTTCCCGGGCGTTCTCGATGATCCGCGCGACTGTGGACGCATCGAACGGGTCGTGGTCGCGCAGCACCACCGCCCCCGCCGGATCGCGCCCGCCCGCGCCGCGGACCTGCGCCACGAAGGCCCCGGGGTTGCCGATCGCGCACGCTACGACCACCGGCTTGCCGCGAAGCCAGCCGGCGGGCTCCTCGCGCTCCCCCGCCGCGTCCACCACGCCCAGCGCTCCCCACGCGTGCTCGCACACGGCGATGGTCGCGTTCGGATTGATGCGCCGAACCCCGCGCTCGATCTCGTCGATGATCGACGGCGGGACCGCCTCGGCGTGCGTAATGACCACCGCCCCCGCGCGGGTCAACGAAGTTACCGGCTCGCGCAGCCATCCCCGCGGCAGGAGGGCATCGGCGAACGGATCGCGCGTGGAGTCGATGAGCACGATGTCGAGGTCGCGGGCGATCCGCCGGTGCTGGAACCCGTCATCCAGCACGATCGCGTCGGTGCGCTGCCCAGCCTCGGACCCGAAGAGCCCGATGAGCGCTTCCACGCGGTCGGCACGGGCGACGACGGGAACGCCGGGCAGGCCCCGGGCGTACTCCCCCGCCTCGTCGGACTCGCCGCCGTGCGCCCGGTAGCCGCGCATCGCGATGCACGGCGAAAGGCCCGCCGCGCCGAGCACCCGGACGGCGTGCATGACCATCGGCGTCTTGCCCGTGCCGCCCACGGAGAGGTTGCCGATGCTGATCGTCGGCCGGTCGAACTCGATCACGCCCCGGCCGGCGTCGAAGCGCCGGTTGCGGCGCGCCATGACCGCGCCGTACAGCCGGGACGCGGGAACGGCGAGCAGCGCCGGGACCGGTGGACGCGCGCCGGAGCCCGCGCGGGTGTCGGGAACGGACATCTCAGGCGCGCCCGTCCCGGGGCGGTTCGGGCGCGGCACGGTCGCGGCCCAGGTCGCGACCGAGGTCGTGAAGATCGCGCCGAAGCTCCTGGCGCGCATCGAGGCTCAGCCGACCCGTGTTCATGATGTCGATCGCGGCGAGCAGCAGCACGATCGCCAGCAGCCCCGCGACCGCCAGCCACGACAGCAGGAACAGCCGCGGGTCCGCCGGGGTCGCCACCCCGAACGCGTACGCCGTCACGGGCGTGGCCAGGAGCATGACCCAGCCGTTGGCCGTGCGGATCCGCCGGCGGCTCTCGGGCATGTCGGCGACGGCGAGGGCCCGCATGTGCGCCGCGAGCATGATGAGCGTGAGGGCCCCCAGCGGCACCGCCACCCACGCGGGCACCAGGGGCGACGGCGATGCCGCGCCCAGCAGCCACGGCGCCGTCAGTGTCTCTCCAACCCCTGTCCACGCCGTCTCGAGCGCGGGGCGGATGGTCATGCAGGAGTGTGCGCGTGCCGCGAGCGCCGGTCAAGCTCGCGCAAGAGCAGCCGCATCGGCAGCCCCACGACGGTCGTCGGGTCCCCGGCGACCTCGATGGGCCAGCCCGCGGCCACGCGTTCCTCGAGGTTGTACGCCCCGGCCTTCCCCGCCCACTGCCCGCCGGTGATGTACTCGTCGATCTGCGCGTCGCTCAGCCGGCCCACGCGGACCGTCGCGCGGTCCACGAGCAGCCGCCGCTCCCCCGTGAAGGGGTCGAGCAGCGTGACGCCCGTGATCACGTCATGAACGCCCCCTGAGAACGCCCGGATGATCGACCGTGCCTCATCGGCATCGCGCGGCGTGCCGTACAGCACCCCGTCCTTGATGCAGGCCGTGTCGGCCCCGAGAACAACGTCCCCGGGCCGCACCGAGCCCGCGAAGGCCTCGAGGCCGGCGCGTGACTTCAGGTACGCCAGGGCCGCGACCCACGCCTCCGGCGTGATCCGCCCGGGCTCAAGGCCAGAGTCCTCGATGCCGGGGTGCTCGGCAAGGAAATCCACATCGTGCTGGGCCAGGAGCTGTCGCCGGCGCGGCGAGCGGCTGGTCAGCAGCACCCGGAGCGGGTGACGCGGCGGGCCGGGATTGATCGGTTGGGCCACCACGAGAACTCTACTTCGCTCAACGGGGTTGCCGGGTTCGCAATTTCACGCGGTCCGAGCGATTTCGGACGGCTCGCGGCTTGCTCGCTCGCACGCCGCTCTCTCACGAGGATGCGCGGCCTCCGGCTACCCTTCACGACATGCGGGCCCACCTCGTCCAGCTCGATATTCGTTGGGAGGACAAGGAATCCAATTTCCGGCGCGTCGAGGACCTGCTGGACAGCGCCGGCGTGTCGCGGGGCGACCTCGTGCTCCTGCCGGAAATGTTCGACACAGGCTTCTCGATGAACACGGAAGCGACGGCGGACAAGGACGGTCGCACGGTGGAGTTCCTCACGGAACTCGCGGCCGACCTCGGCGCCTTTGTGCAGGGCGGGCGGACGGTGCACGCGTGCCACTGCGCCAAGGCGAGCAACGTCATGACCGCTGTTTCCCCGGAGGGGAAGCTCCTGGACGAGTACGCGAAGATCCACCCGTTCAGCCTGGGGAAGGAGCAGGAACACTTCGAGGGCGGATCGCGCGTGACCGTGTGGGACTGGAACGGCGCAAAGGTGTGCCCGGCGATCTGCTACGACCTGCGCTTCCCCGAGTTGTTCCGGCGCGGGCTTTCGATTGGAGCGGAACTCTTCGCGCTCGGCGCGTGCTGGCTGGAGACTCGCCACGCGCACTGGAAGCCGCTGCTCGTCGCCCGGGCGATCGAGAACCAGGCGTACGTGCTGGGCGTGAACCGCACGGGACGGGATCCGAACGCGAACTATTTGGGCGGAAGCGTGGCGATCGGGCCGCGTGGCGATGTGCTGGGCGAACTCGATGCGCGCGAAGCGGTGCTGAGCGTCGAGATCGATCCCGGCGAAGTGCGGCAGTGGCGCGAAAAATTCCCGGCGTGGCGGGACAGCCGCTTGCGCGACGTCACAGAGCCGCGACCGTCAGGGAGCGGACGCCGGGACCCCGCGCTCCCATCAGATCAATGACGGCCCTTGGCGGTCCCGGACGTACACGATCGCGTTCTCGACGCTCTCCGCCGTCCACAGGTACCTCGTGCTCCCATGACGCGTCCACGGCTTCTGTCCACGTGTCCAGAGACCCGCGTTGTTCATGGCTCGCGTGGCGTACGCCTTGAAATCCTCCATCATGGGGTCCGGCTCGGAGTCACCGGAAACTACCACGTGCACGTGCTGGGTTCGTACGTTGCGGGTGTGCAGCGCCCAACCCCGGTAGGCGCACACCTCCGGGATCGCCCGGTCGATCACCCTTCGCTGGCGAATATCGAACTCAACCGCCGCGCCGCCGACCTTGCGGGCCTGTGCCTCCCGGGTCCGGTTCGGAACGACGAACTCGGTGCCGAAGGAATTGTGACCTCGGTCCACCGATCCGCGCGCATCGCCGTGAAGGTGACTGCCGCGCGATGAAAAGGTGATGAGGTACGCGAGCGGACGAGCGGGGCCTGGTTCGGGCTCGGGCATTGACGTCTCCGGTGCGCTCGGAGCCGTAAGAGGCAAGGAAGGCTGAAGCACGGGCGTCCGCTCCCTGACGGTCGCGGCTCTGTGGCGCGTCACCCCTGCCCCGCCACATGATCCACCTCATCCAGGCTCGTGATCCCCTCGGCCACGAGCCTCCACCCGAACTGCGGCAGCGTCGTGAACAGCCC
>CAZCPB010000269.1:0-5424 GCA_964500365.1 uncultured Phycisphaeraceae bacterium
TTCGCGGCCGGGGGCGTGGCCGGCGGGGGCGAGCTTTGGAAGCCGGAGCGCTGCCGCGTGGTCGCCAGCAGCAACGACCACGGGGTCGATCGTCACATCGCGGTCTCGACGCAGACCATCGCGCGTTGCAAGGCCATGGTCGAGGCGGGGCGGCACGTCGTCGTCGTGCTCGACTCCCTGACACGACTCGGCAGGGCCTTCAATCAGAGCCGCAAGCACGCCTCGAGCGGGCGGACGCTGACCGGCGGCCTGGACTCGCGCGCGCTCGAGGTTCCCAAGCAGCTCTTCGGCTCGGCCCGCAACACCGAGGAGGCCGGCTCGCTCACCATCATCGCCAGCTGCCTCGTGGACACCGGCAGCCAGGCCGACCAGGTGATTTTCGAGGAGTTCAAGGGCACCGGCAACATGGAACTGATCCTCGACCGCAAGATCAGCGAGCAGCGGCTGTTCCCGGCGATCAATCTCGCCGCCAGCGGCACCCGCAAGGAGCACCTGCTCATGGAGGAGGCCGAGCTCAAGACCATGACGGCGCTGCGCCGCCGCCTCATGGCGATGCCGCCGCCGGTTCAGATCGAGCAGCTCCTCAACGCGCTCAAGCGGTTCCCGACCAACGCGGCGCTGGTTGGCAGCGCGGCCTAGCTAGGCCTTGTCGGCCGGGCCGGCCCACTCGACCGACACCAGCGTCACGTCGTCCGTGAAGCCGCGCCCGCCGGACCACTCGGTGAGCGCGCCCACGGCGTCGGCCACGACCACGTCGCCCGGCATCGCGGAGCGCGCCGCCAGGAACGTAATCAACCGCTCTTCCCCGAACTGCTCGTCCGACGGGCCGGCCTGCTCCAGCAAGCCGTCGGAGAGGAAGAACACGCGGTCGCCCGGCTCGAGGCGCACCTCGACGTCCTCGTACTCGGCGTCGTCCACGAGCCCGATCGGCACGCCCCCCGCGTCGTCCACCGGCACCGATCGGCCGCGCCGGAGGTGCAGCGGCAGCGGGTGGCCGGCGCGGGCGAAGACCAGGCGGCCCTCGTGCGTGTCGAGCACCGCCATGATCATGGTGAGGAATCGCCCGTCGTTCTCGCTGGCGTTGAACCTGCGGTTCAGTTCCGCGACCACGCGCGAAGGGCGCTGGACGGGCCCCACGCCGCCGGCGCTGGCCGACGCACGCAGCAGCGACGAGCCCTCGGCGCTGGGCGCCATCGCGTGCATCGCCGTCACCGAGAGCAGCGCCGCCGGCACCCCGTGCCCGCACACGTCCAGCACGTACGTCACCAGGTAGCGGTCGTCCACCAGGTGCATGCCGATCGCGTCTCCCGCGAGTTGCTCGGTGGGCACGTACGTCCACGCCGCCCCGACCCGCGGGGTCTTGATGTTGCCGCGGGGCAGCATCGCCTGCTGGACGCGTGCCGCGGCACGCAGGTCGGCCCGCATCTTCTCCGCGGCGGCGCGCAGCTCCTCGTTCTGAGCGATCAGCGTGCGCTCCAGCCGGACGACCCGCTCGCCGGCCAGGACACGCGCGCGCAGCTCGCCCTTGTCGAAGGGCTTGGAGAGAAAGTCGTCGGCCCCGGCCTCGATGCCTCGCACGATGTCGGCCTTGTCGGTGCGGCCGGTGAGCATGATGATGTAGACGTACGACGCGACGGCAGCGGCGCGGATGCGTGCGATGAGGTCGACCCCGGAGAGGTTGGGCATCTCCCAGTCGGTGATGACCATGTCGAACGGGCCGGCGTCGAAGTGTTCCCAGGCCCGCTGGCCGTCCTCGGCGGCGACGACGGAGTGGCCGAGGCTCTCGAGCTGGCGCGCGAGGCCGGCGCGGGTGATCCGTTCGTCTTCGGCGACAAGGATGCGCATCAGGCCCTGGCCTTGATGAAAGACTGAAGCTCGGCGGTAAGGGCGGCGACGCGCTCTTCGAGGGTCGTGAGGGCCGCGGGGGCGCCCGCGAGGGAATTGGCCTTGCCCATCTTTTCGAGCTCGAGGGCGCACTCCTGAATGGTCGGCGCGCAGAAGTTGGAGATCATCCCCTTGAGGGCGTGGGCGTGCTTGCCGACGGCGGCGCCGTCGCCGGCGTGGATGGCGGCGTGGACGGAGGCGAGCAGGGTCGGGCCGTCGGCCGCGAGCATCTCGACGGTCTCGGCGAGGAAGGCGACGTCGTTGTCGACGCGCTCGAGGAGCTCGGCCTCGTCGAAGTGTTCAGCCACCGTTGACCTCCTTGAGCACGCGGTCCATCTCGGCGAAGAGAACGTCTTTCTTGACGGGCTTGGGGACGTAGCCGTTCATGCCGGCGTCCAGGCACATCTCTCGGTCGCCCTTCATGGCGTTGGCCGTCATGGCGATGATGGGGATGCGCGGGCCGGCGCCTTCGCGGGTGCGGATGGCGCGGGTGGCGTCCAGGCCGTCCATCTCGGGCATCTGGACGTCCATGAGGATGACGTCGAAGGCCTGCGCGCCGGACTTGTCGAGGGCCTCGCGCCCGTTGCTCGCGACCGCGACGGTGTGGCCCGCGCCCTCGAGGACGCGGACGGCGAACTTCTGGTTGACGGCGTTGTCCTCGGCGAGGAGGACGCGGAGCGTGCGGCGGTCCGTGGCGGGCGCGCCACCCCCGGGTGCGGGGGCGCGCGGGGCATCGCGCCGGCTGGCGCCGGCGAGCACGCGAACGATGTTGTCAAGGAGGAGAGATTGCTTGACGGGCTTGAGCAGGCGGCCCGCGACGCCGAGCTCTTCGGCGCGTGCGTTGTCGCCGACGGAGCCCGACGAGGTGAGCAGCACAATGGGAATGGTGCCGAAGGCGGGGTGGTCGCGGATGGCCCGGGTGAGCTCGAAGCCGTCCATCTCGGGCATGTGAAGGTCGGTGATGACCATGGAGACGGGCTGGCCGGCGTTGGCGGCGCGGTCGAGGGCGCTGAGCGCGGCCTTGCCCGAGTCGGCCTGGATGGAGCGCAGGCCCCAGTGGCCGAGCATGGTCTCGAGGATGCGGCGGTTGGTCTGGTTGTCGTCGACGACCAGCACGGACTTGTTCTGGAGAAGGCGGGAGGCGTCCTCGGAGCTGGCCGCGGGGCGCGCGGCGCCGACCTTGAAGCGGACGCTGAAGGAGAAGGTGCTGCCGACGCCGGGGGTGCTGTCGAGGCGGATCTGGCCGCCCATGAGCTCGACGAGCTGCTTGGAGATGGCCAGGCCCAGGCCGGTGCCGCCGTACTTGCGGGTGGTCGAGGTCTCGGCCTGCTCGAAGGCCTTGAAGAGGCGGGCCGCGGCCTCGGGAGTGATGCCGATGCCGGTGTCGCGGACGGCGATGTCGAGCGCGACGTCGTCGCCCTTGCGGTCGGCGACGTTGATCGACATGACGACCTCGCCGCGCTCGGTGAACTTGATGGCGTTGCCGACGAGGTTCACGACGATCTGGCGGAGGCGGTAGATGTCGCCGATGAGCGCGTCGGGGACGTCGGGGTGGATGTCGTAGGCGAGCTCGACGCCCTTGGTGCTGGCGCGGAGAGAGAGGGGGCTCAGGGTGTCGCCGATCGAGTCGCGGAGGAGAAACTCGACGGGGTCGAGCTCGATACGCCCGGCCTCGATCTTGGAGAAATCAAGGATGTCGTTGATGAGGGAGAGGAGGGCGTCGGCGGAGGACTTGACGGTATTGAGGTAGTCGCGCTGCTCGGCGGTGAGGTCGGTGTCGAGGGCCAGCTCGGTCATTCCCATGATGCCGTTCATGGGCGTGCGGATCTCGTGGCTCATGTTGGCCAGGAAAGCGCTCTTGGCGACGGTGGCTTCTTCGGCCTTCTTCATGGCCAGGCGCAGGCCCGCCTCCAGCGCCTTGAACTCGGTGATGTCCTGCGTGACGCCGAACATGTCGGTCGGCTTGCCGGAGGCGTCCTTGACGACGTGCCCGAGGGCGTGGATCCAGACGACCTTGCCGTCGATGGGGCGCTTGTAGGCGTAGGTGGCGTCGTAGACGGGGATGGTGCCCGCGACGGCCGCGGCGAAGTTCTCCATCGTGGCCTTGGCGGCGGCCTCGTCGCCTTCCTTGACACAGCGCGCCCAGTCGTCGAGGCGGTAGCGGAAGCCGGGGCTGGGGAGGTCGCCGAAGATGCGGGCGGCGCGTTCGGAGGAGTTGTACCAGCCGGAATTGTCGAGGGGGACGTGCCAGTAGCCGGCCTTGGTGAGTTCGAGCGCGCTGTCGGAGAGGAAGTTGATGCGCTTGATCTCGGCCTCGGCGGCGAGGCGGGCGGTGATGTCCTGCTTGACGGCGACGAAGTGGGTGATGTCGGTGCCGCCGGATCGGACGGGCGTGACGGTCATCTCCTCCTGGTAGAGCTCGCCGTTCTTGCGGCGGTTGGTGACCGTGCCACTCCAGGCGCCGCCCGCGAGCACGGTGCGCCAGAGGTTGCCGAAGAACTCCTTGTCGTGGACGCCGGAGTTGAGCACGCGCGGGTTCTTGCCGACGGCCTCTTCCTTCGCGTAGCCGGTGAGGCGGGTGAACGCGGAGTTGACCCACTGGATCGTCCCGTGCGTGTCCGTGATGACGATGGCGTTGGCGGCCGACTCGAGCGCGCTGTCGCGCGTACGGAGCTCCGCCTCCCTTCGCTTGCGCTCGGTGACGTCGCGGAGGGAGCTGCACACGTACGTGCCCTGGCCGCCGGGAATGCGGAGGGGGCTGAGGCTGATCTCGACGGGGATCTCGGTGCCGTTCTTGTGGACGGCGGCGAGTTCCATGCCCGTGCCCATGGCGCGGATGCCGGGGTTGGCGTGGTAGCGGGCGCGCATCTCGGGGTGGCGCGACCGGATGCGCTGCGGGACCAGCATGTCGATGGATTTGCCCAGGAGTTCCTCGCGCCCGTAGCCCAGGAGTTTCTCGGTCTGGGCGTTGACCAGCGTGATGCTGCCGCCCTCGTCGCTGATGATGAGCGCGTCGGGGACGGCCTCGAGGAGCGCGCGGAACTGCGTCTCGCTGGCCCTGAGCGCCTCGGCCTGCCGGCTCGACTCCTCGAGCAGTTCGTGCGCCCGCAGGCTCCGCCGCAGGATGTCCAGGCTCAGGGCGGCGACGGGGAGCACCTCGTCGAGGAGCGCTCGCTCGCGCGCTTCGGGCTCGTGGAACGACGCGAGTTCCAGCACGCCCACCGGCGAGTCCTTCACGGTCAGCGGCCAGGCGGTGTAGCGGGTCGGGGTCGCGCTGCCGAGCCCCGATTCAACGCGCATGTACGTCGGGGGCAGGTCGGTGACGGTGACCGGTCGTCGATCCAGCGCACACTGGCCGACCAGCCCCGAGCCGATGCGGAAAGGCTCGGGGGGCGCCTCCCCGGGGAGGCCGAACGCCGCCGCGCGCCGCACCAGACCGGCCTGCGCGTCGACCTCGTAGAACGCCGCGATCCCGCCTCCGAGCAGGGGCACCAGTTCGGACAGAAGACGGCGCCCGAACTCCTCGACTGTGGCCGCGCC
>CAZCPB010000270.1:0-5367 GCA_964500365.1 uncultured Phycisphaeraceae bacterium
TGGAGACGATGACGTCCAGCCCGTTGCCGTTGGGGTTGGATGGGTCGAGGTCGGCGATGACCACGCCCCTGGGGTCGTTGCCCACCGGGAGCTGGATCGTCTGGCTGAAGGTGCCGTCGCCGTTGCCGACCAGGATGAAGACAAACCCGTCGCTGGTGGTGACGGCCAGGTCGTCCAGGCCGTCGCCGCTGATGTCCCCGGCGTCGGCGGCCGTCACGGTCGCGGTGAGGCTGGTGTTGGCCGACCCGCCCCCGAAATCGGGGGTATTGAACAACGACTGCACGCCAAGGGTGATCGAGCCGCCGTCTTTGCCGGGGTAGGTGAGGCGGTAGAAGCGGTTGTCGGGGAGTGAGGGGAGGACCGCGGTGTTGAACGTGGCGAGCTTTCCGGTCCCCGAGTACCCGTAGCTTGCCGCGGTAACGAGCGGCAACGCCATGGTGTTGGACGGGTCCGGGAGTGCGCCCAGCGAGTTGACGACGAGCGTCCCGCCCAGAACGGCCCGGCCGCTGACGGTGATCGCGTCGTGCGGGCCGGCGTCATCGCCCAGAACATCGAACAGGATCTGCGCGTTGTAGCCCTGCCCTAAGTCAACGCCGAACTGAACTTGTCCGTTGACCGTGAGTTGTCCGTAGATGCTCGAATCTCCGCCGTCGGGAGCGATGGTCCCGCCTGAATACGCGGCCAGGGCAGTTCCGGCCTGCGTGAGGGTTACGGTGCCGTGGCCGCGGAGCGCGCCGTGCGTGTTGACCTTGAAGCTTCCCTGGTTGACGGTGATCAGCCCGCCCCTGAGGAGAACCGTTGCGGTGACGGCCCCGTCGGGTTGATCGAAGAGCGCGCCATCGGCCCCGACGATCGCCGACACTCCGGGGTTGGTGAGGGTCCACGCCGAGCCGGTGTGGATCTCGATCAGGGCCGAGGCGAACGGGTCCGACGAGTTGCCGAGCTGGACGTTGAACCCCGGCGGGCTTGCGCAGGTGAGCGAGCCGCCGTTGGTCAGCGTGATGTGGGCCGGGCCGTGCGCGCCGATCGACGTCACGCCCGTCGCGGTTCCGGTGTTCCACAACGATCCCGCGCCGTCGATCGTGACGGTCGCGCCCGAGTGATTGACCAGGTCCGTCGACGCGATCTTGAGCGGCGCCGAGGCCGCCGCCGCGAGCGTGCCGCCGTTGGTGATCGAGATCACGGCGGGGCCGTTCTCGGCGATCGAGGCCTGCGGGCCTGTGGCGCCGTATTCGAGCTTGCTGTTGGCGCCGTCGATCGAGAGGGATCCCTGAACCAGGACGCCGTACCCGATGCGCAGCGCGCGGGCGCTGACATAGCCGCCCTGGTCGATGACGACAGCACCCGGACCAGCGTCTCCGATCCGCAGGTCGCCCGCGAACGTGGCCTGGCCGAGCCCGCCGCGCACGGCGAGCGTGGCGAGGGAGTTGGTGCCCGTCCCGATCCACGCGTCCACGCCCGAAAGCTTGCGGTTGGCCAGGCCGGTGTTCAGCACCATGAGCGTCACGGGGTCGGAGAAGCCCCCGCCGATCATCAGGCTGGCGCTGCCGGAGACTCCGCCCGAAAGAGGAAGGCTGTTGGAAGCCAATGCGTAGTTGAGCGTCACGGAGTTGGCGAGCACGTTGAGCGTCTTGCACGCCTGCACGGTGGCGTTGCCGGTCATGTTGACGGTGAACGCCAGCGTCGTGCCACCGACCGTATGGTCGAAATAGACGAGTTGCGTGGAATCGGGAAGCACACTTCCCGCCCAGTTGCCCGCGGCGCCCCAGTTGCCGCCCGCGGGATTGATCCACACGGCGTCGGCCGCCGCCGGCACCGTGAACCCGCACAAGAGCACGAGGAACGACGCGCGGGCGTTGTCCCCCGCGCGCCCCCGCCGACCATCGTTGGAAATCTCCCAGAGCATCATCCCTCCTGATGGTCGTCGCGGCCGATCACTCAGCATCCCTCCACGAACGCCAGGACGAACCCGTCGAAGTCCTCTCCGGTGGTGAAGCCGTCGTGGTTGAAGTCGGCGTCGGCGGTGCCCAGCTCGAACTCGTACACGAACTCGTCGAAGTCCTCGCCGGTGACGAAGGCGTCGCGGTTGAAGTCGGCCGGACAGAAGGAGGAGTTGGCGACGGAGGTGATGGTGGTGGTGGAGCGCAGGCCGGAGCCGACGGTGATGATGTCCGGCCGCGAATCCCCGTCGGCCATGCCGGTCAGGACGATCTGGGGCGAGGTGGTCGAGACCTCGGTCGGCGAGGCCAGGGTCAGGTTGTTGTCGAAGGGGTCGGTGTCGTTGCGGAAGACCTTGACGACCGGGATAGAGGAGTCGTTCTGGGCGACCACGGCCAGGTCGAGGTCGCCGTCGAGGTCGAGGTCGTCCCGGGCGAAGGAGAGCGGGGTGTCGCCGACGGGGACGGGGGCGCCGCTCAGAAAGCCGCCGGCGCCGTCGCTGATGAAGATCGTCATCGTCCCGTCGTCGTTGAGCGTGGCCACGTCCGAGTCGCCGTCCAGGTTCAGGTCGCCGGTGATGACCTGGAACGGGCCGGCCCCCGCGCCGAAGTTCACCGGCGCGTTGAACCCGCCGCCGTTGTTGAGCAGGAACGACATGGAATTGCCGTTCCGGTTGGACGAGACCAGCGACTGGGCCCCGCCCTTGGTGTTGTCGGGGTCCCAGGGGTCCACGTCCACGGGGTGGACATCGGTCGCGTGCCCGGTCCGCGCGGCAAGGGAGATCGTCGAAAGACTCGTGCCGCGGAGGAACGAGACGGTGTCGTCGCCCGAGTCGGCGACGGCGACGTCGGTGTCCCCGTCGCCGTCGATGTCGGTCGAGCACAGGCCCATGGGCTCATCGCCGGTGCTCGGCGTCGCGGCAACGAACCACGTGCCCACGCCGTTGCGGGAGTAGACGGTGAGGGTGTCGTCGGCGAAGTTCGAGACGACGACGTCGAGGCCGTTGTCGTTGGGGTTGGACGGGTCGAGGTCCGCGATGACCACGCCGCGCGGGTCGTTGCCGACCGGGAGCTGGATCACCTGGCTGAAGGTGCCGTCGCCGTTGCCTGAAAGCAGGAAAAGGAACCCGTCACTGGTCGTGACGGCCAGGTCGTCGAAGCCGTCCTCGTCGATGTCGCCCACGTCCGCGGCGGTGACGGTCGCGTTGAGGGTCGAACTGGCCGAGCCGCCGTCGAAGTCGGGGGTGCTGAAGAGGGACTGGACGTTGAGCGCGATGGTCCCGCCCCCGATGCCGGGGTACGCGACGCGGTAGAAGCGGTTGTCCGGGAGACCGGGGAGGATCACGACGTTGAAGGCCGGGTTGCCGGTGCCGTTGGCGAAGCCGCCCGCGGTGATGATGGGAAGTGAGAGCGTGTTCTCGGGATCGGGGAGCCCGCCGCCCCAGCCGACGATCAGCGTGCCACCGAGGAGAAAATTCCCGGAGACGTTGAGCACGTCGTGCGGACCGGTGTCGCCGCCCTGCACGTTGAGACGAAGCGTCCCGGGCTTGGATCCCCCTATCTGATTGAAGATGCCCGTCACGTCGAGCGTTCCGTAGGGCGCGCCGCCGTGCGCGAAGGGCCCGACGACTCCGCTGTTGATGATGGCGGGCGACGAACCCCCGAGCGTGAGCGTGCCGCTTCCCAGCAGGTTCCCGCCCGGGTAGATCCTCAGGGGGAGCGATGCGCTGTGCTGGAACGTTCCGCCCGAGAGGAACACCTGCACCTGGTTCGCGGGCGGGTCGTTGCCGACGGTGACCGACGCGGTGGTGGTCCACTGGGAGCCCGAGCCGATCTGGATCGATGACATCCCGCTGGGCTGGCCCATCGTGAAGGTCCCCGAATCGGTGACCTCGAACACGCCGCCGTTCTTGATGTCGATCGTCTGAAAGGACGCGGCGCCGCCCATCGTGAAACTCGTGGAGACCGCGGTCTTCCACTTCGATCCGGCGCCGTCGATGGTCACGGTGCCGGTCATGAACGCCACCGACGCCGGGCCGATCGAGCGCAGCTGGCCCCCGTCCAGGATGTCCATCGTGACCGCGCCCGATCCGGGGCTGCTCCCGAGCGTGAGGGAGTTGTCGTACTCGACGGCGCTGTTCGGGCCCGACACGCTGACGAACGCGGCTCCCGGAGAGGTCGCCAGCGCGAGGTTGGTGATCGTGGCTCGCGCGTTCTCGCCGACGTTGAAATGACCGTGGCTCGAGGACCCGACGGTCAGTGTGCCCGAGAGGGACAGGACCGTGTTGCCGGTCACGTTGAGAACGCCCCGGCCATTCACCACCCCGTTGATCCCGGAGCACGTGCGCGACGTGCCGGACGTGAAAAGCTCGAGCATGCAGCCGGGGATGACGCCGGCGCGGTCGACGACGATGGTCGAGCCGCTCCCGCCGCCGGAGAGCGTGAGGTTGCCGGTGGCGTTGGTCATGTCGATCGTGACGAAGTGATCGGTCACGTCGAGGGCGGCGGCGGTGGGCGAAGATCCGGACGTCTGGACGGTGTAGGCCCAGTCCACGCCGACGGGGCCGAACTGAGCGCGCTTGGCACCGTTGGGAATCCCGTTCTGCCAGTTGGAAGGCTGGCTCCAGAGCCCGCCGCCAGCGTTCTGCCAGGCCGTTTGCTGCTGCGCGCGGGCCTGACCGGCACACAGCGCGAGCGCGGCGACGGCCGCCATGCGAACGCCCGGACTCATGCACACATTTGGACGCACCCGATCCCCTTCGCGAGAAGCGCCCAGAGGTTACCATGCGGCGGGCGACGCTCCAAGGGCGTCGCGGGGCAGCGCCCACGCCTCAGTCGTCCTCCTGAAAGCGCATTCCGCGGCCGCGCGCCACCCCGAGCGATGGAGGGAACACGGCCCCTTCATCATTCCTGAACGCGGTTCACGGGCGGACGCGACCGGGCCCCTTACCCGACACGGCTGTGCGCGGTCGCCGAGGGGTCGATCGCGGCGGTCTCGGCGGGCAGGATGATGCGGAACGTGGCGCCGCGTCCGGCGACCTGGCCATTGCTGCCGTCCACCTCGAGCCGCCCGCCGTGCTCTTCGACGACGCGCTTGGTGACGGGAAGGCCCAGACCCGTGCCGCGGACGCCCTTGGTCGTGTTGAAGGGCTCGAAGATCCACGGCAGGCGGTCGTCGGGGATGCCCGGCCCGTTGTCGAGGATCGCGATCTCGGCGTGGGCGCGCGACCGCACGTCGGGCGGGCCGTGGTTGGCGTGGGCGATCGCGTGCGGCGCCCCGGGCGGCGCCGCGTCGCTCGCGGGGTGGTAGGCGGCGCGGACGGTGACGGCGCCCGTGCCGGGCTCGACGGCCTCGATCGCGTTGCCCATCAGGTTCATCATGGCCTGGTGGATCAGTGCCGCGTCGATCGGGATGGGCGGCATCTCCGGG
>CAZCPB010000271.1:0-5291 GCA_964500365.1 uncultured Phycisphaeraceae bacterium
CTGAACCTCGGCGGGTACGACGCGGCGTTCGGCTACTACGCCGAGGAGTACGACCTCGCGGCCCGCATGCTGCTCGCGGGCTTCCGCGTCGTCTTCGAACCCTCCTTCCGCGTTGCCCACCACAAAGTCGAGTCCGGGCGCGACATTGGCCTCATCTGCGGGCGCCTGGTGCGGAACAACGGCTGGGTGATGCAGCGGTACGCGCCCGAAGCGCGCCGGCGGGCTGAGCTTCGCGAGATCCGGCGGCGGTACCGGGCGATCGCGGAGAAGGAGCACGCGCTCGAGGGATTCGCCCGCGGGCTCGTCGAACTGCGACGGACGATCGCGGCGCAGCGGCGAACGCCCATGTCCCGGGCCGTCTTCGAGCGCTTCAGCGGTCTCAGCCACGCGCGCTGCGCCCTCGTCGCGGCGTGGCGCGAGCGGCCCTTCCGCGCCGCGGCGGTCGTGCACGAGGGAAAGAACGCGTGGTGCGTCCGCGAGGCGCTCCGCGAACTCGGCGTGGGTGAAGTCGGCGACCGCGAGGCCGACACGGTCGTGATCGGCACGATGTCGCCGGGTCCGATGCTCGACGCGGCCGAAGCCCTCAGCGCGGGGCCGAAGCGGGTGGTGATGCCGTGGTCCGCGGCGCGGGTCCGGCGGATGGTCGCGTGAGCGCATCGGGCGGAGCAGCGCCACGGGCAGTCGAAGAACGGTTCGTCCGGGCGATTCTCGCCTCTCTGTACCAGCTTACGGGTCGAGCGCAAGGCCGGATCGGCCGGGCGCGCGGCGATCGGTCAGAAGTCTCACCGCCGCCCTCACGTGCTCGCGCTGCCCCGACCACACGAAGAACCGCTCCGGCCGCCGGGCGTTCACCCAGCGATGCCCCGAATGCTCGCGGTTCAACGCCGGCTCCCAGGCCCGCCGGACCTCGATTACGAACGCGGGGCTCAGGATCACCGTGTCCGTGCCCCGGAGGAAGTACGGGTGCACCCGCTCCAGCGCCCAGGCCCCGATCACGTCCTTCGAGCGGCGCGCGAGCCCCGTCTCTTCGCGCACCTCGCGCCACATGCATGCGACCGCGCTCTCGCCCCGGCGGGCGTGCCCCATCACCGGCTGCCACGTGCCCTTCATCGGCGCGCGGGCGCGCCGGAGCTGCAGCACCTCGAGCGAGCGCCCGCGCCGGCGCACGATGTACGCGTCGATGATGTCGGCGCGGACCGTGGTCATCGCAGCGCGGCCCGGCGCGCCGCGGTGTTCGCCCGCCGCGTGTTCGAGCCCGCCGCGAGCGAGGTCCGGGTCCGCCGCACCGCCGCGCCGATCGCGCGGGCCTTCTGAAGCGTCTCGCGCCATTCGCTCTCTGGCGTGCTGTCGGCGACGATCCCCGCCCCCACGCTGTACCGCAGAGTGGCCCGCTCGAAGGTGCCGGGCCGGGCGTTCGCCACGCCCTCGATCAGCGCGGTCCGGATCGCGATGCTGAACGCCGCGTGCCCGCTGTCGCTGATGAAGCCGACCGCCCCGCAGTAGGGCCCCCGCGCGACGGGCTCGAGTTCGTCGATGACCTGCATGGCGCGGATCTTGGGCGCGCCGGTGACCGACCCGCCCGGGAACGCGCCGCGCACCAGGTCGTCAAGCGACCGGTCCGACCGCAGCGTTCCCGACACGCACGCCGTTGCCTGAAGCACGCCGCGATGCCCGCCGTGACGCTCGATCCGGCGCGCGTCTTCAACCCGCACCGACCCGAATACGCAGACGCGCCCGAGGTCGTTGCGCATCAGGTCCACGATCATCGCCAGTTCCGCCCGGTCCTTGGGCGAGCCTTCGAGTTCGTGCGCCGACGCGGCGCCCGGGCGCGTTCCCTTCATCGGGCGCGTCCGCACGCGCCGCGTCGAGGGGTCGAACTCGAGGAACAGCTCCGGGCTGAGCGACACCAGGGCCCGCGCGGGCGAGGGCCCGAACGACTCGAGGTACGCCCCGTGCCACGGGCGCGACCGTGCCGCGAGCCCCGCGAACAGCGCTCGCGACGAGCCGCGGAACGCGCCGCTCAACTCGTGCGCGAGGTTCACCTGGTACACGTCGCCCGCGCGGATGAGTTCGAGCACACGCTCCACATCGCGGCAGTACCGCTCTCTCCCCGCGCTCGAGCGCAGGCGCGAAAGCGAAAATCGTCGCTCGCCCGCCGCGGTCCGCGAGTCGAACTGCCCGGGGGCGGGCGGCATCAGCCCGCCGATGCTCCACCATCGACGATGCGCGTGATCGAATACAAGAGCCTCATCGCACCGATGCCACTCGGCCAGGGGCCACGCCGACGGCGCCCTGCCCGCGCCCGCCGCGCCCCGCGCCCGCGGCTCGAGCACCGCGCCGAGGTCGTACGAGAGGTAGCCGATCCAGCCGCCACGGAATGGTGGCGATTCGGCCGGCGCGTTCTGGCCTTCGCCGCGAACCTCACACCCCGCCCGCGCCGGAAGAAAACCAGACCCGTCAGCGCTCGACAGCACCCGCCCCGGCTTCGCCAGCACCGTCCAGCGGCTGAACTCCGGCTCATCGCCCGACCATAGAACTGCCAGCGGTCGGTCCGGCGGCCACGCCGCGAGCATCTCGGCGGGGCTGCAACCGCATTCGATCGGTGTCAGCGGCACAAGAGGGCTCCGGCGTTCAGCGCTTTCCCGGACGGGATTCGAGGCTGATTTCGGGCGGCATGGTAGGGAATTGAGGTGTCCACCGCCGGCGCGAAACTCGCCGATTTCAACGTGGAGCGCTATTGTTTACGGCCACCTCGCCACACCGCGCGGGGCCTGTCCGAACGAACGCCGCACTGCCTTTCGGAGTCTGGGCTTGCCAGGGCCGGACGGTGCCCCCCGGCGAGCCGCTCGGCCGTGCGCCCGAGCCCCGATTCAGAAGGAAGCAACCCGATGTCGAAGACCGCTGCAAGGAAGTCCTCCAACTCCGGCGCCGCTCTCATGGAGGCCGCGCGCCCCGGCAAGAAGAACGCGCGGGCCAACGGCGCCCCCGTCTCCAGCCGCCCCGGCAAAATGGTCTACTACTTCGGCAAGACCCGCACCGAGGGCGACGCCACCATGAAGCAGGTCCTGGGCGGCAAGGGCGCCAACCTCGCCGACATGACCTCGATCGGCCTGCCCGTCCCCCCCGGCTTCACGATCACCACCGAGACCTGTGCCGCGTACTACAAGGCCGGCCAGCAGTCCCCCTACGGCCTCATGAACGAGGTCAACAAGAACATCTCGTTCCTCGAGGCCGAGACCGGTAAGAAGTTCGGCTCGGTGGACAACCCGCTGCTGGTCTCCGTCCGCTCGGGCGCCGCCGTCTCGATGCCCGGCATGATGGACACGATCCTGAACCTCGGGCTCACCGACGCCGCGGCCGAGGGTCTCGCCAAGGTCACCAAGAACCGGCGCTTCGCGTACGACGCCTACCGCCGGCTGATCAACATGTTCGGCGACGTCGTGATGGGCGTCGATCACCACCATTTCGAAGAGGCGTTCAACAAGATCAAGGCCAAGTACAAGGCCGCAAGCGACACCGATGTTCCCGAGCAGGGCATGGTCGATCTCGTCGAGGCGTACAAGACCGTGTACCAGCGCTACGTCGGCGAGGTCTTCCCGCAGAACCCCTTCAAGCAGCTCGAGCTGGCGATCGAGGCCGTGTTCAAGTCGTGGAACGGCGAGCGCGCGATCTCCTACCGCCGCCTCGCGGGCATCCAGGGCCTCCTCGGCACCGCCGTCAACGTCCAGGCCATGGTCTTCGGCAACATGGGCGAGGACTCCGGCACCGGCGTCGCGTTCACCCGCGACCCCGCCACCGGCGAGAACGAGTTCTACGGCGAGTTCCTCGTCAACGCCCAGGGCGAGGACGTCGTCGCCGGCATCCGCACGCCCCAGCACGTGGACGAGATGCCCAAGTGGAACAAGGCCGTCTACAACGAGCTCCTCAAGATCAAGCAGAAGCTCGAGAAGCACTACAAGGAAATGCAGGACATCGAGTTCACGATCGAGCGCGGCACGCTCTACATGCTCCAGACCCGCACCGGCAAGCGCACCGGACAGGCCTCCGTCAAGATCGCCTGCGACATGGTCAAGGAAAAGCTGATCGACGAGAAGCGCGCGGTCCTGCGCATCCCCGCGGGCGACCTTACGCAGCTCCTCCTCCCGTCCTTCGACCCCGACAAGCGCAAGAGCGCCGAGGTCCTCGCCAAGGGGCTCCCCGCGTCCCCCGGCGCCGCCGTCGGCAAGCTCGCCTTCACCGCCGAAGAGGCCGTGAAGCGCGCCCACGCCGGCGAAAAGGTCATCCTCGTCCGCAGAGAGACCAGCCCCGAGGACGTGGAGGGCATGCACTCGGCGGCCGGAATCCTGACCTCGACGGGAGGCATGACCAGCCACGCGGCGGTCGTCGCCCGCGGCTGGGGCAAGTGCTGCGTCGCCGGCGCCGGCGAACTCGAGATCAACGCCCAGGCCGGCACCGTCAAGGTCAAGGGCCAGACCCTCACCCGCGACACCGTCATCTCGATCGACGGCTCGACCGGCGAGGTCATCAAGGGCGCGCTCTCGACCGTCGAGCCCAAGCTCTCCGGCGACTTCGCCACGGTGATGAAGTGGTCCGACCGCTACCGCACCATCGGCGTCCGCACCAACGCCGACACGCCCGAGGACGCCCAGCGCGCCCGCGAGTTCGGCGCCGAGGGCATCGGCCTCACCCGCACCGAGCACATGTTCTTCGAGGGCACCCGCATCAAGGCCATGCGCGAGATGATCCTCGCCGAGACCCTCGAGCGCCGCGAGGCCGCGCTCGAGAAGCTCCTGCCCTTCCAGCGCGACGACTTCATGGGCATCTTCAAGGCCATGAAGGGCCTGCCCGTCACCATCCGCCTCATCGACCCGCCGCTCCACGAGTTCCTTCCCCAGGACGAAAAGACCCAGAAGGAAATGGCCCAGACCCTGGGCGTCAGCGTCGAGCGCGTCAAGGCCCGCGTCACCCAGCTGCACGAGCAGAACCCCATGCTCGGCCACCGCGGCTGCCGCCTGTGCGTCACCTACCCCGAGATCCTGCGCATGCAGGTCCGCGCGATCGTCGAGGCGACGATCGACTGCCTCCGCTCCAACATCCGCGCCATCCCCGAGATCATGATCCCGCTCGTGGGCACCCGTAAGGAGCTCACGCTCCTCCGCAAGGAGGTCGAAGAGACCATCGCCGCCGTCAAGAACGAGCAGGAGTACAAGCCGCGCCTGGACATCAAGATCGGCACCATGATCGAGGTCCCCCGGGCCGCGCTCACCGCCGACGAGATCGCCCAGAGCGCC
>CAZCPB010000272.1:0-5267 GCA_964500365.1 uncultured Phycisphaeraceae bacterium
GTCTCGAGCGTGTCGGCGGCGTAGAAGCCGTCGCGGATGGGCGTGCGGTTGGTGCCGTCGGAATCCACCGCGGACTGGGCCGTTGCCGCGCCGACGCCGACGACGACTACGGGCGTGTTGGCCTGCAGGTCGAAGCCGGTGAGGCAGGTCGCGGAGCCGACGGCGATCTCGCGTGTGCGGGTATCGATGATGACGATCGACCAGGTGGCCCGCGCGGATCCCGCGGCGAGCAGCATGGCTGCCGCGCCAGCGCACCGCCGCCTGAATGCCGTTGTGCGTCGCTGCACTGGCCGTGGGCCCTCCCGGCGTTCGGGTCCGATAAGGCCGACGAGTGCGGCCCCGCGGCACAACCCTCCCACCCTGTCAACAGGCTATCCGTTTCGGACGGGGGGAGAAAGAGTTTCGTCCCCGGGACGATAGATATTGGCCTTTCGGGGAGGTTTCCCGGGCGTTGGAGGGTTGAGTGCCCGAGCGATGTATCTGGAGTGCGGCATGAAACTCCTTTGTGCCGGGGCGTGCGCGGCACTATGCTGCGCGCTCTTCTTCGGCCCGGGGCGTTGTGTCGCGGGCATCGCGTCGGAACCTCGTGGGGCGTAATCGAGGGCAGTCAATGGATATCAGTGCGCGCACCAGATCCTTTATCGTGACGCTGCTGGCGACGGCGGGGCTTTCCGTGGCTGGGACGGCGTTGGCGGGCGAGCCGGGCGGGCTTCAGTTCGCGGCGGCGCGTCAGCGTGCCGAAGCGACGCTGCTCCAGCAGCACCCCGGGGCCCAGTTCTACAAGACCGGGACGGTCGTGACGACCGTGCACGGCGCGGAACTGGCCTTCGGCGAGTCGCCCGTGGACAGCGCCGAGGCGTTCCTGGCGAAGCACGCCGGGGTGCTGGGGATCACCCGGGACAGCCTGGCGGAGGGATCGCTCGCCGCGGACAACGCGCACACTCGCGGCCTGATGCCCGTGCGGGATGACCAGGGGCGGTGGACGGGTGAGTTCAAGTTCACGCTGGTGTCGTACCTGCAGGTGCACGACGGGCTGCCCGTGTACGGCGGCGACGTGCGGATCCTGGCGAAGAACGAGGAGAACGCTCCGGTCGTCCTGGTGCGCTCGGCGGTGCGTCCGATCGGGACGTTCCGGCCCGACCAGGACGCGGTGGCGAACCCGCAGATCGCGCGGGCGTTCGAGAACGCGATGAATCGCTACCCCGGGATCGGCAACTTCACCGCCCCCGAGCTGGTGATCTTCGCGGGCGAAGAAGTGAAGACGCCGCGCCCCGCGACCGTGGCGGTCGTCTTCGAGGGCACCGTCGGCAACGCCGCGGACGAGGGGTATGCAAAGTACCGGATCATCGCCGACGCCGCGACCGGCGCGGTGATCTTCAGCGAGAGCCTGATCCACCACGTGGACGTGAACGGGCAGATTCTGGGCAACGCGACCACGGGGTACAAGTCGGCCGAGTGCAACCCCGAGGCGATCACGGGCATGCCGTACGCCCGGGCGTCGATCGGCGCCACGACGGTGTACGCCGACGTGAACGGCAACTTCACGGTCCCCTACGGGGGCGCGGGCCAGGTGAGCGTGACGGGCAGCCTGCAGGGCCGCTGGTTCGAGGTGCGGACGCCCTCGAGCCTCGAGCCGACGATCAACGCGACGGTGACCCCGCCGGGGCCGGCGGTGATCACGTTCAACGAGGCGAACACCGACCAGGTGCGGCGGGCCTCGGTGAACGCGTACCTCCAGGCGAACGTCGTGCGTGACTTCACGCTGGCGGCGGCGCCGAGCTACCCGACGATCGGCACGCAGCTGGCCTTCGACGTGAACGTGGCGGTGAGCGGGACGTGCAACGCGTTCTACGACGGCGTGTCGATCAACTTCTACAATTCGGGCGGAGGGTGCGGCAACACGGCGTTCGCGGACGTGGTCCACCACGAGTACGGGCACCACCTGGTGCAGGTCGCGGGCTCGGGCCAGGGCGCGTACGGCGAGGGCATGGGCGACGTGATGGGCGTGCTCATCAGCGATCAGCCGGTCCTGGGCTACGGCTTCCAGAACAACTGCAACGCGGGAATCCGCAACGCGAACAACACCTGCCAGTACTCGGCCGGGTCCTGCTCGACGTGCGGCACCGAGATCCACGCGTGCGGCCAGCTGATCTCGGGCTGCGTCTGGAGCCTTCGCAACGAGCTCGTGGTCACCAACCCGTCGGATTACAAGACGATCCTGGCCGACCTGGCCGTGAACTCGATGCCGCTGCACAGCGGCACGTCGATCAACAGCGAGATCTACGTGGACTACGTGACCCTCGACGGCGGCGTGGGCGGCCCCCACTACTGCCAGATCACCGAGGCCTTCGCCGACCACGGGCTGGCGACGTCCGCCGGCGCCCTGGCGTTCTCGTTCCCGTCGGGCAAGCCCGCCCTGATCGGGCAGGGCGGGGGCGTGGTGGGCACCGTCGAGGTGCTCGGGCTGTGCGGCAAGACGCCCCAGCAGAACACGGGCAAGCTCTACATCGATCCGGAGAACGACGGCACCTACGTGCAGTACTCGATGAACCAGGTCTCGCCGAACGTGTACGAGCTGAGCTTCCCGCCCGGCACGTGCGGCGATCTCGTCCGCTGGTACGTCACCGCGACGGCGACCGACGCCGGCGTGTACAGCGACACGGGGAACGCGCCGACGTCGTTCAACAGCGCGATCATCGGCTCGAACGAGACGGCGGTGTTCGCGGACAACTTCCAGTCCAGCCAGGGATGGGTCTCGACGGTCAGCGGCGCGACGACCGGCCAGTGGGAGCGGGGCGTCCCGGCCGATCCGTTCGGCGCGGCCCCGCCCACCGACTACGACGGCTCGGGCCAGTGCTACGTGACCGACAACCGCGTCGGCGGCAGCATCGGCGCGTACGACATCGACGGGGGCTCGGTGTTCCTGACCAGCCCGGCGATGGACGCCACGGGCGGCGCGGAGGCGTTCCTCTCTTATGCCCGCTGGTACGACAACACGGGGGCCGGGAGCGGCGCCGATCCCAACAACGACATCTTCGTCGTCGAGGTTTCCAACAACAACGGCGGCTCGTGGGTGAACCTCGAGACCGTCGGCCCGGCGGCTCAGTCCAACGGCGGGTGGTACCACAAGACCTTCAAGCTCTCCGACACGATCGCGCTGTCGAACCAGATGAAGGTGCGCTTCACGGCGTCGGACCTCGGCAGCGGGTCGGTGGTCGAGGCCGCGGTGGACGCGGTCGAGCTCGTGCTCATCGGTTGCGCGTGCCCGTCGGACTTCAACGACGATGGGTTCGTGACCGGCGAGGACTTTGACGAGTTCATCGCCGCGTTCGAGGCCGGCGACATCAGCGCCGACTTCAACGACGACACGTTCGTCAGCGGCGACGACTTCGACGCCTTCGTCGAGGCGTTCGTCGGCGGCTGCTGAACCCTGTCGAAGACTCGGGATCGATCAAGGCCCGCGGGTTCGCCCGCGGGCCTTTTATTTGGACGCGGCGACGGGGCGGTGTGGCGAGCGGCTCAGGCGCGCTGCACCAGGTTCCTGCGCGGCTTCAGCACGATTCACCGCAGACGCGCCGAGGTCGCAGAGCCGGAAAGGGAGACCGGGATCAGACGCATTCCGCTGCTGGATTGTCTCTGCGTTCTCTGCGCCCGTGCCCCGGTTTCGCGCGGGGAACAATCGGAATGCGTGTCACTCCGCCTTATGCGCCCGCCGCGGCAAGCTTCCTCGGGTCGGTCTTGGCGATGATCTGGCTGACGCCGGTCTGGTTGAAGCCCTTGAAGCCGTCGTTGCGCTCGAGGTTTTCGAGGTGCGAGCCGACGGCGCCGAAGGCGCGGAAGTTTTCCGCCTGCGCGGGGGTGATGTGGCCGCGGGCGAGGGAGAGCTCGATGCGGCGCGGATCGACAGGCCAGCGTTCGCCCTGCGTGAAGGCCTGGCGCAGGTAGGGGAACGTGGTGAAGGGGTCCATGGTGCGGATCTGGGCTTCGAGGGCGAGCTGGTCCTTGAGCGCGTGCCAGTCGAACTGGCACTCCAGGTGGTGCATGCCGGCCTGGAGGAAGGCCTCGCCGTGCAGGTCGCACCAGAGGCCGATGGTGCCGACCTCGTCGCGGTCGTCGGTGAAGCCTTCGTGGGGGAAGTCGCCCGCGAGTTCCTCGGGGCTCATGTCGACGTCGGCGAAGATCGTGATGCCGGTGACCGGCTGCTCGAGCACCTGCGCGCCCCACCCGGCCTCGGCGCCGGCGTAGAACCGTTCGCGCCCGTGGAAGCCGAGCTTTTCGAGGGCCGCGATCAGCTGCGGGTAGAACGAGCGCGACGAGCGGTAGGTGTGGTGGTCGTGGTTGGCCCAGCCGAGGCCGAGCGCGTCCTGGCGGGCCTTCTGGACCCGCGCGGCACGGTTGCGCCGCTGCCAGTAGTCGCGCTCGGCCTGGAAGAAGAGGTCGCAGGCCCAGTCGGTGCCGAGGTCGTCGATGGCGCCGTCGATGAGGGCGAGCGCGTGCGCGAAGCCGCGCCGGTCGGACTCGGGGCCGATGCCGTAGTCGCGGTTGCGGCGGCGGAAGGCCTCGAGGTGGCGGACGGAGGCCAGGCAGCGCGCGGGGTCGGCGGGGACGGGGGCGAAGCCGCGGTAGCCGTGACGCTCAACGCACCACAACTCCGCGCCGTCGCCGGTGAAGCAACGAGCCCGCCTGAACTGGGTCAGGGGCTCGCCCTCGATGGGCCGGTCGAGCTTCCAGGTGGCCAGGAAATCGGCGACCGAATCGACCTTGAGGGAGACGCGCGCGGGGCCGGACGCGCCGGCCTGGCCGTTCGCGGCTTGGGTTGAGCCGGTGGCGAGGATGATCGCGGGGAAGATCGCGCCCTTGTGCACGAAGCACTCGGGCGCGCCGGGCATCGGCTCGCGAGTGAAGCCGGCGTCGCGCAGGCGGTCGCGGAGGGAGGGGGTTTCCGGCTCCTCGATCGAGTCCACCCAATCGGCGAAGCGGGTCCCTGAATCATTCTTCATGTGCCGGGCGAGGTTCTCGGCGCCGGGGCAGCGGTGGAGGAAGTCCAGCAGGAGCTCGCTGACGAGCTTCTGGCCGAGGGGCTGGGGTTCCCAATTGAACGAATCGAACGGGGCGGAGGACGACATCGCGGGCGGGCTCCTGGGGCGGACCGGATGATAGGGAGCGATGGCCCGGGTCTTGGCGCGCCGGCACCCGTTCCGGTAGCATTGAGGGCCGGGAAGCGAGGTGCCCGTGAGTTCTTCACGGTCCGCGGCGCGGGTCCGTCG
>CAZCPB010000273.1:0-5249 GCA_964500365.1 uncultured Phycisphaeraceae bacterium
CGAATCCTCCCGCGACAAAGCCGCGGCGATCCCGCCCTGCGCCCACGACGTGTTCGAGGTCTTCAGCTCGCCCTTGGCGAGCACGATGACCTCCCCGTGCGCCGCCGCGGCAACGGCCCCGCGCAGCCCGGCGACACCCGCCCCGATCACCAGCGTGTCGGTGAAGATCTGGGGGAGCAGGGACGAGCGGAAGGGGATGAGGTAGCGGCGCTCGTCGAAAACAGGGTCCATGGAGAGGGAAGTTTAGGGGCTTGGAATCCGCCGAACCCGCGAGCGCGAGCCGGAGCGACCGGGACCGCCGCCGTTTATCCGCCGTCCCGCGTTCCTCAGTGCCTGCACCCGCACCCGGCCCCGCACCCTCCCCCGGTCTCGGCCGCACGCTCCCGTCCCTCCGGGCCCACCAGCTTGTCGAGCTTGCACTTCATGAACCGCGCGTGGTGCTCGAGATGCCAGGTCGCCAGCGCCGCCATCCGCCGCACCGATTCTTCCCCGCGTTCGGGGTGCATGGCGACCCGCGCCCACTGCGCCTCGGTGAGGGACATGAGCCATTGCCCGGTCCACTGCCGCAGCGTGTGCACCAGCGCGACCGCGCCCGCGACCGCCGACGTCACGCGGTGGTTCCGCGCCTCCGGGCTCTTGTCCTCGATGCGCAGCCCGTACACGTCGTTGTCGATGAACGCGTTCTCGTCCCACACCGCCAGCACGGGGTTGTCCTCACCGACGGCACGGCGCATCCGGTGGCTGTAGACCAGCTCGGCGTCGGCAAGATGGCCCATGAGCACCCGCACCGGCCAGCGGCCGACGTCCGCCTCGGGCAGGAACGCCGAATCCAGTTCCTCGGACGTCAGCTGGAAGAGCCGGTGATCGAAGTTCTCGACGCCCTTGCGGTAGCGCGCGATCAACTCAAAGGTCGGCAGCCGTTCGATGGCGTCCGCCTTCTCGAGCGGGGGAAGGCTGGACACACCCGGCACAGTGCACGTCGTCATCGCGGTTCTCCTGGTCCCCGCATGGTACGGTGGCCCCGGGGCGTGTTCTGGTACGCTCCCGCCCGCCGCTCCGAACTGTCGTTCCGTGCTCATGTCCAACCGCCGCCTCACCCTCCGCATCGTCACCATGCCGCGGGACACCAACCCGTACGGCACGATCTTCGGCGGCGTCATCCTCAGCTACATCGACCAGGCCGGCTTCGTCGAGGCCCGGCGGCACGGGCGGCACCGATGGGTCACGGCGGCCATGGAACGGGTGGATTTCAAGGCCCCCGTACACCTCGGGGACGTCGTCAACCTGTACACCAGCACCCTGAGGGAAGGCACCAAGAGCGTCACCGTTGGGGTGGAGGTCGAGGCCGAGCGCCTGGACTCGGACGTCGTCGTCCCGGTCACCTCGGCCACCCTCACGATGGTTTCGGTAGACTCCGGGGGTCGTGCCATACCCTTCCGCGATCCGCCAACGACCTAGGGGGTTCATCGGTCGACCACGCGAAGCCCAACGGACACGCCACGCCGCGCCGTACCGCCGCCGGCGCTGGACGCCGAGGCTGTTCGCAATCGCCCGGACCAACCGCTCGGAGACTCGACGCCACCATGGATTCAACATTCGTCTCGACAGAAGTCGTCGATGGCCGCTTGGTCGCCCGCCTCAAGTGCGAGAAGGTCGCCGAGCGAGAGTCGGCGATCATCTCGGGGGAGCTGGGCGCCGAGGCCGGCAAGCACGCCTGGAAGATCGCGCTCGATCTCTCCGAAGTCACGCTCCTCGCCTCGGTCGGGCTCGGGTCGCTCGTCACGCTGAACAAGAACTGCAAGGCACACTCCGGCAAGATGGTCGTCTTCGGCCTCGCCGGAGAGTTGTTCGAAGTGCTGAAAATCACCCGGCTCGACCGCGTCATCACCATCGCCAAGGACCGCGAGGCCGCCATCAAGGCCCTCGCCTGAACCCCGCACCGTGGCCCTCAAGCCCCTCTCCATCTCCCTTTTGAGCGTGCAGGGCGTCGCCGTCGCCGAGATGAGCGGCACCTGCTACGAGGGCCTCGACAGCGGCGAAGACGCCCTCGCCCCCGTCGCGCGCCACGCCGAGAACCACGGATGGCGCCTCGCGCTCGGAATGGGCGGCGTCACGTTCCTGAACTCGCGCGGCATCAGCTTCCTGCTCGGCCTTCGCAGCCTGTGCGAGCGCCACGGCGGCTGCTTCGTCATGTACGAACTGTTCGAGGCCGCCGAGAACGCCCTCGTCACCCTCAAGCTCATGCCGATCCTCAAGATCGCCACCTCGCGCGACGGCGCCGTCCGGCTCTGCCTCGAGCGCCCCGGGGCGCCGCCGGGGTCGCGCTCTTCGGGGACGCCAGGCGCGGCCATCTCCCGCCCCCCGCGCCTGGCCGTGATGCTCTCCGGGGCGGGTCGCACCTACGTCAACCTCGCCGATCGCATCGCGGAGGGCACGCTCGACGCCGCCGTGGCGCTCGTCGTCGCCTCGCGCGAATGCCCCGGCGCCGACGCCGCCCGTGCCCGCCGGGTGCCGGTCCGTGTCGTCCCGGGGCGCATCCCGCGAGAGTCCCTCGCCCGCCTCTTCGCCGAGTTCGAGATCGACTTCGCCGTCCTCGCCGGCTACATCAACTACGTCGAGATCCCGCCGGGGTACGAAGGCCGCATCGTCAACATCCACCCCGCCCTCCTCCCCGCCCACGGCGGCAGGGGCATGTACGGCCGGCGCGTCCACGAAGCGGTGCTCGGCGCGGGCGACCGCGAATCCGGCTGCACCGTCCACCTCGTGGACGATCAGTACGACCACGGCCCCCTCCTCCTTCAGGCCCGCTGCCCCGTGCTGCCCGGCGACACGCCCGACACCTTGGCGGCCCGGGTCTTCGAGCTCGAGCGCGACGCCTACCCCGAAGCGCTCCGCAGGCTGTTCCATCGAACGCAACCGGCCCCCGCGACGAAGAGAACTGCGTGATCACCCCCCGCGCTCGTCGCCACGTCCGACCCTCGCCCCGCCTGCCGGGCGCACTGCTCGCGGCCCTGGCGCTCGCGGCGCCGGCTCCCGCTCAATCCCCGGGCCCGGCCGAGTTTCAGCGACTCGAGCGCGAGGCGGCCGCCGCGTACGAGGCGGGCGACCACGCCAGGTACGAGTCGCTGATGCGCCGCGAGATCGCGCTCCAGCCCCACAACTTTGTGCCGCGCTACAACCTCGCCTGCGCCCTGTCGCTCCAGGGCCGGCACGACGAGGCCATGGCCGCGCTGGTGGACGCGATCGAGCGGGGGTTCGTCGATCGGCGGATCCTGCTCGGGGATCCCTCCCTGCGCCCGCTGCGGGCCCGCGACGACTTCAAGGCCCTGGTCTCGAACTGGCCCCGGGTCCTCGAGCGGCACCGCGACGCCGTCGTCGCCACGGCCCGACGCCAATTCCCTTCCGCCACCACCGAAGCCACCGACGAGCGCCTGCGGCTCACGTACCTCTCGGCCTTCGACGAGAAGGGCTTCACGCAGGCCCGCGCGGAGGTCTCGCGCATCGCCGAATGGGCGCGGGCCAGCGTCTTCCCGGATCTCTTCGACCAGACGATGTCCCCGGGCGATCCGTGGGTGCTGGTGATCCTGCCCGACCGCAAGGACTTCATGGCCTGGGCCGTCGCCAGCTTCGGGCCCGCGGCGCTCAGCTCGACCTCCGCCATCGGCGGCTCGTACAGCCACGACAACAAACGACTCGTCACCCAGGACCTCGGCTCGGGCCTCCGCCACGAGTTCCTGCACGTGCTGCACTGGCGCGACAACGCGCGCCGCGGCATCACCCACGCGATCTGGGTCCAGGAGGGCCTCTGCTCCCTCGTCGAGGACTACGACACGACCCCGGACGGCGCGCTCGTCCCCACGATCTCCTGGCGCACCAACATCACCAAGCGCCTCGAGCGGGCCGGGCTCATGATGCCCATCGAGAAGTTCTGCTCGATGTCGCGCACCCAGTTCATGTCCGCCCGGCCCCTGGCCATGTACGCCCAGGCGCGAACGCTCTTCCTGTTCCTCGACCAGCACGGAAAGCTCGGGGAGTGGTACGCCGCGTACAACGACACCTTCGCCCAGGACCCGACCGGCATGGAGGCATGGAAGCGCGTCTTCCCCGTGCCGCTCGAAGACCTCAACAAGGACTACCGGGCCTGGGTCCGCGCCCTGCCGGCCGTGCCCGAGGAGATCGAGATCGGCAGGGCGAGCCTGGGCTTCGAGGTCGAGTCGGGCGCGGGCGACGGCCCCGTGATCGTGGACGTGATCGCGTCGAGGAAGGATTCACGCAGCCTCATGAAGGGCGACGTCATCACCGCCATCGACAGCCGCGCCACCCGCGACCTCGCCGAACTGGTCCGCGTGCTCTCGACCTACCAGCCCGGCGACAGCGTCGAGATCGCCTACCGGCGCGGCACGCGCCACGATTCCACCCGCCTGACCCTCGTGCCCAAGCGCTGAAACGCGTGCCCCGATCCGAACCCCGGGCCGCCGCGTACCGTCTCCCGATGGCCCCCCGCCGCCGGCTTCCCGCGTGCCTCGCCCTGATCCTCTGCGGCGTTCCGGCCTGCGAGCAGGAGCGGGTCGTCTACTACCGCCCGATGCTCGCGGGACTCCCGGGCACCGAGTCGAACACCCCGATCACCGATCCCCGGCCCCGCGGGGCGATCGACGTGCCGCCCCCGACCCCCAACGAGGAACTGGTGGTCAAGTCCCCCGACCGCAAGCAGACCCACCTGGTCGCCCGCACCGCCCACCACCTCATGATCCACGTGTACACCACGCTCCGCGACGGCGACGAAGCCCTCTTCCTGGATCAGGTGCTCAGCGTGCGCACCCGGGACGAGTACTTCGAGCGCGGGCTCGATTCGCGCGAGGCGTTCACATTCCTCACCGAGCACCTCGGCGAGGTCAAGAAACTCTTCGACCAGATGCCCATGGGTGAGTACACGCCCGGCCTGTACCTCGAGCCCGTGGGGCCCAACATCTTCCGCCTCGAAGTGCACGGCAAGGCCGCGCAGGACCTGTCGTGGACGGGCTTCGACATGATCCGCGAGGGCGCCGATTACCGCCTCCGCTGGTTCACGGGCCCGGGCCCGCGCCCGGTCGTGGCGAAGGCCGCGCCCGCCGACGTGAACGACCCGCCGGTTGTCATCGGCCGGAAGCGAGAATAACGTTCGCGTTCGCCGCGGCTGTGGCGGAATTGGCAGACGCGCTAGATTCAGGTTCTAGTGGGCTCACACCCGTGGAGGTTCGACTCCTCTC
>CAZCPB010000274.1:0-5221 GCA_964500365.1 uncultured Phycisphaeraceae bacterium
CGTGGCTCGGCTGTTCGCGCTTCCCCAAGTGCCGCGGCAGGGGCAAATGGCAAGATGTCCCAGAGGACAAGCGCAAGACGCTCGAGAAAGAACTCGCCGCGCACGACAAGGCCCACCCGGTGCCGATCATCAAGACGATGGACGGGAAGGCGCTGACCGACGAGCGGGGCAAGCCCCTGGCGACGGCGCCGACCGTGGACATCCTGGCCGGCAAGGGAGATGAGGGGACGCTCGAGGCGCTGGCGGACGAGATCGGGGTGTAGTTCTTCACTCCCGCGCCGCGCATCGCTCTCTACGGCACGGCGCCCGGCGCGATGTACACAAGATCGCCGCTGCCCTTCTTCTGATCATCCCACTCACGCGCCCCGCCGTCGTCCCTGCCGTCCGGTCCCACGCTGTAGAGCACCGGCCGGTCGTTCTCGACGCGGTACACGAAATCACGTCCGAAGTAGTCCCGTCGCAAGGGCTGGGCGGGGAATCCGTCGAGCGCCAGATCGATTGACGCGGGCCATTCTCCCCGCGCAGCGCGCCACGCCGACACTGCTGCCGAAATGATCGTTGCATCCCGTTCCATCACGAGCAGTGCACGGATCAGGGAGGTGTGCCGCAGGTCCGGCGTGACCAACCCGAGAACCGGGGTTCCCCGAACCAAGGCGTCGAACTCGTGACGGCCCACCCCGACAAGTTCTTCGATGGGAAGATTGGTCAGCGCGCGATTGCGCTCCCACACCCGTTCCAGGGCGCCCATGGTCGCGTCGTAGTCGGCGCCGGCGTACGACACCAAATCCTCCACGGCGTGGCCTTCGCCGGCCTCCGCCAGGATTCTGGCGGCCCGCGCGGGGTCGAACCGAGCCGGGGAAGACTCGTCGGCCTTCGAGAACATTCCATCCACCAGTTGCCGGACGGCAGGGCCCTCGACGTCGAGCCAGATTTCCCCCGAACAGATCGGCGCATCGGTCGCGACGAACCGGACCGCCTCTTGCGGGAACATCCCGCGATCTGCTCCTTGCACGCCGATCGTTCTGAAAGCGACGTAGACGCGCGACCTCATCCGCCATTCGATCACGGCCGCCATGAGCAACCCGCCTCCCGCGACGTCGCGGGCCAGCCGCCGCGCCGTGCGTAGCGCCGCGAATGCCTCGCCGTACCGCTCCTCGCGCGCCAACTGAGCACCGTGCAGCACCAGGGCGGCGCCCACGGTCCGCAGTTGTCCGAGCGGAGTCAGCAGGCCCGACACGAGAGGCCGATCCGATCCGTCGAACGTGCTGCGGACCCCGAACACTGCCTCGCGTGCCGCGCGCTGCAGTTCCTCCAGCCGCGTTCGAGCCCCGCGGACCCACGTGTCGATCTCGGCGCGAGTTGTGTCGTCGGTCCGGTCCCGATCGTACTCGTCGATGTAGACGCGCAGCATCGACCGCCCGCCCCCCGACGCGGCAGTGCCGAAGAGTTCGGGAAAGCGCTCTTCGAGCCATTCCTCGGTGTCGAGGATGATGCCCCGCGCGAACTCCTCACCCCCGTCGCTGCCGATCAGGGCGACCGCGTCCTCCCCCGCCCTCATCGCCGGGACCAGTGATTGCAGGGCGAGATGCGCGTCGATCGCCCGTGCTCGTGCCGCGGCCTCTCGAAACCGCGCGTTCGCCGCTTCCACCTCGGCAGCCCGCCGCGCCTCTCGCTCCCGCGACTTCGCCTCGACCTCTGCACTGCGCGCCTCGTCCGCGGCCTTCAGCGCCGCGATCGCGGCGTCGCGCGCGCGTGCAGCGTCGTACCAGTAGCGCCCGCTCACTGCCGCCGCCGCCGTCATTACCGCCACCACCACGATCACCGCTACGACCAGCACGCGGTGCCTCTTCGCGAACACCCGCACCTGGTACGCCACGCTCGGCGGCCTCGCGCTGATCGGCTCGCCCTTCAAGCACCTCCTGATGTCGTCGGCCAGGTCCGCGGCCGACCGGTACCGCCGCTCCCGCTCCTTCTCGAGCGCCTTGAGCGCGATCGTCTCCGGGTCGCCGCGCAGTGTCCGGTCCAGCGTGCTCAGTTTCGCCGGCTCTTCTTCTCGAATCTTTCTCGTCGCCTCCGCGATCGCCGATCTCGACACGTCGTACGGCATCTTCCCGCACAAGAGCTCGTACAGCACCACCCCCAGCGCATACACGTCCGACCTCGTGTCGATGTCATGCGGGTCCGCCGCGCACTGCTCGGGGCTCATGTACTGGAGCGTGCCGATGAGCTGGCCGATGTCGGTCTGCAGTGTCGTCACCGCCATGTCGCTGTCGGTCGCCCGCGCCACGCCGAAGTCGATGATCTTGGGATCACCCGCCGAATCGACGAGGATGTTGCCGGGCTTGAGGTCGCGGTGGATGATCCCCTTCTGGTGCCCGTGGTGCACCGCGTCGCACACCCGCGCGAGCAGTTCCATCCGCTCGCGCGTGCCCAGCTTCTTCGCCGCGGCAAAGTCCGTGATGGTCCTCGCCCCCGGGATGTACTCCATCGCAAAGAACGGCACCGCCCCGTGCTCGCTCTCGTGCGTCCCGGCCTCGTACACCTGCGCGATCCCGGGGTGCCGGAGGCGGGCCAGGAGCTGCGACTCATACTCGAACCGCCGCAGCGCGCTCTTCCCCGCGATCCCCGCCCGCAGCACCTTCAGCGCCACCACACGGCGCGGCTGCTCCTGCACGGCCTCGTACACGGCACCCATCCCGCCAGTGCCGATCAGCCGCTTGACGGTGTAGTGCCCGATCCGGCGCGGCAGGCCCGGATCGCGCGCGCCCGCCCCGCCGCTCTCCAGCGAGCCCGTCGAGTCGGCAGTGTCAGGCCCGTCCCCCGTCATGCGCGCCAGGATACCGCGCTCAGCTGGGGCCGACGCCGGGGTGTCGCCGTCGGGATCGTGATGCACACATGCGCCCGGCCAGTCATCCCCCCCCGTTCGGCGATGGCTTCGCCGCCCCCGGCCCCAGCGCCTCCACCCGCTTCCGCCACACTTCGGCGCTCGCCGCGTGCCCCTTCCCCGGTTCGGCCTTTTCCCACTGCTCGTACAGCCTGATGACCTGCGCGCCGATCTCGCCCGCCCGCTCCTCAGCCACGTTCTGATCCGCCCCCGCCGCGACAACCCCTTCGAACCCAGACACCAGCATCGGCTCCGCGTCGGCGAACCTGCCGAGCGCCGCGCGGCAGGCCCCAACACACGCCCGAGAGCTCGCGATCCTCCAGCTCCCCTCCTCCATCGTCCGCTCGCGTGACGCCAGCACCTCAGACCAGAGCGCTTCCGCCCCGGCATAATCGCGCAGGTCCTCGAGAACTTCGGCGAGCAGCGCGGTCACGTTGATCGTCTGGGGATGGTCCGGCGGCAGCGTCCGACGGAAGATCGAGAGCGCCTCCTCGCCGGCCGCCCTCGCTTCGTCAAGCCGACCCAGCTCCCGCCGGATCACGACCAGGTTGTTCAGCGATATCGCGACGTCGGGGTGACCGTCGCCGGAGACCACGCGGTGGATCGCCACGGCCTCCGTGAAGAGTCGCTCGGCCTCCTCGGGCCTTCCCAATTCTCCCTCCACCGCAGCGAGGTTGTTCATGCACGTGGCGACCACCCCGGACTCGTGCGGGTACATCCGCTGCGCCATGTCGAGGGCCTCGCGGAACGAACGCGCGGCATCCTCAAGCCGGCCCTGCTCGCGATAGACGATCCCCAGGTCGGTCAGGCTGTCCTTGATCAGCCGGTGATCGCCGGGGAACAGCCGACGAGCCATCGCCAGGGCCTCCTCGTGCAAGAGAGCCGCCTCGGGAGCGCGGCCGAGTTCGACCCACGCATTGCCGACGCCGTTGAGACTGTCCACCAGGGCGGGGTGATCGCCCGTGAACAGCCTGCGGCGCATCGCCAAGGCTTCCTCGTGGAGCGCGGCGCCGTTCTCTACCCGGCCGAGTTCGACGCGGATCTTGGCAAGGTGCACGAGGCAGGACGCGACCTCCTGGTGATCGCCCGGGAAGACCCGCCTGATCATCTCGAGCGCCTCGACGTGCAGCGCCTCGGCCTCCATCGGGCGGCCCAGGACATCGCGCACCTGCGCGAGGTTGTTCAGCGCCGCGGCCACGTCCGGATGGTCCCCCGGATGGATCCGGCGCAGCATCTCCAGGGACTCGACGAAGAGCGGCTCGGCCTCGTCGTCCCGGCCTGTCGCTCGCCGCATCGCCGCGAGCCCTTGGAGGTAACTCGCCGTGTCCGAGTGGTCGCCCTTGTAGAGCCGCCGGCTCATCTCGAGCGCTTCGACGGCCAGGGGCTCGGCCTCCGCGACCCGCCCTAGTTCCAGGCGCGCGTGCGCCAAGTTGTTGAGGGACACCATGAGGTCGGGATGGCCCGCGGCGTACAGATGGCGCCGCATCGCCAGCGCCCGCTCGTACAAAGGTTCGGCCTCCGCCGTGCGCCCCTGGGCTTGGAGGCACGCGGCGAGGTTGCTCAGGCTGCCCGCGGTCTCCGGGCTGTCTTTCGAGAGCTTCTGACGGGCCTCGAGGACCCGTTCGTACAGCGACTGGGCCTCTATGTTCCGCCCGAGCCGGGAGCGGATGGCCGCGACGCTGTTCATGCTTATCAGGAGCGACGGATGATCCGGCGCGTGCATCCGCTCGTTCATCGCCATCGCTTCGGCGCACCAGCGCTCCGCCTCCGCGAAGCGCCCCAGCGACATCAGGGGCGTTCCCAAGTTGTTCAGCGCGACCGCGACCTCCGGATGATCCCCCGGGAACAGCCTCCGGCGCATCTCGAGCGCACGCAGCGCGAGGTCGAGCGCTTCGGCGTGCCGGCCCGCGGACTCGAGCACGTACCCCAGATTGCTGATCGCTGTCGCGAGCGCCGGGCTGTCCCCGGGCTGGACGGACTCCGCGAGCGCGATCGACGGCTCGAGGACACGCCGCGCTTCATCGATCCGCCCGATCGCGTCGTACGCCAGGCCGATCGTGGACCTCAGCTTCAACTCCGCCTCCGGCGCCCCCCGCAGGTCCCCCTTCTCGATCCTCGCCGCGGCGGCGTCCATCATCTCCTTGAGCATCGTGGCGTCGCGACCGAGCGCCACGCTCGGCTCGGCACCCCGCAGCGTCTCCGACATGAACTCGGCGATGATCTCGGCCTTGTCGCGCTGGGCTTCGGCGACCCGGCGCTGCTTTTCCTCCTCGGACTTCGCCGCGACGGCGGCATCGCGCTGCGTGTCGGCTTCCTTGCGCGCGGCGGCCTCGGCGT
>CAZCPB010000275.1:0-5191 GCA_964500365.1 uncultured Phycisphaeraceae bacterium
TGTCCTGCAGCCGTATCCCACTCCATCGTTGGGCCAAATCTCGGATAGATGTCCCTCGTAAACGTGCGGCCGGCGAGGCTGAATGGGCTCAGGCCAGGCTCGCCAGAGGTCGTGATCATGGGCAAGCGTAGGGTTGCACGGACTGGGGGACCCGTACGCGGCGCACCGAGCACGGTCCGCGGGCGCCGGGGCGCCACACCCCGATCACGCGGGGTGCAGGAACGAAAGGTGCAGCTCGCAATGGCGGAGATTCAGCCCCTTCCACTCTTCGTGGCTCATTCTCCCGAACAGGTGACTGGGGCGCGCCGGGGCCGTCGAATTCATTCGAGCCAGCGCGCGGCGCAGCCGGTCCGCGGCGGTCTCCGGCGGGCCGTCGTCCTGCCCGATCGTCCCCGCGGGGATGCCCGGTATCCGCAGGCCCGCGGGCATGGCGCCGAAGCAGAATCTGCGGCGAAAGAATCGCAGGACGAGGCGCACCGGCGCGGGCGGGCCCTTGAACCCAGGCGGGTAGCCGTCGAGCGCATACTCCATAAATGCCGCGAGGTGGTTGTAGATCTGCGCCGGTGTCCAGTTGCCGGTGCTCCGAAGCTCGCCCGCGAGTCGGGCCGTTTCCACCCGTTGAATGTCCAGCAGTAGATCGGCGCTGGTTTCGTAGCGAACGCGGCGTCGAGGCGCGGCCTTGGAATTGACGAGCGTCGGGGCTGAAGAGGCGGTGCGCACTCGCGATGGCTATCGCCGAATCCGGGCCGGCGGATTCACGGGCCAACGGGTGAAAGCACCGCTGGCCGATTGCAAACAAGACCCCGACCGCGGAACTGCTACCCCCCGCCGACCAGGGAGACCAGCTCGACGACATCGCCTTCGCGCAACGCCCGCTCGGCGTGCCCGCGCCTGGGAACGAGTTCGCGGTTCACTTCGGCAGCGCACGCCGCGGTCGCGAGGCCGACGATCTCGATCAACGACGCGACCGTGGTGCCTTCGGGGATCGACTTCCGCTCGCCGTTGACGATGACGGTCATGAAGAATCCTAGTACGAACGAACGGGGAGCGGGCATGACCGCGTACACTCTCGCGATGAAGCTGCCGGTGTTCGTGCTCGGGATGGTGGCGGCGCTCGTCGTAGCCTCGTGCTCACGCACGGATGGCTACGGCCAGGAATCCCCCGACGCGGTGCTCAGGACCGCCCGTCTGATGGTGGAACAGGGCCGCGCCGACCGGCTGACGACGCTGATCCACGCCGAAAACGAGGACTGGGCGCGCCTGATGCGGCGCCTCGGGGTCATGCTCGGCAACCTGCAAAAACTTGGGCTCGCGCTGCAGGAAGCGTTCCCGAAGGAGATCGCCGAGCTCAAAGCCCAGGCCGAGGAGGCCGCGAAAAAAGGCCAGGCGACCGGGCTGCTCCAGCAGTTCACCGGTCAGCGCAGCCCGTTCCGCGGCAGGCGGGGGACCAGCCGCGAGGAACAGAAGCGCCGGCAGGACGCGATCAACGCGGCGATCCGGCGGCTGTTCGCCGATCCCTACGCGTTCCTCGAGGACAACGCGGGCAGGCTGACGACGACGATGGTCTCCGACGACGTCGCGGCGGTGCTCTGGGACGGCCGGCCCGTGCTGCCCCCCGTCGGGCTCTCGATGAAGCGCGAGGTCGTGAAGGGACGGGAACGGTGGTACTTCGTGCTGCCGACGAACCTGCCTTACGCCTCGATGTTCATGCCGCGGAACGAGGACGAGTTCAAGATGTTCGGGAGCCTGATCGCGACCATGGACAACGTCGTGCTCGACCTGACGAAAGACGTGAAGGAGCGGCGTGTCGCGAGCCTGAACGAGGTTGCCAGCAAGGCCGGGGAGAAGGTGCTCATCCCCGCGGCGATGGTGTTCTATGCGTACGGGAAAGCGATTGAGGCGCGGAACAAGGCAGGGACGCCGACGGGCGGGCCCAAGTGATATGCAGAATTCTTGCCGGGTTCGGGGGCGCGGAACCCTTCGGAGGGTCTCGAATCGGATCACGCAGATAGAGCGGCGATCTCGAACGCGAGATGCGCTGCCAGCAGCGCCGTGATCCCCGCGTGATCCCGATCCGGCAGCACCTCGACAACATCCCCGCCCACGACGTTCACGCCCTTCAACCCGCGCAGCAGCGTGAGAACTTCGGCCGAAGTGAACCCGCCGACCGACGGCGTCCCGGTCCCCGGCGCGAAGGCCGGATCGACGCAGTCGATGTCGATCGTGATGTACGTCTCGGCGTTCTTGAGTGACCGCACGAACGCGTTGATCGCCCGCGCCCCCTCGCGCTTCCAGCGGTCGTAGGTCACGAGCGTCACGCCGTGTTTCTTGGCGAATGCCAGGTCGTCGGCGGTGTTCAGCGGCCCCTTCACGCCGATCGAGATCATCCGGCGCGGGTCGATCAGCCCGTCCTCGATCGCGCGAATGAAGACCGACGCGTGCCCCCATTTCTCGCCCCACACCGCGTCCACCGTGTCGAGGTGGCTGTCGAAGTGGACGAGCGCGAGCCCCTTCTTCGGCTTGCCGCGGCGCTCCCACGTCGCCCGGATGTTCGAGTACGCGATCGAGTGGTCGCCGCCCAGGGCCAGCAGCCTCGAGTGCTTCGGGTCGGGCAGCTTGACCGCCCATTCGGTCACGCAGTCCACGTTCTCCCGGGCCGAGTACGGCTTGACGGGCGCATCTCCCGCGTCGGCCAGGCTCATTGATCCCGGGACATCGACTTTGTGCTCGAGGTGGTACGCCTTCAGATACTGCGACTCCTCGCGGATCGCCCGCGGCCCGAACCGCGCCCCCGGCCGGAACGTCACGCCGCCGTCGTACGGCACGCCGTAGATGATCCAATCCACGGGCTTGTCCGCCGCCTTCACGTCGGACAATCGCGGGTAGCGGCCGAACGTGACGAGCCCGCCAAAGCGGGGCTGGACGCGCGGGTTGGGGAGGACGGTTCGGCGGGTGGTCACGGGAGGCAGTGTAAGGAACACGCGGTGCCGCCGCCTTTGTGCGGCGATGCACGGAATGTTCCGCGCGAGACGTACCATCGCACCATGCCCACCAGCATCCGCCTCCTCCACGTCGGAATCGGCCCCCTCGGCCACCGCATCCTCAATGAGTTCGTCGAACGCAAGATGGGCCGGGTCGTCGGCGCCGTCGATTCGCACCCCAACATCGCCGGCTCGCCCCTCGCCAAGCTGGCGCCCGGCGCGAATCCCGAACTAAAAGTCCTGTCCAGTCTCGGCGAATTCTCGGATTGGGACGACGTTGACGCCGCGGTCGTCACCACCAGCTCTGACCTCCGCCTCTGCGAGCCGACCTTCCGCGAAATTCTCGAGCGCGGCAAGCCGATCGTCAGCACCTGCGAAGAACTGCTCTACCCCTGGCTGCGGCACAAGGCCCTGGCGGATCGGCTCGACGCCCTGGCCAAGAAGTCCGGTGGCAGGCTCCTGGGGACGGGCGTCAACCCCGGCTTTCTGATGGACGCCCTCCCCATGTTCGCGACGGGCGTATGCAAGTCGGTCCGCTCCGTCAGGGTCTACCGGATTCAGGACGCGTCCAGCCGGCGCGTGCCCTTCCAGAAGAAAATCGGGGCGGGGCTGGACGAGGGCCAGTTCGACAAGAAGGTCGCCGAAGGCACGCTCCGCCACGTAGGGCTCGGCGAGAGCGTTCACTTCCTGTCCGAATACCTCGGCATCCCGATCGAACGTTGGGAAGAGGACATCCTGCCGGTGAAGGCCGAGCGGGAACTGAACAGCGCGCTGGGGCCGATCCACCGGGGCATGATTTCGGGGGTCCGGCAGGTGGCCAAGGCCTACGCCGACGAGCGGTGCGTCATCCAGCTCGAGTTCCAGGCCGCGATCGGACAGGCCGACCCGCACGACCGCTGCGTGATCGACGGCGAGCCGCCCCTCGACATCGTGATCCCCGGCGGGGTGCACGGCGACACCGCCACCTGCGCGATCACCCTGAACGCCCTGCCGCGGCTGATGGAGGCGGCCCCGGGATTGCACACGATGGGCACCATTTCGCCGATACGGGTGGTGCAGGGGGCGGCGAACGCCGCGCGGTGAGTGGTGAACGGCGAGCAGGAGGTTCACGGCGAATGGGACGGATTCCGATCCAGGCGAGTTCGGCGACGACCGTGACCATCGACGGCCGCGAGGTGCTCGCCTTCGGCGGCAACAATTACGCGGCCCTGGCGCACCACCCGGAGGTCGTGCGGGCGCTCTGCGATGCCGCGGCGACGCTCGGCCTGACCACGACGGCCTCGCGCGAGACCACGGGGAACACCACGACGCACGAGGCGCTCGAGCGTGAGCTCGCCGAGTTCCTCGAGACCGAGGCCGCGATCCTGACGACCGAGGGGTACACGGCGAACATCGCGCTGGCCCAGTCGCTCGTCCGGGACTTCAAGGTCGCGATCATCGACGAGACGAGCCACCGTTCGATCGTTCACGCGGTCTCCGCCGCGGGCTTCGAGGTGCACCGCTTCAGGCACCTTTCCGTGACCGACGCCGCTCGCCTCGCCCGCGAGCACGCCGCCGAGGGCGTCACGATCTGGACCGACACGGTCTTCGCGGCCGACGGCGCGATCGCCCGCCTGCCGGGCCTGCTCGAGGCGCTCCCGCAGGGGGGCGGGGCGCTCATCGCCGACGACTGCCACGGGTTCTGCGCGATCGGGCCCAACGGGCGCGGTGCGGCGGCCTATTTCGGCCTGCGCGATCCACGCCTGATGATCACGACCACGCTCGCCAAGGGCCTGGGCTGCTACGGCGGGTGCGTCGCGGGGACGCGCGAACGCATCGCCAGCGTCCGCGAGCACGCCGGGATCTACCGCGGCACGACGCCGGTGCCGCCGCCTTATGCCCACGCCGCGCGGGCCGCGCTGCGGATCATGCAGCGCGAGGACGGGCCCGCGGCCCGCCTGGCGGAGAACACACGCCTCGCCCGAGCCGGCCTCGAGGCGCTCGGGATCACGATCCACGGCGACCCCGTCCCGATCATGACCTTCACGCTCGAGCCGCGCGAACTGCAGGAGCGGGCGCACGAGTCGCTGCTGAGGGACGGGATCCTGGCGCCCTTGATCGAGTACCCCGGGGGCCCGGCCGAGCGATACTTCCGCGTGACGGTGAACGCCGCGCACACGCCTGAGCAGATCCAGCGGCTGATCGGTGCCTTTGCCGGGCAGATCCGCGGG
>CAZCPB010000276.1:0-5155 GCA_964500365.1 uncultured Phycisphaeraceae bacterium
CTGCTCGGCCAGCCACACCTCGCCGAAGCCGCCCTCGCCGAGCATCTCGAGCAGCCTGTAGGGGCCGATGGTGTCGCCGGGGCGGTCGGAATCCTCCGAGGCGCGGATCGGCGCGCTCATGTCGCCAGTTGAAAGTCCGTCCCCCTGCATGCTCCCAGTCTACAGCCAGCCAACGACGATTCACGATTGCTGTGACGGAACCAAAAAAGCACCCGCCCGCGTGGGGGACGCGGGCGGGCAAGTGGGCGGGGTAAGGTGGGTGGTGGTGACCCCGCCGCGAGGGGAAGAAACGCGCCCGGCCGAGGTGGTGTTCGGCCGGGCACTGGTGAGCCGCGCCCCGGTTCCGCCGGGGGTCTTTCTCGGGGAGCGCGCCGCGGGGCCTCGGTGCCCCGCGCGGCCCGGTCGGCTCATCGCATCCTTGCGACGCCTGGTCGGGCCCGCGTTCCCCGCCGCGCCTGCCGCGCGGCGTGTTTCGACCTCAGGCGGACTGCTTTCGAGTCCGTTCGTCGTCCTGGGCCGGCTCGGGTTGTCAAAGCCCCGGGCCCGCGGTCAGGCGGGCTCGGGCGGTCGGTCCGTCAGTTCAAGGCTGGCGCGGGCTTCCCTGCCCGCGCTTGTTCTGGATCCGCGTGACGAGCTCGGGCAGCGCGTTGAAGCGGTCGGCGAGCGAAGCGTTCCACGAGGCCCGGTCGCGCACCTCGAGCCGGTCGCGCGCGCCCGTCACCACCACGTCCCCGGCGAGCCTGGTGTGCTCCAGGTGATGGCGCGGCAGGGCGATGCGGCCCGCGCTGTCCATCTCCAGCCTCTCGGCCAAACCGAAGAGCGACGCGTCCAGTTCCGCCTCGTCGCGCCCGGGCGTGATTGTCGATTCGCCCGTGCCGAGCGCGAGGGCCTCGAAGGTCGATTCTGGATAGAGCCGAAGCACACCGCCCGGCCACGGCACGCACACCCACGCTTTCGAGAGGTTCTGCTGTTCCAGCTGGGCCCTGTACTTGGCCGGGATCGCCAGGCGCTGCTTGGCGTCGATGACGAGTTCGGCTTGGCCCGTAAAGATCACTGACTGGGATCCCCCTGCTCATCGGACCCATTATGCCCCACTTTGCCCCACTTTGCAACACTTCGACAAGCGGATTCGCACTTTTCTGTCAATTGCGGGAAGTTGGGGTATTTTTGGTGTGAAGTGCGTTATCTCTTTTGGAGTGGGGCGTTTAGCGCTCGGAGGGAAGCGCTATTTGCGCGAAGGTTCGGGCACGTTCTGTGCCGCGGAACCCGGGTGGGCGTCCAAGTCTCTGTAAAACCGGGGTCAGACCGGCGTTGTGGCCAAATCCGATCATGAGCACGGCCGAAAGAACAGTCTGGAGCGAGATGACCAGGAGCCGCTTCGTCGTGAACGAGCGAACCGTCCAGAGCGCGCGCGAAGCGATGGGCCTCATCCCCTGCGGGATGTGGGTGATGTCGTCGGCGTTCGAGGGGAGGCGCGCCGGCGTGATCGTCAAGAGCGTTTCGCCGTGCGCGAACGAGCCGCTGCTCCTGGCGGTCGCGGCGTGGAAGGGTCACGGGATCGAGCCGATCATCCGCGACAGTCACCACTTCGCGGTGTCGCTGATCGAGCCCGAGGACCGCTTGCTGGTGCGGAAGTTCTCCGGCCACCTGGCGGACAACCCGGACCAGTTCGACACCGTCGCAACCGAGCGCCTGGTGAGCGGGGCGCCGCTCCTGGCCCGCTCGCGCCTGGGCTTCGACTGCGAAGTCATCCGCCACTTCGACATGGAGGCGGACCACGAACTCTACATCGGTCTGGTGCTCGGCGCCAGGACCGGCCCCGGACCGCAGGCGCCCAAGGCCAACGGCCACGCCAACGGGCACGGGCACCAGAACGGCAATGGGCACGCCAACGGCCACACCGGCCATTCGCCCAACCGGCACGGTCACAGCCAGAGCTGATCCAGGCGACGACGCGCATCGGCCACGGCCACGGCCGGGCGTTGCTCGGGCGCGGCTCGCGCGTAGTATTCACCCGATTGGGGATTGGTGTAACGGTAGCACGACTGACTCTGGATCAGTTAGTGAAGGTTCGAATCCTTCATCCCCAGCTTTGGCATTGATCATGAGTTCCAGCCGCGGCCCCGCCCCCCGGGGCTTTGCTTGTTTTTGAGCGGCTACGGTCGGGGATGGTTTACCTCTGGCTCGGGCTTGCGATCGTCTTCGAGGTGGGCTGGGCGGTGTCGATGAAGCTGTCGCAGGGCTTCAGCCGCGTGGGGCCGGCGGTCGCGACGGTGGTCATGTACCTGCTGAGCGTCGTCTTCCTCGCGCAGGCGACCCGGAAGATGGACATCGGCGTGGCGTACGCGCTGTGGGCGGGCAGCGGCGTGGCGCTGATCGCCCTGGTGGGGATGTGGCACTTCAAGGAGCCGGTGACGGCGTTGAAGCTGGCGTCGCTCGGCCTGATCGTGCTCGGGATCGCGGGGCTGAACGTCGCGACCGGCGGGCACTGACGCTCAGCAACCGCCGACGAACGCGTCGACAAAGCCGTCGAAGTCCTCGCCGGTGACGAACGTGTCCCCGTTGAAGTCGGCCTCGGGCAATCCGAACTCGAACGCCGCGATGAACTCGTCGAAGTCCTCGCCGGTGACGAAGCCGTCGCGGTTGTAGTCCGACGGGCAGAAGACCTGGAGCTGGGCGCTCGCGCTGGTGTCGTTGCCGCAGGAGTTCGAGACGACGACGGAGTAGTCGCCCGCGTCGGAGAGCTGGGCGCTGGCGATCGCGTGGGTCGGGCTGTTCACGCCGACGTTGCCGCCGTCCTTCTTCCACTGGTAGTTGAGCGTGGCGGTGCCGGTCGCGCCGACCGTAAAGGCCACGGGGTCGCCGACGAGCACGCTGAGCGGGTCGGGCTGGTCGGTGATGGCCGGGGCGGTGCAGGTCGAGATGTCTCCCGTGACGACGAGGGCGTAGCCCTGCGTGAACGGCGAGCCCGTGCCGCCGTTGACGGCGGTGCCCTTCACGGTGACGGTGTAGGTGCCGACCGTCGGGCTGGTGCGCCGGACCTGCTCGACGTTGTTCTTGGCGTCGGCGGTGCCGCCGGTGGTGGACTGGGCGCTCGAGTAGACGTTGCCGCGGTACAGCACGCTCCCCGGCGCCATCACCTCGAGGTCGAGGTTGTTGACGACCGGGTTGCTGGCGTTGACCGCCGCGGCGGGGTGCGTGGAAACGAGCGTGACGTTGAGGGACGTCGAATTCGAGAGCACCTCGAACGTGTAGACGGCCTGCTCGCCGGTCGAGAGGCCGTCGGCGTTGCGCACGTCCACGACGTAGGTGCTGCGCGGGTCGCCGGAGAAGGTGAGCGAGTTGTTGAGCAGGACCCGCCCCCAGCCCTCGAGGTTGCTGGGGTAGCCCGAGATGCCGGACATGTTGACGGCCGAATTGATGAGAACGGCCTTGATGAGGGCGCCCGACGGTGTGAAGGCGTCGGCGGGGGTCTTGGTCCCGGTCGGGTACCAGCCCTCGGTGAAATACTGGCGGACCAGCAGACCGCAGCCGGACACGGCCGGGCAGGCCATCGACGTGCCCGTCCAGCCCGAACTGGCGAAGCCGCACGTCGTGCCCGAATCCGAGGAACTGGTGTTGCAGCCCGGGGCGTAGACCTCGGGCTTGCGCCGGCCGTCGGCGGTGGGGCCGACGCCGGCGGTGCAGTGGTTGCCCTGGTTGGGCGTGTCCTCGGAGGCGCCGACCGCCAGGACGTTGAGCGAGTTTTCCGGGGTCTTGAGCGAGCTGGTGTTGGTCACCGCGAAGGCCACGAGGCTGTCCTCGTTGGCGAAAGTGAACTGGTCGATCTGGCGGCACCAGGTGGTGTACGCGGTCGTGCCGTCGTCGCCCCAGGAGTTGCTGTGCACTCGGGCGCCGTCGTTGTGCGCGTCGGTCAGGCGCGGGTTGAGGTTCGAGGGGTTGCTGTAGATGTTGTTCACGTTGCTGAAGCTGAGCTTGGCCGCGTACGCGATGCCGTCGTCGGTCGTGTACACGCCGAAGGGCGTGCGGTCGCCCGCGAAGGTGCCGGCGGTGTGCGTGCCGTGCGAGTCGTTCGAGCCTGCGTTGCGCATGGCCACGAGCTTGCGATGCGCCGGGCCTACCCCGACCGAGTCATCGAACGAGCAGTGCGACTCCCGGATCGTGCCGTCGATGTGCCCGCCGATCTGCCCCTCGCCGTGGATGCCCTTGTCCCAGATCGGCGTCTGGCCCGAGGTGTTGCTCTGCAGGATCCAGCGGTTCGAGTCGTTGCGGAACGTCCCCTCGGGGGCATCCTCGATGAACTGCACCGCGCCGTGCGCGGCGAGCGCGGGCGCGGCGTTCAGGGGAATGCGGGCATCGATCATCCACTGGTCGCCGCAGGGGTTCAGGTCGAACGCGACGCCGCCGAGCCGGGCGATCTCGTCCACCACCGCCCGCGGGTCCTCGCCGCCGAACGTGACGACCACGACCTGCGGAGTTCCCGCGGCGTCGAGCGCCTGGCGTTCGGGGGTCGTGTGCGGGCGCGCGCCGAGCTCGGGGTCGAGCTTCCATTCCGCACGGAAGTCGCCCGTCCAGGCGACGAACCCGAGCGCGGTGAGGGCCGCGGGGGTCGTGCCGTCGAAGGTGACGATGTACGCGTTCTGCGGGATCGGGTCGCCGAGAGCGACACCCGCGTCGATGAGGGCGGCCTGACGCGCCGGCGTCATCGCACCGTTCAGCTGGAGCACGTACCGCCGTCCGGCGTCGAACGCCTCGCGCGCCAGCAGATTGGGCTCGTCGGCCGTCAGAACCAGGCCGGACCGCAGCTCGAGCGCGGCCCGGTTCGGGCCGGCAGCCCCCGCCGCGTCTTGGCCCAAGGCCGGCGAAGACAGGGCCAGTCCGGCGATAGCGCAAAGAACCGCGGCGCGAGAGATCGAGACACCCATTCCTACCTCCACCTGAAACGGAAGGAGCAAAGACACATCGACTACGTGGGAGCGTACGGGGAACCCCGGACTGACTAAAACAGGAGTTGATTCGCGTCGAGGGCGATACGCAACGCGCAAGCGATGGCCGCACCAACCTGTACGCGAAATCGAACCAGAATGTTCGGGTTATGAGAGGCTAGTTCGGTGATGCTTCGGACGAGCCGGCGATTTCCAGTGCCTCCTGATGC
>CAZCPB010000277.1:0-5128 GCA_964500365.1 uncultured Phycisphaeraceae bacterium
ATCTCGCTGACGGCGCGCCTGGCCTGACGGGCCAACGCGGTCGAACATCGACCCGACGACGCGGCGCGCGGCCGCTGCGCGCTCTCGCGCAGCCTCACTCGCGGTCGCCCTCGGCTTCCCCCGCGCGCTTCAGCTGCGTCTCGATCGACTGGCGGATCATCCGCCGCATCGCCGCGCCCTGCTTCGGGTCCATCCCGGCTTTTTTGAGGTTCATGTCGATGCCGGTGAACCACGTCTCGCCGGTGAACGAGTAGCCCAGTTCCGACTCAATCCGGCGCTCCAGGTCCGGGATGTGCCCGCCGCCGTAGAACAGCGCGACCGACCCGACGTCCTTTTCGCTCTCGATGATCGCCTTCAAGTCGTCGAAGACGGCCTGGTTGCGGTCGTAGATGATGACCTTCATCATCTTGCCCATACCCCCCGCGCCGGCGGCGAGCAACTGGTCGGCGCTGCCGAGCATCTCGATGATCATGAGTTTGCCCATGGCGCGGCTCTGCGGGCTGGCCTTGATGATGTTCAGCACCAGCCCGAGCATCTTGGCCGAGAACGACGAGCCGTTGAGCATGCTGAACAGCGCTTCGCCCGAGGCGCCCGACTCGGTGAGTTTCGCCTGCACCGCGTCCACCGAAAGGTCGCTGTTCCGCCACTTCGGGCTCGAGTAGTCGATCGCGGTGAGCTGGAACTCGAGGCCCAGCGCGTCGGCCAGCTTGCCTTGGATCCCGTCCTCCGAGGTCGCGATTTCGGACTTCTTCAGCGGCTTCTGGTCGGAGAAGCGCAGGTCCGCCGCGTCGCCCTCGCCGCCGGGCGCGCCGTCGGCCCCGGTGCTCACCAGGTCGAACGAATCGACCCCCTCGGCCCCCGGCGCGCCCGGGGGCCTGCCCAGCGCGACCAGCGCCACCGCGTTCCCCCACGCGTCGACGGCCGCGCTGCGCGCCACCCGCGCGTGCATCTTCGGCAGCGTCTCGAACGCGGCGTCGAGCGATCCCGGATAAGAGCCGGTCTTCTGCCGGTGCTTCTCGATGAGCACGGCCAGCAGGCGCAGGCGCCGCTCCGTGAGCTCGCGCCGCGCGGGCGCATCGAGATCCTCCGGGGTGTCCGTGCCGCCGGGTTTCACGCCCTCGTACAGGACCACGTCGTGCGTGTCGAGATACTTCTGGAGCGCCTCGTAGTACACCCGGTCACCGATGTGCATGACGCCGACAAGGTGCACCTCGGGCCCCGCGCCGTCGCGCGGACGGAAGGCGCGCGACGAAGTCTGGAGCATCACGCGGTTGCCGCCTTCCTCCTCCAGCACACGGATGAAAGCGTCCGGCGGGTCGTGCGCCGGCTCGGCGGTCTTCTGGGCGTGGGCCGTTCCGCAGGCGCAGATCGCTGCCGCGCAGGCGAAGGTCAGGTGAAAACGACGCCGGGCTTCGCGCATGAACGTCTCCCGATTCCCCCGGTCGTCCATCGTAGGGTGCGCGCCGCACTCACCCCCGCGGCCGATGCGACGCGGCGGTCAACCCGCGGATGAACCCGGGGCGCCGGTCGTACCCAGGGTCGCCCGGCTTGAGGCCGTCCACCTCGGGCGTCCGCCAGGTGAGCATCACGACGCCGGCGAGCGCGAGCAGGACCCCGAGCAGCCCGACGCCGGTCTGCGCCCCCAGCCCGTGGTCTTCCCCCCCGGCCACGTACTCGCCGATGAACCCGGCGATCACGGCGCCCAGCGGCATCGCGCCGAAGACCGCGACGTTGACGACCGCCAGCACGCGTCCGCGCATCCGGTCGGGAACGAGAAGCTGGATCGCGGCGTAGGCCATGTTGAACGTCCAGAGCCAGAAGAGCCCGACGACGAAGATCGCGGCGCCCGTCAGCCAGAACGACTTCGACGCCGCGAACACGACGATCGCGACGGCGCACGCGAGGATCGAGAGCGGGATCATGTGGTGCTTGGGGTACCAGCGCGGCAGGGCCCTGAGCACGAGCACGCCGAACACCGCGCCGGCGCCCATCACGGCGGTCAGGATCCCGAACGCGCTCTCGTTCCGCTGCAGCACGTCCTGCACGAACACCGGCAGCATGCGCTGCGCGGGCGTGGCGAGCAGGCCGAAGACGACCGACGCCAGGAGTGCGGCGCGGCAGCCGCGCTCCCGGAACACGAACGCCACCGCCTCGCGGGTCTGGGCCCAGAACGAGTCGCCGGTCCCGTCGCCCGTCGGCGCGTCCGGGGTGCGGGCGATGACGAGGATCACCCAGAGGAACGAGAAGGTGTTGAACACGAAGACCGAGGCCGCGCCGCCGGGGAGCTGGGCCATCATGACCCCGGCCAGCGCGGGACCGATGATGCGGGCGAGGTTGAACTGGAGGCCGTTGAGGACCATCGCCTCCGTCAGTTCCTCGCGCGGGACCAGGCGCGGCGTCAGCACCTGCCACGCGGGCATGTCGAACGCGCCGGCGATCCCCTGCAGCAGGCCGATGAGCAGCAGGGTCCACTCGATGAGCTCGGGCCGCGCGTCCCGTCCCCACCAGGCAAGCGCGGCCAGCGCCGCGGCGAGGAACGCCATGGCGCCCTGTGTCACCAGGAGCATGGTCTTGCGGTTGACACGGTCGGCCAGCAGCCCGCCGTACAGGCCCAGCGCGAGCGTGGGGCCCATCTGCGCGACCGCGAGGAATCCCATGGCGACGGTGGGCTGCTTCGACACATCCGAAATGAGCCACTGGATGGCGAGGGCCTCCATCCAGCGGCCGATGTTCGAGCCGAACGCCCCCAGCCAGACGTTGCGGAAGTGCCGGTGGCGGAGGGGCCCGAAACGCGAGTGCGGCGCGGGGAGGGCGGGCGACGCTCCCGCGGTTTCAGCGCGGTCGGGCGATGCGCGTGCGCCGCTCGGCGCTGCGTCGTCGTTGAAATGCCGTGGGGGCGCCTGTTCCGTCGGCGCGCTGGGGGCGTCCATGGTCCGTTACGGGGCGGCGGCCCGCTCCTTCTCGCGCCGATGTTAGGGAGCGAGCCGATCGGACATTTGTCCGATGAAGGGCTCGCGAATACATTTCTCTCCCCGGGGCGATGGAGCCGCCGGGGCCCTGGGCGTGTGCCGGAGTGGCCAAACGGGGCAGACTGTAAATCTGTTGGCGAAAGCCTACGGGGGTTCGAATCCCTCCGCGCCCACTTGCACGCCGGGCTCCCGCCGGGGAGCCCGGCGACGTTTTTGGGTGCCGGGTGCCGCGTGCTGGGTGCTGGGTGCCCGGCGACCGGTGACGATGCTGCAGAAATGCGATCGCATTCCTCTGCGCCGTTCACGCTCCGCAGCACTCAGCACGCCGCACCCAGCACCGCTTCGCAGCACCCAGCAGCGTTTCTCAGCACCCGGCACTTTCCCTGCCGCTACCATCCCGCGCATGCACCTGAAGCACTCCGACAAGCCGCACGGACCGCCCGTCGTGCCCGTGAAGTACATCCTGGAGGACCCGGAGGGGCTCACGGGGAACGACAAGAAGGAGCACAACCTGCTCGGGGGCAAGGGCGAGCACCTGCTCGAGGTCGCGATGGAGGCCGGGATCAACATCGAGCACGCGTGCGGCGGTGTCTGCGCCTGCTCGACCTGCCACGTGTACATCGAGAAGGGGATGGAGAACCTGAGCGAGCCGACCGAGGCCGAGGACGACCGCGTCGAGGAGGCGCCCGGGCTCCAGCGCAACAGCCGGCTCTCGTGCCAGTGCGAGATCATCAAGGACGGCGAGATTGTGGTGCGCGTCCCCGCGTGGAACCGCAACGCGATCAAGGAAGTTCCGCACTGAATCCGGTCGCGCGGGCTTGGCGGTAAAAACCGAGGAGGCGCCGATGAGACGGGCGTTCACGCTGATCGAACTGCTGGTCGTCATCGCGGTGATCGCGATCCTCATCGGGATCCTGCTCCCGTCGCTCGGGATGGCGCGAAGAACCGCGAAAGCCACGACCTGCGCGGGGACGCTGCGGGGCGTCGGCCAGGCGTTCTCGCTCTATACCGACTCGAACAAGGACATCGTTGTTCCGTCCTACACGATGACCGGCACCTCCGGCGTGGGCGTGCCCCTCGAAGGCTGGGGGCCAATCCTGGACCGCGACGGCTACCTCGCCGGCGCGGGCGGCCAGACCCTGCGCCAGTCGCCGTTCAGCTGCCCCGAGGCCAGGGACGTCCCGGGAGTCCTCGCCGGGCAGACGGGCAACGACCCCGACAACCCCAAGGGCTGGATGGACTGGCCCTGCTCGCGCGACGGGGGCGGTTTCAGCGTCTTCACCATCCCGGAGCGCGGCTTCGAAAAGATCGTCCGCGTCGCCTACTGGATCAACGCCAACAACCCGATCGGCGGCACGATCAGCGTGGTGCCCGACGTCTTCTACACCTCGTCGGTCGGCTACGGGCCCGGGACCAACGGCCTCTCCCTCACGTACACGAGGGCCTCGGCGTTCGTGCGGCCGCACACGCTTATCGCGGCGGCCGACGGCGTCTACGCCGGGCGCCAGCGCGACAACCGTATGGGCACGACCAACTGCCGCGTCGGCTACCGCCACCCCGGCGGCAAGGGCTCGGCCAACGCGGTCTTCGTGGACGGGCACGTCGCGGGGATGGCGGGCGATGTCTTCCCGCGGGCCTCGGCCGGAGCGGCGGATCTCGACCAGGTCCGCGAAGAGAACCTGTACGGGCAGCCGACGGTGTACGCGAACCCGGAACTGGCGCTGCGATAGGGCAGGCCAACGTGACGGGGCGCTGCCGAGAGCGAGGTCGACGATCGAACTGAATACCGTTCGGTGGTCCGGACTGCGTTCACGGAGGCGGCATGGCTCTGTCCGACACATTCGGCTGGCTCGAGGTGGACCGCATCGCGGAGTTGCTCGCCGAAACGCACCCCGAGCGCGACCCTCTGGCCGTGAAGTTCACGGAACTCCGAAGGCTGATCGAGCAGCTCCCCGGCTTCAAGGAAGAGCCGGGACACCCCGTCAACGAAAAGATCCTCGAGACCGTGCAGATGAAGTGGTACGAGGAGTACAGGGACCTCGAGAGCGATGATGACGAGCAGGATCGCTCTGGCGACCCCGAGCGCTGAACACGAACCGTGCCCCGACCGCGACAGCTCCACGACGCGTACTTCAAGCAGGCCAAGGCCGAGGGGTATC
>CAZCPB010000278.1:0-5057 GCA_964500365.1 uncultured Phycisphaeraceae bacterium
GAGGACCAGCGCCCCGTCGGGCAGCTTCGCGCCGCCCATGAGGGTGGCGGTCGAGACGTTGTCCACGGCCTTCCAGTTGGCCCCGCCGTCGGTCGAGCGGAAGATCCGCCCGCGCAGGCCGAAAGCGACGACCGCGCCGTTGTCGGCGACGACGCCGCCGAAGAGCGAGCCCTTGTACGGCGAGGGCACGGTCGTCCAGGTCTTGCCCGCGTCCTTCGACGAGAGGATCGTGCCGGCCTCGCCGAGGATGAGCAGCCGCCCCTCGGGAAGCCGGATGAGGGCGTTGAGGTGCTTGTCGTCGGCGATGACCTTGCGGTCGTTCCACGTCTTGCCGCCGTCGGCCGTCTCGTAGAACGCGCCGTAGGCGCCGATGGCGTAGCCGGTGTTCTCGTCGACGAAGAGCACGTCCAGGAGCGGCCGCTGCTCCGCGGCGGCCTCGAACTGCCGCGTCCAGGTGTCGCCGCCGTCGGCCGTGGCGAGGATCACGGAATCGTGGCCCACCGCCCAGCCGCGCTTCGCGTCGAGGAACTCGACCGCCGTGAGGAGCGGCGCCGGGGGCGACTTGGCGCGCCGCCACGACTTGCCGTTGTCGTCCGAGAGCACGATGTAGCCGCGGTCGCCCACCGCCACGACGCGGCTGCCGCGGTGGGTGGCGTCGATGAGCAGCAGGCGCTCCATCGTGACCTTCGGCAGCGGCCCGGACTCGGGCAGGATCTCGGCGCGCGCGGATGCCGCGCCGAGCGCGAGCGCGGCCGCGGCGGCGAGCCCGGCAACGGCGGTGGTCCTCATGGCGACTCTCCAATGAAAAGGGGGCAGACCCCCGCGCGGGTGCCGCGCGGCGATGCTGCCCCCGGCCGGCCGTTGGCCGGGTCGGGCACTAGCGCGTCCCGAGGCTGCGCAGCGCGTTCGGGCTGTAGTCGGCCCCGGAGCGCTTGACCGGCGCGTAGATCGTGGTCTCCTCGTTCCGCAGCCCCATGGCGATGTAGCGGCCGGACTGCAGGTCGTGGTGCACCTCGATCGTGCCGAAGAACATCGGGACGTTGTACCAGTTCTCGTTGTGCTGCTCGGAGTAGCGCCACAGCTCGCCACGGCCGTCGTACTTGTCGGTGGCGACGATCGCCCAGCTGTCCTCGTCGATGTAGAAGTTGCGCTTGGCGTAGATGTGGCTCGTGCCGGGCTTGAGCGTGGCCTCGACCACCCACACGCGGTGCAGCTCGTAGCGGGCGAGGTCCTGGTTGAGGTGCCCGGGCTTCAGCACGTCCGCGTACTTGAGGTTGGGGGCCGTCATGCGGTACGAGTTGTACGGGACGTACATCTCCTTCTTGCCCACCAGCCGCCAGTTGTAGCGGTCGGTCGCGCCGTTGAACATCCCGAAGTCGTCGTTGGTGCGCAGGCCGTCGGCCGCCGTCCCGGGGTTGTCGTAGGCGACGTTCGGGGCGAGACGCACGCGGCGCTGGCCGGGGTTGTAGGTCCACGCCGAGCGCGGCTCCCTCGACTGGTCGACCGTCTCGTGCACGAGCAGGATCTGGCCGGCCAGGCGCGCGGGCGCGGTCGTGACCTGCAGGTAGTTGAGGATCTTGTTGTTCTCGCGCTGCGCCACGGGCTTGGAGCAGTTGCCGTACTGGAAGTCGTACTCGTACTCGAACTTCACGATGGCGTAGTCGCCGGTGCGCGTGACGGCCGCCTGCGCCCAGTGCTGGGCGAAGGTGTCGCCGCGGTAGCGCAGCATCGAGTTCCAGATGGCCTCGTAGCCGTCCTTGGGAACCGGGAAGGGGATGCCGCCCGTGCAGCCCGTGACGCCGTTGCCGCCCGCGGCGAGCTTCGCCTTGGGCGCGCATTCCTTCGTCTCGTTGTAGTGGCACTGCGGGAAGGCGGCCGTGCGGCGCGTCGGATACACGATCATCTTGTAGTCCGGGTACTTCTTCAGCATCGCGACCTGCCCGGGCGTGAGCTTGTCCTTGTGCTGGTCGGCGGTCGCGCCCGTGATCGTGAAGAGCGGCTTGTCGTTGGGGAACGGGTCCGGGTACTGGCCGCCGGCCTTGTAGCCCGGCACGGGCTTCGTGATGCCGCCGTCCCAGGCGGGGATGGTGCCCGCGGCGTTGCCGGCCTTCTCGGCGCCCACCGGGGTGAGCGTGGTGCCGAGCTTGGCGACGTCCGCCGCGGACATCTCGGCGGCGGCGGGAACGGCGAAGGCTGCGCCGACGGCGACGAGCGCCGCGGCCTTCTTCGTGATGGCGAACATGGGGAATCTCCTCCGGTTGTCTGTCTTGTGCGTGGCCGCCGGGGGGCGCCTGGCGGCGCCCCCCGGTGCGGGGATCAGAACGAGTAGCTCACGCTGACCGAGTAGAAGTCGCGGTCCTTGAGCGGGTTGGCGCTGCCGCACCAGCTGGCGCTCTGGCCCGGGGTCACCGCGCTGCCCGCCGGCGGCAGGTCGGTGCCGCAGTAGGTGCGCCCGCCCATGTAGCCGGTGTACTGGACGTCCACCAGCCACTGGCGCTGGTAGTCCCAGCTCGCGCCGACCGAGAGCGACTTCACGCCCTCGTTGAAGCTGGGGCCCACGCCCTTCACGTCGTGCGCCCACGCCATGCGCGGGGCGATGTTGCCGCCGAAGAGCGCGTTGGTGTATTCGAGGCGGCCGACGAGGCGGTAGCCCCAGGAGACGCTCGTGAGGAAGCCGTCGGGCTGCGTGGAGAAGGCGCTCGAGAGCACGGAGCCGAAGGCCGTCACCGGCAGGTGGTTGGCCGGGCCGTTGAACTTCACGTCCGTGGGCAGGCTGTGGAAGTAGGTCACCCCCGCCTCGCCGAGGAGGACCAGCTGCTCGGCGCCCATCGTGTTGGGAATGCTCTTGGTGCCGGTCATCTGGAACTGGCTCGCCTTCAGGCGGCGGTAGCCCTGCAGGTAGGAGCCGTCGGGCACCAGCGCCGCGGACGTGGCCCCCGTGGGCGCGCCCGGGATCTGCGTGAAGCCCGTGATCGTGTTGGGCAGGCCGAGGGCGGCCAGCAGCAGCTCCGGCGTCGAGTACTGCACCGGGAGGTTGGAGCGGTAGGAGTACTCGCCCTGCAGCGCGATGCCCGCCGGGCCGGCGGTGTTGAAGCTCAGGCCGAAGAGGCGGATGTCCTCGGGGAACTCGGCGAAGTAGGTCGCCGTGCCCGTGTGGCACAGCGAGCGCAGCGCGGCCTGGGCGCAGATCGGGGCGATGAGCGGCCCGCCGGTGAGGATCGAGCTGGGCGTGCCCTTGATGCCGGAGAAGAGCGGGATCCGGCTGTGGTAGTTCATGTAGTACACGCCGAATTCCGTGTTGTTGAGGTCCTGCGCGAGATAGCGCAGGGCAAGGCCGTACTGGCCGTTGTCGCTGGGATCGCGGTCGGCGGCGCGCGGGGCCCAGACGGAGGCGGCGGGGTCGTACGGGCCGTACAGGGCGCTGGCCGCGGTGCCCAGCGTCGGCACGACCGGCGGCACGGGGTTGGACGGCGGCTTGTTCTGGTCGTTGCGGCGCCCGAACGAGAGGATCACGCGCGTGGCGTCGTCGGAGGCGAAGTCGTTGTTGGAGAAGTAGGTGCCGCGCGGGTCGATGCGGATCTTGTCGTGGTTGGTGAGGTAGAAGCCCTCGAGGCTCGCGTTCTGCGTGAGCTCCAGGTTCGCCCACAAGCCCGTGGTGGGCAGGAAGGCCTCCTTGATCTCCGAGCCCGGGATGCGCAGCTTGGAGAGGTCCACGGGGTTGATCGCGTTGATGCCGTTGGGGATGAAGGTGCTCTCGCCCCAGCTGATCACCTGCCGGCCCGCGCGCAGGCGCAGGTTCTTGCCCATCGGCTCGAAGGCCGCGCTCACGAAGCCGTCCAGGCCCTGGACGTTCTTGCCGACGCGGTCCTTGGCCGTCGGGCCCAGCTTGTCGTTGTCGGCGTTCTCGAAGTCGTAGAAGGCGAGGCCGCGCCCGAAGAAGCCGAAGTTGCCCCACTTGAGCTCGAGCTCCGTGGTCGCCTTGGCGATGCTCGCGAAGGCCTTGTTCTTGTTGTAGTTGAGGTTGCCGTCGTCCTCGTTCACCGAGCGGGCGGTGCCGCCGTTGGCGATGCCGACGAGCGAGCGGTCGCGGTCGCTCGCTCGCACCGAGATCCCGTAGGACAGGGTCGTGTCGAGGCTCCCCGTGAGCCCGTTGTCCAGCTTGAACTGGAAGGCGAGCGCGGGCCCGGCGCCTGCCAGCGCGAGGGCGAGGGCGAGGGGCTTCAGCAGGGGGCGGAAGGCGGGTTTCATGGAGCGGTTCTCCTGAGCGGTGTCGTAGTTTGTTCGCCCGCCTTGCGACGGGTGTTCGGCGCCCGGCAATTGTCCTTCATTGCCGGGGGAAAAGACAATGCGGCGGTGCAGCGAACGGCCGGCGGGCGGCGGGGTACGGGAGGGGGCATTCGCCCCCTCCCGCGGCCCGTCACTCGCTCACCGTGCGGGTGCTGTACGCCGGGTCCGAGGTGATCGCGGACTCGGTGAACGGGAAGGCGATCCACTGCTTGGCCGAGAATCGCTGCGTCTGGTCGGCGAAGTGCGGCGAGGCGGGGTTCGTCGAGTTCGAGTAGGTGAGGAAGCCCTGCGCGTTGGGGCCGGAATCGGTGAACTGCACCGTCTGGATGTAGCTCGTGCCGGTGGTGATCACGTAGCCCACGCCCGGGACGAGCACGCTGCTCAGCTTGTTGTAGATGCCGAGGTAGTCGCCCTCGCCGCCGTGGATGGGAACCGGGGTGGACCCGCGCAGCGTGAATTGCACCGTGCCCAGCGGGGCGTCGATCGCCAGCCCAGCGGCCCGGATCTTGTCCCCGGCCGCCTTGAGCGCGGCCACGAGCGCCGTGGCCACGGTCGCGTTGGAGACGGCGAACCCGCGCGGCGTGTTGAGCGGGTCGAGGTAGTTGAACGGCGCCGCGTAGACGTTGGCGATGTTGCGCGCCGCGTTGAAGAACTCGCGGAACAGGTGGGCGCCGCGGCTCGCGAGGTCGTACTTGCGGTCCCAGGCGGAGAGCGCGCCGCACTCGGCCTGCACGGCGGAAGCCGCCGGCAGCGCGCACAGGGCCGCCACG
>CAZCPB010000279.1:0-5042 GCA_964500365.1 uncultured Phycisphaeraceae bacterium
GTCGCGGTGCTCTCGATGCTGACGCTGTACCTGGGCCGCAAGCGGTACATGTCGAGCGACGACTGCGCCGACATGATGCGGCACCTCGAGCAGATCCCGGAGAAGATGGAGCGGATCCTCGAGAACGACCAGAAGATCCGGGCCGTCACGGAGAAGTACGTGGACCGGGAGAACTGGCTGTTCCTGGGACGCGGGTACAACTATCCGACCGCCCTGGAAGGCGCGCTGAAGCTCAAGGAGATCTCGTACATCCACGCCGAGGGGATGCCCGCCGCGGAAATGAAGCACGGGCCCATCGCCCTGATCAACGACGGCATGCCCGCCGTCTTCATCGCCAACCGGGGGCGCCAGTACGACAAGGTGATGAGCAACATCCAGGAAGTGAAGGCCCGCGGCGGGCGGATCATCGCCGTCGCGACCGAGGGCGACGAGGCGATCAAGCGCCACGCCGACGAGGTGCTGTACGTGCCCGAGGTGCCCGAGTGCCTTTCGCCGATTCTGACGGTGGTGCCGCTGCAGCTCATGGCGTACCACGCGGCGGTGCTGCGCGGGCACGACGTGGACAAGCCGCGGAACCTGGCCAAGAGCGTGACGGTGGAGTGACCGGCGTGCGTCGCGGTCGCGGACTTCCGACCATCGCGGTGCCGCGCTGCGAATGACCGCCTGACCGCGGGCACTCGTCACCGGCACCCGGAGTGGACTAACGAGCCGGTCGCGCGCGAAGTCGCGCAGAGAATCCGCGATGCTGCCGCGTGCTTCGCGTCTGGATGAACCGCCACTACCGGCGCGCCCGGGACGCCGCGGCGCGCATTTGCTGGAACTGCGGGTACTCGCTCGAAGGGCTCGTCGACGACGGGCGCTGCCCCGAGTGCGGGCACGCGTACACCATCAGAGAGCTCCGCGAGCGCTGGCTGCTCTCGGATTGGACCCCGGTCGCATCTCCCGGCGACGGGCTGCCGCGGCCGGCGTCGCGCGAACATGCTGGCGGTCCCGCGGCTGCGCCGGACGGCGGCGTCAGCACCCGGCCACGAACGCCCACGTGAACGCGTCGAAGTCCTCGCCGGTCACGAAGCCGTTGCGGTCGAAGTCCGCGCTCGGGTCGCCGGCCTCGAACGCCAGCAGGAACGCGTCGAAGTCCTCGCCGTTCACGAACCCGTTGCCGTCGAAGTCCGATGCGCACCAGTCGGTGATGTCGCCGGTCATCGCCAGGGCGTACCCCTGCGTGCCCACGTTCACGGCGTCGGCGACGACGTTGACGATCCACGCGCCGGTCGCGGGCGACGGAACGATCACCTGCTGGAGGTTGTTCAGCGTCTCGGGCGCGCCCCAGGCGCTCGACACGCCGTTGGTCACGTTGTTGCCGTAGTAGACCGTCGCGTCGGGGGCGATGACCTGCAGGTACACGCGGTTCACCGGCGCGAACGACGCCGGGAGCGTCGCCGGCGCATCGTGGTAGGTCATCGTGATCTTCAGCGTCTCCGACGACCCGGCCACGTTGACGGCGTGGAACGCGACCTGCCCGGTCGAGAGCGCCCCGGCCTGGTTGTTGCGCAGGTCGCGGATGACGAGCTTGCGCGAATCACCCGGGAAGTAGAGCGCCTCGTCGGCCTGCACGCGCCCCCACCCCTCCTGGTTGGTCGGGAAGCCCGGGTCGTTCGCGAGGTCCGCCGCCGAGTTCACCAGCACCGCCTTGAGCAGCGTTCCCGTCGGCGTCAGGGCATCGGCGGCGTTCGCAGCTCCGCTCGGATAGAACCCCTCGGTGAAGTACTGACGGGCCATCAGCGCTGTCGCGCTCACCGCCGGCGCCGCCATCGACGTCCCGGACTTGGTCGTCAGCCCGCACGAGGTATTCCACAAGGCCGAGGGGATGCCGCAGCCCGGCGCCATGATCTCGGGGCGCCGCCGGCCGTCATTCGTGGGCCCCGTTCCCCCGAAGCACCACCCGCCCTGGTTGGGCGACGTCCCCGTCGCCGCGACCGCCAGGCAGTTCTTGGCGTTCTCGGGGTTCCGCAGGGTCGCGAAGTCCGCGACCGCGAAGACGATGAGGTTGTCGTCGAACTGCCACGACAGGTTGTCGATCGCGCGGCAGGTTCCGTCGTACTGGGTCGTGCCGTTGTTCCCCCAGCTGTTGTTGTGCACGAACGCGCCCTGCGAATAGTGCAGGTTGAAGCGGTCGTAGACGCTCATCTCGTTGACGTTGGGGAAGAAGTTGTGGACCAGTTTCGCCTGGTACGCCACGCCGCGCGTGTCGTTCCACGCCCCCGCGTCGCCGACGCACGTCCCGGCCACGTGCGAGCCGTGGAAGTCGTTGGGCCCGTACACCGTGTTGTACGCGAGCACCTTGCGGTGCGTGGGGAAGAGGCCCGGCGTGTTGGAGGCGTTGATCGGGACCGACGCGTCGTTGAACGAGCAGTGCGTCGTGCTCAGCTTGTTGTCGATGAAGCCGAGGATCTGGCCCGCGCCGGTCAGCCCGTTGTCGTACAGCGGCGTGAAGCTGGCCTGGTTCGCCTGGACGATCCATCGAGACTGGTCGTTGCGCGCCTCGAACTCGGGGAACTCCTCGACGAACCGCACCGAGGGCACCCCCGCGAGCGCCGCGAGGGAAGCGCGGGGCACGATCGCGAAGACCGTCCGCGTCGCGCCCACCATCTCGCTGCCGCGGAACGAGGCGCCCGGGATCGCGCGGAGCGCCGCGACGGCGGGGGCAAGCTCCTCGCCGTCGAACAGGTAGATCGAAACGGCGAGCGTCCCCGCGGCTTCGAGTTCGCGGCGCTCTGCGGTGGCAAACTGCCTCGCGGGGCGCGCCAGGTCCGGGTCCAGCTTCCAGGCGCGGTCGTACGCGCCCACCCAGCGGACGAAGCCGAGGCTCCGGGCCGCCGCGGGAGCACCCAGGGAAACAATGGCCGAGTCGTCGGGCAGGTAACCCTCGTAGCGGATGCCGGCGGCCGCGAGGGCGGCGTGGCGCTCGGGGGTCATCGGCCCGTCGAAGACCATTACGCAGCGCTGGCCGGGCCGGGCCGCGGGTTGCCCCGCTTGAAAGAGCGAAGGCCGTTGGGCGACTTCCACCACGCCCGACCGCAGCCGCAGCACGCCCCGGGCGGGCCGCAGCGCAGAGCGCTCCGGCTCGCCCGGGGACGTGCTCGCGCCGTCCCGCTCCCCAACAGCGCCAAGCGCGGGCGCACCACACCCCGCGCTGAGCATTACGAGTGCCGCGACGCGCGCGGCAGGACAAGATCGTGGCATTCCCGACTCTCCAAGAACGTCTGTGCAGCCTACATCTTCGGACCGTCGGAAAGAAGCCCCGAGCGGGGCTCATTCATCAATACGCCTTCGGCGGGAGTGATGATCCGGATTGCGGACTGAAACGGATGCGCTGGGGCTCGTCTCCGGCCCGATACCCCGGGTTCTTGCCATCGGCTTATGTTTGGTATATACTAGGTACAACCTGCGCGGATCAAGTCTCCGGCCCGCGAGGGTGACGGACTTGAGACTCTGGTGCTTCGTGGATAGAAGGACACCCCGGGCGTGTTCCCGGGCTCCCGGAAAGAGTGCGATGATTGAACTCCGCGGCCTCAGCAAGCGCTTCGGTCCCGTCAACGGCGGCATTCTCGCCGTGGACAACGTCACCCTGACCGTCCCCAAGGGGGAGGTACTGGGCTTCCTCGGCCCCAACGGCGCCGGGAAGAGCACGACCATGAAAATGGTCACGGGGTTCCTGACCCCCACCACCGGCACGGCGGTGGTCTGCGGGCACGAGGTCGGCAAGGAGCCGCTGGCGGTAAAACGAAAGCTCGGCTACCTGCCCGAGGGCGCCCCAGCGTACCCCGACATGACGCCCGAGACGTTCCTGAAGTTCATCGCGGAGGTGCGGGGGCTGGACGCGCCGACCGTTGCGAAGCGCATCGGCGAGGTCGTCGAGCGGGTCCAGCTTGCAGGGGTGTACCGCCAGCCGATCGAGACGCTCTCCAAGGGCTTCAAGCGCCGCGTCGGGCTGGCGCAGGCGATCCTCCACGACCCCGAGGTGCTGATCCTGGACGAGCCCACCGACGGGCTGGACCCCAACCAGAAGCACGAGGTGCGCGCGCTCATCAAGGACATGGCGGGGGTCAAGGCGATCATCCTCTCGACGCACATCCTCGAGGAGGTCGAGGCCGTGTGCACCCGCGCGGTGATCATCGCCAAGGGCCGGGTCGTCGCCGACGGCACGCCGCGCCAGCTCCAGTCGAGGTCGCGCCATCACAACGCCGTCATCGTCTCGGTCAAGCTCGGGCACGGCGCCAGCAAGGACGCCGTGCGCGAGGGCCTCGAGCGGATCCGCGGGGTGTCCAGCATTGAGCCCGAGCCGGTCACCGATGGCCGTTTCCGCTGCGTGCTCGTGCCGAAAAACGGCGAGCAGCTCGTCCCCGAGGTGACCCAGCTCGCCCGCACCCGCTCGTGGGAGATCGATGAGCTCCGCGTTGAGCACGGCAGGCTGGATGAGGTCTTCCGCGACATCACGACGAGGAGCTAGGTGCTGAGTGCTGAGTGCTGAGTGCTGCGTCGAACTCAGGACGGCAACTCACGAAAGGAGAATGCATGGGGGTTCAGCGATTCGAAGATCTCGTGGCGTGGCAGCAGGCGCGGCACCTGACTCGGCGCGTCTATGAGGTGTCGCGTGATGGCAGATTCGCCCGCGATTTCGGACTCGGCGGGCAGGTCCAAAGGGCGAGCGTTTCGATCATGTCCAACGTGGCCGAGGGCTTCGAGCGGAGCCGGCCGAAGGAGTTCCATCAGGCGCTCTCGACAGCGAAGGGCTCGTGCGCGGAGGTCCGCTCGCTGCTGTATGTTGCGCTCGACGTGGGCCACATCAACCAGGATCGATTCGATGAACTGCACGAAAGTGCGGAGCGAGTCGGCAAGCTCGTGGGGGGTCTGCGCCGAGCCGTAGAAAGCCGAATCAACAGCAATAGCAATGATTGACAGGCGCCCACGCCTGACATAGTTCAGGCAGCACCCAGCACCCAGCACCCAGCACCCAGCACCCAGCACCCAGCACCCAGCAC
>CAZCPB010000280.1:0-4963 GCA_964500365.1 uncultured Phycisphaeraceae bacterium
GACCCTGCGGCGGGGCGGGCGCCGGCGGGCGGGGTGCCCCGGCCGCCGCCGCCGGGCGGGGCATGGCCAAGGCCGGCCGCTCCGGCGCCGTGACGCCGCCGACTTCCGAGGCTCGCTCCAGGAAGCTCGCGATCTGCTCGGTCACTTCCGAGGCCTCGCTGACCAGCGACTCGATCCGCCGGCGGAAGAGCGCGTACGCCATCGTGCAGGGGATCGCGACGATGAGTCCCTCGGCCGTCGCCACCAGGGCGAGCGACATGTACATCGAGAGCTGGTGCGAGCGCGCCGCCCCCACCGCCTCGCCGATCGACCCGAACGCCCCGATCATGCCGAACACGGTGCCGAGCAGGCCGAGCATCGGGCCGAGCGCGGCGATGAGCCCCAGCCCGTCGGTCGTCCGGTACAACTTGTCCAGTTCACGCTGGCCCGACTCCTCCATCGCCGAGCGGATTTCGAGCATCCCGAAGGGAGACTGCACGGCGCGGTTGAGCGAAGAGCCCACCACCCTGGTGAGGAACGACGGCGGCTGGGTCTGCGCGCAGAATTCGCGCGTCGCGTCCACGTTGCCCGCGCGAACGCGGGCCAGCAGTTCGTCGGCCTGCTCGGGCGGGCAGATGCGCGAGCGACGCACTTCGATGAAGTAACGCACCGCCAGCGCCACCGCCAGGAACGACACGGCGATCAGGATGTACCCGATCTCGTGCCCGGCGTGGATGTAATCCCACAGCGAGCGCTGGGTGGTCGGCGGCGGGTCCGCGGCCAGGGTCAGCGTCGCGGTGAGTCGGGAAAGTTCGTGCACTCGGTCACTCCTCGCGGGCCGCGCGGCCCGTCCAATGGTTCGAGTCAGGTCTCGCCCGCGCCCCCGGCGTCCGGCGCCGGTCCGGCCCGCGGCCAGGCGACGATCGGCGACCAGTCCAGGGCGGGATGCCCCGCGAATGTCGATCGCAACTCGGCCCGCAGGCCCTCGGCGCCCGGCCCGTCGCCCAGGGCGTTCAGCGCCACGGCCGACTCTGCGAGCGCGAGGCCGGTCAGGTACGGGCACTGCTCCGGCAGGCGGGCGGGCACGTGCAGCAGTTCGACGATCCCGAGCCGCCGGAGTTCGACCGAATCCTCGCGGAGCAGCGAGCGGCCGATCGCGGCGCGGCACCAGGCCTCGGTCCATGGGTCGATGGGCGCCTTCAACCGCGCGCGGAGCTGGCCCCGGGCCGACTCCCGCTGCGCCGGGTCGCCCGCCCGCGCCAGCACGATCTGCTGGACGAGCCCGACGGCCGGGTCCGGGTCACCGGAGGGGAGCGGGCCCGTCTCCAGCCCGCACTCGAAACGGGCCGCACGCCAATACAGCATCGCCATCGCCGCGGCCCTGCGCTGCAGCACCGGCGTCTTCTCGTCGAGCGCCGCGGGGGCTGGGGCCCGGGAGCGGGCGTACGCCTGCACGCCGGGGCTGTCCAGCCACATGGGCGGGAGCGCGGGCACGAGCCCCGTCGCGGGGTCGAGCGCCGCGGGGGTGAGCGGCGCCGGCTCGGTCTCGGCTTCGTCCCGGGACTTGCGCGCCGGTGCGGGCGCGGATTCGAGACTGCCCGAGCCCAGCCACGTCAACCACGGCTCGATGGCCAGCGTCTGCGCACCCCGGGCCAGCCGGCAGCGGAGCAGGTTCTGCCCCACCATCGCGGCCGTGGGCCCGGACTTTCCGGCGTAGGTCGCGTGCAGTTCCTCGAGCAGGGGCTCGGCGCCCGCGAGATCGTCGCGCTCGACGCGCGTCCTCGCTCGCCACGCACGGTCTGCGATCGCGCGGAACGGCTCGGCCGCGCGTTCGACCGACGAGCCGAGCGACCGGACTCGGTCCCAGCCGATCACGACGGGCTGGACCATGGGGCCGACGGCGCCCGGGGCGGCGCCCGGGAACCCGACGGTGACCCCCTCGAGCGAGACGGCGAGCACGTCGCCCGGCGGGGGGGCTTCGCCGGCGCGCATCTCGATCTGCGCCGCCAGCGCCGCCGCCATACACGCCGCCATCGTCGTCACGCTCATCGGTCTCCTTCCGCGCCCTACCTCGGGCCGGCGATGAAGGTGTAGGTGCCCCCGGACTCCCGGGCGATTTTGCGCATCAGTTCGGCCGACTCCTCGCTGACGAAGCACAGGCAATGGACCGGGATGCGGGCCTGCGCGTTCATCGCCGCCACCTCGAGGGCGACCTCCGGCGCGAACTCGCCGTCGGTCATGAAGTAGATGGCGTCGGGGCGCGGGCGGAACGTGAACACGAGCTGGAACGCCGGGCTCGGCTCCGTGCCGCCGTCGGCGTCGAGCGTCTCGATCGCGCGGATGGCCGCGCGCTTGCCCCGGTCGGTCGCGTCCATCCACCCGGAGCGACCGCCGATGGGCTGGGAGACGCCGGACGAGAACGGGATGATCGCAAAGTGCGAGTTCTGGAGCAGGGCGTCCACGCTGCGGCTCAATTCGGCGCGCAGCCGCTCGATCTTGCCGCTGACGCTCATCGAGCCCGAGACGTCCACGATGAACGCGAAGCGGTTCCCCGCGGCCTCGACGCCGAAGAAGCTCGCGCCGCCGCCGCCGGCCCCGGCGCCCAGCCCCAGGCCCGAGCCGATGCCCCCGCCGATGTCCGCCGCGTTGCTCAGGACGACTCCGAGATCGCCCTGCCCCTCGCCGGGGGTGACGCCGATCGCCGAGGGCGCCGAGAGATCGAGCGCCTGCCCCCCCAGGTCCGAAACCGGGGGAAGGCCCGCCGCGGGCACGGTGATCTGGATGTCGGCGCCCTGGATCTCCGAGAGTTCCTGCTCGGTGACGACCGCCAGCCCGACCGGGAGATCGCGCCCCGAGCCCGCCCCGGCGGTGCCCGCGCCGAACCAGATGTGGCGCGACATGAGCAGGCCGGAGAGATGGACGAAGCCTGAGACGTACAGCCCGATCGCGAGCCCCGAGAGAAGAAACACCCTCACGAACCGGGGAAGGCGGACAGGCTCAGCGCGCGCTCCGGCCGCGCCAACGCCCGTCCACCCGGCCGGGTCTCCGTACCCGTCGTCGGCTCCGGCATTCGTCATGGGCTGGGTGCGCTGCATCCGGCGAATATCGGCCTTACAAGGCTCGAAAGTGTACGCGTGGGGCGGCGCGCGCTCCGCGCCGTCCCTCTCCGGTCGAACTACGCTTCGCCGCGCGGCTTGCGGCGGTTCGCCGGATTTCCGGGTGCGTGCGCCCCGCCTTCTTGACGCTGACGATCGTCCCGAGTTCAATGCACGGGAAGCGTTCGGCACACGGTGCCAGAAAGCGTTGTCATGCCGGGCACTACTCCCGCCGAACCCGCGACGAGACCAGCGACAACCGGCAAGCCCGCGCGGCGGGGCGCGTACTCGCGCGTCCTCCTCAAGCTCTCCGGTGAGGCCTTCTGCAAGCCGGGCGGGTTCGGCATCGAAGCCGAGGAGGTCGATTCGATCGCGGGAGAAGTGCGCGACGCGGCGGCGACCGGGGCCCGCATCTCCGTCGTCGTGGGCGGCGGGAACATCATCCGCGGCGCCTCGCTGGCGTCGGAGGGGCACATCCACCAGTCCACGGCCGACTACATGGGGATGCTGGGCACGGTGATCAACGCGCTGGCGCTGCGCGAAAAGCTCGTCTCGCTGGGCGTGGACTGCCGCGTGATGTCGGCGATCGAGATCCGGGCGGTGGCCGAACCGTTCATCCGCAGCCGCGCGATGCGCCACCTGGAGAAGGGGCGGGTGGTGATCCTCGCCGCGGGCACCGGCAACCCGTTCTTCACGACCGACACGTGCGCCTCGCTGCGCGCGACCGAGCTGGAGTGCCAGGTCCTCCTCAAGGCGACCAAGGTGGACGGCGTCTATTCCGCCGACCCCAAGAAGGACCCCAGCGCCACGCGCTTCGAGCAGCTCACTTTCTCCGACGCGCTGGCGCGCCAGCTCAAGGTGATGGACATGACGGCCCTGGCGATGTGCCAGGAGCACAAGATCCCCGTGCTGATCTTCGACTTCAAGAAGAAGGGCAACATCCGCCGGGTGATCGAGGGCGAGAGCATCGGCACGCTGATCCGCCCGGGCTGAGGCCCGGGGGCGTCGCCACCAGGGAACCACGATGAGCACCGATCCCGACACGATCCTTCTCGAAACCGAGGAAGCCATGGAGAAGGCCCTCGAGCACCTGAAGCACGAGCTTCGCGGCGTGCGCACCGGCCGGGCGAGCCCGGCGCTCGTCGAGTTCCTCAAGGTGGATTACTACGGGTCGATGACCGACCTCAAGGGTCTGGCGGCGATCAGCGTCCCGGAGCCCAACCAGCTCCTCATCAAGCCCTTCGACGCCGGAAGCGTCGGCGCGATCAAGACCGCGATCGAGACGTCGGGCCTGGGTCTCAACCCCATCGTCGAGGCCAAGCAGGTGCGGCTGATCATCCCGGCGCTGTCGGCCGAGCGCCGCAAGCAGCTCGCGTCTCACGTGAAGAAGGTCGGCGAGGAGCAGAAGGTCGCGATCCGCAACGTTCGGCGCGACGCCAACCGGCACGCCGACGCGCTCAAGACCCAGCCCGGGAAGCACTTTCCCGAGGACGAGATCGAGACCCTGCACGAAGAGATCCAGAACCTGCTCAAGAAGTACGAGGAGGAGGTTGATAAGCGGGTGGAGGACAAGACCAAGGAGATCACGACGGTCTAGGGCGCTCGCCGTAGCCGCGACCGGCGCCCTGGGGCCGCGGGCCACCGCCGCTATCTGAACATCAGCACTCGCGGCGAGATCGCCAGCACCGGCTCGCGCTCCAGCAGCATGAGCCCGGTCACGGCTCGACGCAGCTCGGCCGCCGCGGGGCGCCCGAGGACCCGCTCGGCGAGTTCGTTCGCCGCGCGGAGCGTCGCGTTCGACCCGACTCCCGCGTCGGCGGCCGGCGCACGCGCGAAGCCCTTCAGCGCGTCCTCGATCACCTCGTCCAGTGACTTGGGCCCGGGCAGGT
>CAZCPB010000281.1:0-4935 GCA_964500365.1 uncultured Phycisphaeraceae bacterium
GGCGCCCCGGCCGTGCCGGTCTGCCCCGCGTGCGGTCTTTCCTTCTCCGATTTCAAGCACTCGGGCACGCTCGGCTGCGCCGGGTGCTACGCGGCGTTCGATTCCCAGCTGTCCTCGCTTCTTGAGCGCGCCCAGGAAGGCGCTGTCCTGCATGTCGGGAAGGCGCCGCGCCGGTCTCCCGGAACCCCGGGTTCGGCCGTGCACGGAACGGGAGAGATTCACGCGGAGCGTCTGAAGAAGGTTGCCGCGCTTCGCCGTCAACTCGACGAGGCCGTCCGCGGCGAGCAGTACGAGCGTGCGGCGAAGCTTCGGGACGAGATGAGGCGACTGGGCGAGAACGGACCGGGACCGGCGGCGAGAAAGCCGGGCGCGGCGTCCGAAGGCTGAGGAGGCGACGGTGCTCCCCGAATGCCGGCTTCCCTCGTACGACGCCAGGACGGAGTGGCTCCGCGGCGGCGGCGCCGCGTCCGACATCGTGCTTTCCTCGCGGGTGCGGCTCGCCCGCAACCTCGCGGCCCTGCCCTTCCCGGGCCGGGCATCGCGGCTGGACCGCCAGAACGTGCTGGACCTCTGCCGCGCGGGCTTGACGGCGGCTCGACTCGGCGATTCGACGCTGTGGATCAACCTTCACGACGCCCCCGCGCTCGAGCGTCAACTGCTGGTCGAGCGGCACCTCATCTCCAAGCAGCACGCCAAGGCGCGGGGACCGAGCGGGACCGAGCGGACGGGCGAGAGCGTGAGCGATCCGCGCGCCGTCGCGGTAGGTCTTCCCGGGGAGCGAGCGAGCGTGATGGTGAACGAGGAGGACCACCTGCGGGTGCAGGTGATCCGGGCGGGGCTCGGGCTCTCGGAGGCGTGGGCCGAGATCGACGCGCTGGACGATGCGCTCGAGGCAAGGCTGGACTACGCGTTTTCGGCCCGGTTCGGGTACCTGACGGCGTGCCCGACGAACGTCGGCACGGGCGTGCGGATGAGCGTGATGCTGCACCTGCCGGCGCTGCGGATGACCGGGGACATCGAAAAGGTCAAGAAAGCGGCGACCGACATGCACCTGGCGGTGCGGGGGTTCTATGGCGAAGGGTCCGAGGCCGCGGGCGATTTCTATCAGATCTCGAACCAGACCACGCTGGGCAAGACCGAGCCGGTGATCCTGCACGAGCTGGAGAAGGAAATCCTTCCCCAGGTGATCGAGTACGAGCGGTCGGCGCGCCGGACGCTCAAGAGCAAGCGCGGACCGGCGCTCAAGGACCAGGTCTTCCGCGCCTGGGGCGTGCTCACGCACGCGCGGCTGCTCACGACGGAGGAGGCGATGCAGCTCCTGAGCCACGTGCGCCTGGGGGCGGTGGTCGGACTGCTCCCCAACCTCGACCCCGCGGCGGTCAATCACCTGACGCTCGTCGTGCAGCCGGGTCACCTCCAGCGGGTGCTGAACGCCGAGCTCGACCAGGAGCAGCGGCGGTCGGCGCGGGCGGACCTCGTGCGGACGCGGCTCGGCGCGGTCTGACTCACGCGCGAGCATCGGTAGCGGAACAGCGCCGCCGCGCGGTAGGCTGTCAGGGCGTGAACGCCGGGCGTTGCGCCGTTCCCCCGGGAGGCCCTCCGATGACCCTGCTGACCCTCGGTGCCTTGGCCGCGCTCATCGGGGCGCAGGCCGGCACGCCGCCGGTTGTGTCGCTCGACTCGCTGCTGGCGGAGATGGTGGACCGGGCGGCGCTCGCCCGTTTCCCCGAGCCGGCGTACACCTGCCGCCAGTCGAGCAGCTACGACCGAAAGAGCACCGATCCCTCCGACGCGGCGGGGTGGTTCGCCAACGCCGACTACGGGCAGTTCGTCCGGGTCGAAGACCGAGAGGGACGCAAGGAGCACGTGATGCACGACGCGGAGGGCCCGGGGGCGATCGTGCGCATCTGGTCGGCCAACCCCAAGGGCACGCTGCGGGTGTACATCGACGGCGCCGAGTCGCCGGCGCTCGAGGCTCCGATGGCCGAGTTGCTGCGCGGCGGGTGGCGCGTGGGCGTTCCGCTCTCGCTCGAGACGGCCAAGGGCTGCAACCTGTACCTGCCGATCCCGTACGCGAGGCGCTGCGTGATCACGAGCGACGAGGGGGGGTTCTACTACCAGGTCAACTACCGCACGTACGCGCCCGGAACCCGCGTCGAGTCGCTGACGTCGTCGAGCCTCGACGCGTCGGGCCCGGCGTTAGACAGGGCTCGCGAGACGCTGGAGGCCCGGGGGACGGTGAATGCCGCCGACCTTATGCGCGACCTGCCCATCGCGCCGGGGAACCGGCAGGCGGCGGACCTCCCGCCGGGGCCGCGGGCGATCGGCCGGCTGTTTGTCCGCGTCTCGGCCGAGAACCTCGATCAGGCGCTGCGCTCGACCGTGATCCGGATGCTCTTCGACGGGCGCGAGACGGTGTGGTGCCCGGTGGGGGATTTCTTCGGGCTGGGGCCGGGCACGCGCGAGTTCCGCACCTGGTGGGCCACGTGCAGCGCCGACGGGGTGATGTGCCTGAAGTTCACCATGCCGTACGCGCGCGACGCCGGGCTCATGTTCGAGAACCTGGGCACGCAGGAGGTCCGCGTGAGCGCGCATTACGTCGCGGAGCCGTGGGAGTGGGATGATCGCTCGCTGTACTTCCACGCGACGTGGCACGCCGAGCACCCCATTCCGACCCGCCCGATGCGCGACTGGAACTACGTGCGGATCACCGGCAAAGGTGTCTACGTCGGCGACGTGCTGAGCCTGATGAACCCCGTGAAGGACTGGTGGGGCGAGGGCGACGAAAAAATCTACGTGGACGGTGAGCCGTTCCCCTCGCACTTCGGGACGGGGACGGAGGATTACTACAGCTACGCGTGGTCGAACCCGAAGACCTTCGCGGGCCCCTTCAACGCCCAGCCGCGCAGCGACGGCGAGGCGCTCGGCAACTGCTGGGGGCGGGCGACGGTGATGCGGACGCGGTCCCTGGACGCGATCCCGTTCAATACCTCACTGAAGATGGACATGGAGGTGTGGCACTGGAAGGAGTGCGAGGTGGAGTACGCGGCCACGGCGTACTTCTACGCCAGGCCGGGCGTGCGCACGAACCGTTTCCCCGAGAAGGAGAACGCGGCCCGCCCGCTGATCGAGCCCCCGCCGCTGCCGCCGCCTTACAAGGTCACGGGCGCGGTGGAGCTCGAGTCGCTCGGGGCGGCCGCCAGGAGCGAGGGCGTCGAGGCCGAAGCGCAGGGGGGGTTCGGCGACGACCTCTGGAGCGGGCAGCAGCAACTCTGGGTGCGGGGAACGAAGATCGGCGACTTCGTCGAGATCAGGGTCCCGGCACCGGACGAGAGCGCGCGCCGCCTGCAGCTTCACGCGACGCGGAGTTGGGACTATGCGACCGTGCGGGTCAGTGTGAACGGCGCGGTGGCGCTTGAGTCCCTCGACCTGTGCAGCGGCGAGCGGAAGGTGGTGGCGACCGGGCCGATCGAGCTCGGCGAGTTCGCGCCCAGGGACGGCGCGTTCACGCTCCGCGTCCAGATCGTGGGCGCGAGCGCGAAGGCGGTCGAACCGAAGACATACTTCGGGCTCGACTGCGTGGTGCTCGAGCCGGCGAGCGGGTCCAAGTGAAGCCGGGCGGGGGCGGAGGGCGTGGGGGGCGTGGGCGGCGCGATGTGCTCGGCGCGTCGGCGGCCCTGCTGCTCGTGTTGGCGCTCGGCGCCGCGTTCAACGCCGACGGGGCGTTCTTTGCGTGGAGCACGCACACCGACACGCTCGCCCAGAGCGCGGGGTTCGGGATCCTCGCGTGCGGCCTGACGGTCGTGATCATCACGGGCGGGATCGATCTGGCCGTGGGGTCGGTCGCGGCCCTCACGGGCGTCGTCTTCGCCCTGCTCGTGATGCGCCACGAGGTGCCGGGGGTACTCGCGATTCCCGCGGCTGTCGCGACAGGCGCCGCGTGCGGTGCGGTTTCGGGAAGCCTCGTCGCCTTTGCGCGGGTGCAGCCTTTCGTCGCGACGCTGGCGGTCATGGCCGCGGCACGGGGGCTCGCCAAGTGGCTGTCGGACGGGGTCAAAGTCCAGAAATTCCCGTACCCCCCGCTGCTCGAATCGCTCAACTCCAAGCTCGGGTTCGGGGACGGGTGGGTATCCATCCACGTGCCGATCTTTCTCGCCGTCGCGGCCCTCACCGTGCTCGTGCTCCGGACGCAGACCCTCGGGGTCAGGCTGTACGCGGTCGGGGACAACGAGACGGCGGCGCGCTACGCGGGGATCCCGGTGCGCACGACCAAGCTCGTCGCGTACACGCTGTCGGGGGCGCTCGCAGGCGTCGCGGGGGTGCTCTTCTGCGCGATCGAGCGACAGGGCAACCCCGACGGCGGGGTCGGGTACGAGTTAACGGCGATCGCCATGGTGGTGATCGGGGGCACGACCCTGGCGGGCGGGCGCGGCGGCGCCCTTCTCACGATCATCGGGACGCTCACGATCGGCTACCTGCGGAAGGTGCTCGACATCAACGGGATCGACACCGCGTACCAGCTCATGATCACGGGCGGGGTGATCGTGGCGGCGGTACTGGCGCAGGGACTGCGGCGGAGATAACGATGAGGGCAGGGGACACGGAGAAGACGAGACGAGGAGAAGAGGAGAGCAGGAGAAAATGAGGGGGGCGATCGGGTACCGTGGTGTTCGTGCGGCGTAGTGGGTTGCGGCAGTCCTCGATGGAGAGCGTGCTATGAGAACCTGGTTGAGCGGCGCGTTGACGGCGGTCGCGGTTCTTTCTCTTTCGAGCGGCGTGCGTGCGCAGCCGGGCGCCGAGGCGCCCGCGCCGTTCCGCATCGGCTACTCCCAGTGCAACCGCAACGAGCCCTGGCGCGAGCAGATGGACAAGGACATCAAGGCCGCGGCAGGAAAGCACGGCGAAATCACGCTCACGATGAAGGACGCCCAGAAC
>CAZCPB010000282.1:0-4932 GCA_964500365.1 uncultured Phycisphaeraceae bacterium
GCCGCGTGTTCGCCGAGGCCGCGCGAGTGCGGCCCGTGACCCGTGAACTTCTTCTGGGCGATGAAGCGGCGGCCAGGGGGGCAATCGACGCGGGCATCGGCGGCGCGTTCTCGTACCCGGGCACACCGGCGACGGAGATTTTCGAGTACATCGAAGATCTGGCGCGGCGGGACGGGCCGGGGCGGGGGATCAGCGCGCTGTGGTCGGCCAACGAGAAGGTGGCGTACGAGGAAGCCCTGGGGATGTCGTACGCCGGCAGGCGTGCGGTCGTGAGCATGAAGCACGTCGGGCTGAACGTCGCGGCCGATCCCTTCATGAGTTCGACCGTGACGGGGATCAACGCCGGGCTTGTGCTCATCGTGGGAGACGACCCCGGGATGCACTCCTCGCAGAACGAACAGGACTCCCGCTTCTACCACGATTTCGCGAAGGTGCCGCTGCTGGAGCCGGGGAACCAGCAACAGGCCTACGACGCGGTGCGGGACGCGTTCGAGTATTCCGAGCGAGTGAGATTGCCGGTGATGGTGCGGCTGGTTACGCGCCTGTGCCACAGCCGCGCGGCGGTCACGCTGCGACCGCCCTGCGCACAACCTGCCGGGCGTGCGGCGCGGGCGCGGCCCGATCCGAGCGAGTGGGTGCTGGTCCCGGCCAACGCGAGGCGGGGATACCGGCGGCTCCTGGACCTGCAGCCGACGCTCCTTCGCGACTCGGAGAACTCGGAAGAGAACCGACTTCGGCTCGCCGGCCGGCGCGGCATCATCGCCGCGGGCATTGCGCAGAACTACGTGGACGAGTGTCTCGAGGATGACGTTCAGGACTCGCTCCTGCACATCGGGCGTTATCCAATCCCCGTGCGGCTGGTGCGGGAACTGGTGGATCACTGCGACGAGGTGCTCGTCTTCGAGGACGGGTACCCGTTCATCGAGCGTGCGGTCGGAGGTCTCCTGGGCATTCCCGGAAAGCCGATCCGCGGGAGATTGACCGGCGATCTGCCGCCGGACGGGGAACTGACGCCCGATCTTGTCGCGGCCGCGCTGGGCGTCTCGCTGGGTACGCCCCAGATTCCACTGGACGACCTGTCGGCGCGTCCGCCGCAACTGTGCAAGGGCTGTCCGCACACCGACAGCCTGCGTGCGATGGTCGAGGCCGCGGCGATGATCGGGGATCCGTACCTGTTCAGCGATATCGGCTGCTACGCGCTGGGCGTGGCGCCGCCGCTCCGTGCGGTGCACTCGTGCGTGGACATGGGGGCGTCGATCGCGATGGCGCACGGCGCGTCACAGGCCGGCGCGCACCCGGTGATCTGCACGATCGGCGACTCGACGTTCGCGCATTCCGGCATGACGCCTCTGATCGGCGCCGCGCGCGCCGACGCGAACATCACGGTCTTCATTCTCGACAACGCGACGGTCGGCATGACCGGCACTCAGGATTCGATGTGCTGCGGCGAGCAGCTCGTCGAGGTCGTGCGGGGGCTGGGGGTGCGGCCCGAGCACGTGCACGTGATCGAGCCCCTGGCGCGTCACCACGACGCGAACGTCGCGCTGATCCGCCGCGAGCTCGAGCACCGCGGGCTGAGCGTGATCATCGCTCGGCGCGCGTGCATCCATGTCAAGCGGCGTGGGGTGGCGCGCGATGGCAGGCCGGCGTGCGGGCCGGTGTGCGCCTGCACCCCGTTGACGGTTCACGCGCACCGACCCGATTGATCACCGGAGAACGCCGTGCAACAGAACCTCATCATCGCGGGGGTGGGCGGGCAGGGGATTCTCACCATCGCCAGAGCGATCTCCGACGCCGCGGTGACCTGCGGGCTCGAGGTCAAGCAGGCCGAAGTGCACGGCATGAGCCAGCGCGGCGGGGCGGTGCAGTCGCACCTTCGCCTCGCCGACCGGCCCATCCACTCGGACATCATCCCGGCGGGGCGCGTGGACGTGCTGATCTCCGCCGAGCCGCTGGAATCGCTCCGGTACGCCCATGCGCTCGCGCCGGGGGGCGTGGCGGTCGTGTCGAGCAACGCGACGATCAACATCGGCAACTACCCGCCGATCGAAAGCGTGCTGGACCGGGTCGGCGCGCTGCCGGTGCACGTGGTGGTGGACGCCGATCGGCTCGCTCGGGCGGCGGGTTCGACGCGGTCGAGCAACGTGGTCATGCTGGGAGCCGCGAGCGTGCGGCTGGCGGTGCCGTTCGACGCGGTGGACCGCGCGGTCGCGTCGATGTTCGCGGACAAGGGCGAGAAGGTGGTCGAGGCGAACCGGCGAGCGCTCCGGCTCGGGCGTGCGGCGGCCGCGGCGTACGAGCGGGGACTGGAGCGGGGCGGAGCGCCCCGCGCGGTCCGTCGATGGGTGGAATCGTTGAACGTGGAGGCGCTCGAAGCGGTCGAGAATCCGCCGGCTCCGTCGTCGGATGTGCTGGACGAGGGGGGTGATCTTTCGGGGGCCGAAGCGCACGCCGTTGAGCGGTTGCTCGAGCAGATCTATGAGTCCGGGCGGCGGCGGCTGCACGAGCACGAGGTCTACCAGATTGTGCAACTCGTCGGGGCGATCTCGCCACCTCGCCATGTCTTCCTGAGCACCGACAGCACCGTTTCGGCCGAGGCACTTGAGTTGTTCCCGGGCGAACGGGTGGTCCTGAAGATCGTGTCACCGGATGTCGTGCACAAGTCCGACGCCGAAGGCGTGGTCTTCTGCCCGCGCCGGCACGACACGGTCGTTCGCGAGATTGAGCGCCTGATCGGGCTTCACCGTTCGCGCGGCGCCCGCGTGGACGGAGTTCTGGTCGTCGAGTTCATCGAACGCGGGGGGCAGGGGCTGGGCGAAGAGCTCTTTGTCGGCGTGAGGACAACCAGGGAATTCGGCCCCGTGGTCGCCGCGGGACTCGGCGGCGTGGACACGGAATTCCTGGCCGGCGCCATGCGCCCGGGGATCGCGGTTGCCAAGGCGGTCGCGACGGAGACGTCGGCGGAGGAGTTCTTTGAATTGTTCCGGCGCACCGCGGCGTACCAACTGATCGCGGGCGAGGTCCGGGGGCACCGACGGCTCGCATCCGACGGGGAACTGCTGCGCTGCTTCAGGGCGTTCATCGCGATCGCGCGCCGATTCTGCGTGGACCGTGGCGACGCCGGGCCGGACGTGGGCGAACTGGAGGTCAACCCGTTCGCGTTCAGAAGCCAGAGACTGGTCCCTCTTGACGGGCGGGGGCGACTGGCGACGGCGACACAGCGCCCGGCGGCACGCCCCGCCGGGAGCATCCAGTGCATGCTCGAGCCGCGTTCGATCGCGGTGCTGGGGGTTTCGGCCAGGCAGCAGAATTTCGGTCGGATCATTCTCGACAACATCCTCGCGTGCGGCTTTGACCGCGAGCGTCTGCGGGTCATCAAGCCGGGCGTCGATGACATCGGCGGGGTGCGGTGCGTGCCGAGCGTCGGCTCGTTGCCGGACGTGACGGACCTGCTGGTGATCGGCGCGGCGGCGGATCAGCTTCCCGCGATCATCGACGAGTGCGTGGCCTCAAAGAAAGTCCGCTCGACCATCGTGATCCCGGGTGGGGCGGGCGAGACCGAGGCCAGCCGCGAGATCCCGGCGCGGGTTCGGGAAGCCCTGGCGCGAGGGCGCGCCCAGGGAGACCCGGGCCTCGTGGTGCTTGGCCCGAACTGCCTCGGCGTGCAGTCGCGACCGGGCCGCTACGACACGTTCTTCATCCCCGAGGAGAAGGCCAACAAGCGTCGCGCGTCGCCGGGGCGAGGCGTGGCGCTGCTCTCGCAGAGCGGGGCGTTCATCGTCAGCCGGATGAGCAACCTCGAAACGATCGATCCCCTGTTCACGGTCTCGCTCGGCAACCAGGTGGACCTCACGATCGCGGACATGACGCGGGCCGTCGGTGATCGCGACGACATCCATACACTCGGCGTGTACGTCGAGGGGTTCAACGATCTTGACGGCCTCGACATGCTGCGCGCGGTGAGGCGGATCAGCGAGCGCGGCAAGATGGTCGTGTTCTACAAGGCCGGGCGCACCGAGCAGGGGCGGGACGCCGCGTCGGGGCACACGGCGTCGGTCGCGGGCGATTACGACATCTGCGAGGCCGGGTTAAGCGTGGCGGGGGCGCTGGTCGCCGACACGTTCCGCGAGTTCGAGCAGTTGCTCGAGATCGCCGCGGCGTTCCACGATCGCGCCGTCGGCGGCACCCGGCTCGGTGCGGTGACGAACGCGGGATTTGAGGCCGTGGGAATCGCCGACAGGCTCCGCGGGCCGCATTACGAGATCTCGCTCGGGGTGCTGGACCAGAGCGCCGCAAGTTCGATCCAGAAGTCGCTCGGCGCCCACGGCCTCGGTGGGCTCGTGAACGTGCGCAACCCGCTCGACTTGACGCCCATGGCGGGGGAGGGCGCGTACGAAGACGTGTGCCGCGCCATGCTCGAATCACCAGGCGTGGACGCGCTGCTCGTGTCAGCGGTGCCGCTGACCCCGGCGCTGGCGACCACGCCCGCGGAGTTCGGCTCGCGGGACACGCTGGCCGAGGTCATGGAGCGGCTCGTCGCGGGGACGACCAAACCGATCTGCGCCGTGATCGACGCGGGGCCTCTTTACGAGCCACTCGTGCGTCGCGTGCGCGACAAGGGAATTCCGGTGTTTCGGTCGGCGGACCAGGCGGTGAGGTCGCTGGGGCGGTACCTGTGGCACCGGGTGCGTTGGCAAGGTCACGTGGAAGCAGAGGCGGGGGGAAGCGCAACAAAGCAAAGCTCCCGGGCGAGCGAGCCGGCGGGGAGTTTCGGCTGAGTGCATAGCAACGCGGGCTTAGAGCGAAGCAAAGCGGGCGAAGGGATTCGAACCCTCGACGTACAGCTTGGAAGCGCGAGCCTCGACCGTCGGTAAGCCGCGACGACGGCGTGGGTTGCGCGGAGCGATGGTGGGGGGCGCACAACAGGCGCAC
>CAZCPB010000283.1:0-4853 GCA_964500365.1 uncultured Phycisphaeraceae bacterium
GCCAGGTCCTTCGTCGCGTCGTGAAGACCCCCGACCTTGTCGGCCATTCTCAGTTCGACCGCCCGTTCGCCCGCGAAGAGTCGGCCCTCGGCGGTCTTGGACAGGTCGATCTCCTTCCGACCGGCGGTCACCCGGCTCGTGAACAGGTCGTACGTCTCCTTCATTTTGTCCCGGACCAGCGCGAGTTCCTGGGCGGTCCAAGGCTCGGTCGTGCGGAAGAGCGAGGCCCGCGGCCCTCTCGCCCGGCCGACGACGCGCACCTTGAGCTTGTCGTACAGCCCCGCCAGGCTCATCCGGCCCCCCACCACGCCGATCGAGCCCACGACGCTCGATGGGTTCACGTAAATCCGGTCGCCGGCCACGGCGCAGTAGTACCCGCCCGAAGCCGCCATCGAGCCGACGCTCACCCACACCGGCTTCTTTTCGGCGAGCTTGCGCAGCCCCTGCCAGATTACTTCGCTGGCGGTCGCGGACCCGCCGGGCGAGTCGATCCGCACGATGACGCCCTTGATCTGGTCGTGCGATGCGGCCTCGGCGATGGCGTTGCGTACCGTGCGGCTGCCGACCGACTCGTCGCCGAAGAGGCCGCCGGCGCTCGAATCGCCGTCCACAATCACCCCGTCGATGTGGACGATCGCGATCGTCGGCGTGTCGGCCAGCGGCGCGGGCTTGGCGCCCAGGAGCTTCTGCATCATCAGGAACGGGTTCGAGGAGTCGAGCTTGTCCCTGCGCGGCTCGGCCAGGTCCTCGGACCAACTCACCTCGGCGCCCAGGGACTCTTTGAGGTGCGGCGTCAGTTCCGGCAGGTCGAGCGTCGAATCGATGAGGCCGACCTCGCGGGCGTCCCTGGCGTCGGCGAGCCACGCTCTCTCCATGGCGCGGTCGAGTTCCTCGTCGCTCATGGCGCGCCCCTGCTTCAGCTTGTCGCGCAGCGCGCCGTAGAGCGAGTCAAGCAGGCCCGAGATGTTCTCCTCCCACTGCGGGCTCGGCGAGGACCGCGACATCTGCTCGGCGGCGCCCTTGTAGTCGCCGACCTGCACCATGTCGGCCTTGATCCCGGCCCAGGCGAGCGTGTCGGCCAGGAACATCTCCTCCATGTACACGCCGGGCAACTGCACCGCGCCGCCGGACTGCACGAGGATCTCGTCGGCGTACGACCCGAGCGTCAACCCCGCCGTGCCCAGGCTCTCGGCGAAGACGTGCACCTTCTTGCCCGCCGCCCTCGCCCGCTTCATCGCGGCGCCGATCTCCTCGACCTGGGTGGCGCTCAGCTCGGCGTCCTTGAGCCGGATGAACATCGCCTTGTACTTCGCGCTCGCCGCCGCGCCGTCGATCGCCCCGACCAGCCCGCGCAGCGTGACCTCGGTCGGAACCAGCCAGTCGAGCGGCCCGGGGCGCGCCCGCGGCGAGCCCGAGAGTTCGAACAGCGCGACGACGGCCTTCTCGTCGGCGCGGGCCGCATGGGCAAGAGCCGAGCCGACCAGCAGCGCGGAGGCGCACGCCGCGCGGGCGAGGAAGCGGGCCACGTACGAACGCGAAAGGATCGGCATCGGGTCTCTCCGTGTTCTGAAGCGTGCGTCGGGAACCTGACTGTAGAGCCCGGGCTCAGTCGTAGCCCAGCCTCTCGAGGTCGTCTTCATCCAGGCCGAACTGGTGCCCGATCTCGTGCAGCACCGTCACCCAGATCTCCTCGGCGATCCATTCGTCCGCTTCCTCCTGGTCCCAGCCGCCCGCGAGCGCGATGATCCCCTCCCTGAAAATGTGGATGGCGCTCGGGAGTTCGGCGCTGCGCTCCACCGACTTCTCGGTGTTCGAGACCCCGCTGTGCAGACCGCACAACGACCGGGCTTCTTCCTCGTCGGACGGGTCGATCCCGAGGTCTCTGAGCATCCCGGGCGTGGGACGGTCCAGCGCGATCAGCGGCACCTCGTCGAGGAGCCTTCGCACGCCCGGCGGCAGGTCGTCGATCACGTCTTCGAGCAACCGGTCGAACCGTTCCCGCTCGCGATCGTTCACGCCTCACCCCGACCGCCCACGACGTCCTCGAGCGCAAGCGGGCGGGCGACGATCGCCGGCCACAGTCGCACGCAGTCCCACGCCACGCCGATTAGGCCGATCGTAAGCAGCGTCGAGCCCAGGCCGATCAGCATCGTTCCCATCAGACGGATCAACTCGGCCTTGGAGGGGTCGAGCAACGACGCGCCGACGTGCAGCAGGTCTCCCAGCATGGCCACGGCCGCCGAACCGGCCAGCGCCGCGAGCGTCTGCCTGTCCACGTTCCCGCTCCGCAGGATGAGAGAGCGCGCGACCAGCAGGCGCGCGTTGGGCCGCAGTCCCAGCGCGATCGCCGCGATCAGCACGTCCGCCCCGGCCCGCAGGAGCGGACGCTCGATCGACCGGGCCCCGCCGCCGAAGAACGCCGCGGCGTTCCAGGCGTCGATCTCGACCAGCACCCGCCACGCGATCACCGCCAGCGCCAGATACGCCCCGCACGCCATGAGCGCCGCGGCAACGTTGCGTCGCGGGATCTGGGCGTGCGGCCTGACCAGCGCGCACGCCCCGAGCCCCGAGAACAGCACCAGCACCGGCACGGCCCGGGGGAGGTGCTCGCCGGTCCAACCCGGCGCGGGCCTTGCGAAGCCGAACACGTGCGCGACATCGGCCCCGCGCAGAAGCCAGCACGCCAGCGCCGCCGCCAACGCGGAGAAGGACCACGCGATCAGGCCCACGGCCGTGAGGCGCGCGAAGCGCAGCGGCTGGATTTCCGTCGCGTGGGGATCGACCTTGGCCAGGAGCGTGGCCCGCACGGGGATGCCGCACTCCGGGCACGCGCCGCGCACCGACAGGCCCCGCAGGTTGTACCGGCATCCGGCGCAGGGCAGGTCGCCGGTCAGTTCGCTGGCCAGCACGGCCGAGTGCGAGCGAAGCTCGGTGGTGGATGGCGGCTGGTGTTCTTGGGTCACTCCCACGAAACCCCGGAGATCGGCCCGCGGCCGTCCCCTATACTCCCGCCCCCGTGACGCAGGCTACCAGATCAGTCAAGACGGGCTCCGAGCAGGCCGAGGCGGCGCGGGCGGGCACGCCCGTGGCGCGTCTGCGGGAGAACATCGCCCGGGTCTTCCTCGGCAGCGGCTCGGCGGTCGACAAGCTGATCTGCTGCCTCCTGGCCCGGGGGCACGTGCTCATCGAGGACGTGCCCGGGGTGGGAAAGACCGTGCTGGCCATGGCCCTGGCCCGGAGCGTGGACTGCGCCTTTACCCGGATCCAGCTCACGCCCGACCTGCTCCCCGGCGATGTGCTCGGGGTGTCGATCTTTGATCGGACGACCGGCGAGTTCGTCTTCAAGCACGGGCCGATCTTCGCCAACATCGTGCTCGCCGACGAGATCAACCGCACCCCGCCGCGCACGCAGACCGCGCTGCTCGAGGCGATGAGCGAGGGCTCGGTGACGGTGGACGGCAAGACGACGCGCCTCGACCCGCCGTTCATGGTGGTCGCGACCCAGAACCCCGCCGAGTACGAGGGCACCTACCCCCTTCCCGAGAACCAGCTGGACCGCTTCCTGATGCGGATGAGCCTGGGTTATCCGAGCCCCGCCGACGAGGCCCGGGTGCTCGACCTGCGGCCGGCAACGACGTCGCTGCCCGAATTGACGCCCGTCCTGCACAAGTCCGACGTCCTGGCGCTGCAGGAGCGCGCGGACGCGGTGCGGGTGGACCGCGCCCTGCTCGAGTACATCGTGACTTTCGCCAACGCCACGCGTCGCGACGACCGCCTCCGCGTCGGCGTCTCGCCGCGCGGCGCGCTCGCGCTCGCGCAGGCGGCTCGGGCGACCGCCGTCTTCCACGGGCGCGACTACGCGATCCCGGAGGACATCCTCGGCAACGTGATCGAGGTGTGCGCCCACCGCGTGATCGTTCGTGCGACGTTCACCGCCGCCTCGGAGCCGCCGGCGCGGATCCTCCAGTCGATCCTCGAGCGCATCCCCAGCCCGGCGTAACCCCGGACCCCCCATGGCACGACTCATCCGCTGCGAAGCCACCGGCCCGATCCGGATCGACCCGTCGCAGTTCCCGCGCGATGAGCAGGGGAACCTGAAGGCGCTCTGGGTCTGCGCGTGCGGCCTGACCGCGACCCCGCCCCTGTGCGACAAGTCGCACAAGGCGTGCGCGGGCGAGGAGCCCGGCAAGGTCTACGAGTACGACGCGGCGACGAAGGAACGGCGCGAACGGCCGGCGTGACGCCCGGGAACCGCCCGATCAGAAGTTGTAGCCGCGCTTCTCCGAATCAGAACGGCCCGCCATGAGCAGCATCGCGCCGCCGATCGCCCATCCGATGATCGGAAGGCGCATGCCCGCGCCCGTGAAGAACAGCACGGCGCCGGTGCCGATGAACAGGAACGCCACGCCGTACCGAACCAGCCACGGCAGCCCTCCCCACCACTCGAGCAGTTGCATGCGCCCCTCCCGGTCGGGCGGATGCGCCGATCAGTCGCCGGCGGCATGGAGCAGCGTACCGAGGAGTTCGATCGGGTGCACGGCGCCGCGCTGCGCGCCGTCGTGGATCTGGTGGCGGCACGAGGTCCCGGGCGCCACCAGGGTGGCCGCCTCGGGCGCGCTCCGCGCCGCGGGCAGGAGCGAGAGCTCGCCGATCTTCATCGAGAGATCGAAGCGCCGTGCCGCGTAGCCGAACGAGCCGGCCATCCCGCAGCACCCGGAGTCGAGCACGCGCAGGGCCGGCCCGCACGCCCGGCGCAGCATCGCCGCGCTGCTCTCGACCCCCCACAGCGCCTTCTGGTGGCAGTGGCCGTGCAGGATGACCTCGGCGCCGGGCGCGCGGAACTCCGGACGGTG
>CAZCPB010000284.1:0-4847 GCA_964500365.1 uncultured Phycisphaeraceae bacterium
GCACTCATGCACCTCCTGGACTACTTCAACTCTCAGCGGACGACCTTCTCGTTCGAGTTCTTCCCGCCCCGCTCGGAGCCGGCCTCGGCCGAGTTGTTCGAGCACATCAAGGAGTTCGAGCGGCTCAAGCCCACGTTCGTCTCGGTGACGTACGGCGCGGGAGGATCGACGCGCCAGGTGACGCAGGACCTGGTCGTGCGTCTGAAGGATCAGACGACGCTCGACCCGATGCCGCACCTGACGTGCGTCTGCCACGACGGGGCGGAGATCGGGCAGATCCTGGAGAAGTACGCCGCGGCGAAGATCAACAAGGTCCTGGCGCTGCGGGGCGATGTCCCGAAGGGGTGGACCGGCGGAGACCCGCACAAGGACTTCCGGAAGGCGGCCGAGCTGGTGCGGCGGATCCGGGCGTTCAACGAGAGCGGCGCACACCCGCTGCGGCGCGGGTTCACGATCGGGGTGGCCGGTTTCCCGGAAGGTCACCCCGACACGCCCAACCGGCTGCTCGAGATCGAGCACCTGAAGGCCAAGGTGGACGCGGGGGCGGACTTCATCGTCACGCAGCTCTTCTTCGAGAACCGCGACTTCTACGACTTCCGCGACCGCTGCGAACTCGCCGGGATCAAGGTGCCGATCCTGGCGGGCATCATGCCGATCACGTCGATCGGCGGGATGAAGAAGATGGCGGAGCTTGCGCTGGGGGCAAGGTTCCCCGCGCCCTTGATCCGCGCCGTGAACCGTGCGGCGGGGAACGACGAGGGGATCAAACGCGTGGGCATCCACTGGGCGACGGAGCAGTGCCGCGACCTGCTCGACCGCGAAGTGGATGGGATTCATTTCTACACGCTGAACCGCTCCACGGCGACCAAAGAGGTGTTCTTGAATCTGGGGGTCCAGGACTCCAGCGGGCTGGTGTGAGGAAGAGCCGGCGGTGCACACAGCTGCGGACGGCGCAGGGCGCATGTCATCGGCGCGAGGCGGCGACGAGCGAATCGAAGAGTTGCTGACCCAGGGTCGGCGCGCCGGTCCGTTCGGGATGCCACTGAACCCCGAGGTAAAAGGGGCGGTTCGGGTCCCCCACCGCTTCGATGACGCCGTCGTCGCTCCGCGCGAGAACGAGGAGAGCGCCGGAATCGCGGACGGCCTGGTGATGGTTGCTCTGCACTTCGAACGCGCGCGGCTCGCACTCGGGCACAACGAGCACCGCTTCAGGGAGCGAGGTCACCGGTGCACAACGACCGGGGATCGGCATCGCCGATTCGCCTGATCCCCGGCTGCTGATGTGCGGCCCTTCGGGCTGAAGTGAAAGCGCGGGGAGCAAGCGCCGGGCGGAGCCGTGCGCGGCAAGTACGGGGTGCGTGGCGTTCTTGTGTCGCGCGTGGGACGGCAGCGTGTCGGGGAGATGCTGATCGAGGTCGCCGCCGGCATGGAGCGACATCATCTGCATGCCGAGGCAGATGCCGAGGACGGGTCGTTCGGGCGCGAGATCGCGCAGGGCATTCAACAGCGTCAGCTCGTACTGCTGACGGCGCGGGTGAACGAGCGTTGCCGCGGGATGCGTCGCCTTGCCGAAGACCTCCATCGCCGGGTCATTGCCGCCCGTGAAGACAAACGCGTCGAACTGCTCGGCGTGCGAGGCGGCGAGTTCGGGAATCGGGGCGAGCACCACCGGGTCGGCGCCGGCGGCGTGGACCGCGTCCAGGTAGGCCGCGGCGCACGAAACGACGAGCCGTCCGGACGGCGAGATCTCCAGATCGGGTGTCACGCCTACGCACGGCCGCGGCGATCCGGGCCGGATTCCGGCGATGGTCTGCATTTCGTACACTCCGCGTCGTGTCACGGACCGCGATCATCATTGCCCTGCTGGTCGCCGCGGCGTTGAGCCTTGCCGCGGTGTTTCTCATGAAGTCCGGGGGCAACGCCGGGCCGGCGGGGCCGCTGCTGGGCGGGTTCGACATCGGCGGCGTCGATCGGATGGAGATCGAAGCGCCGGGCGCCGCGCCGATCTCGATCGCGCTCAGCGACCGGGTGCCGGGCGTGTGGGTCATGCGATGGAAGGATGCCGGCGGCGCGGAGCGGTCCTGGCCCGCGGCGGCCTCGCGGGTCCGTGGGGCGCTGCGGCTCCTCGCGGATCTGCGCGTGGATCCCGTGGCGCCGGAGGGCGCCCCGAGCGATGGGGAGATCCGCGTCGCGCTCCGTGGAAGCAGCGGCGCGCGTGAGATGAGGCTGGCGTCGAGCGCCGTCGCCGGCCGGACGCGAGTCCGCGTGGCGGACGGCGCGGGCGTCGCGCTCGGGGATGCTGCGTTGCTCCAGGTGTTCGGCTCGGGCACGACCGACACGTGGCGCGAGCCCTCGATCTTCGGCGCAGAGATCACGGACGCGTCGCGCCTGATGATCGGGGCGCAGGGGAACGAGGTCATCCTCTCACGGGTCGGCCGGAACTGGGGTATGCAGAAACCCCGTGTGGCTCCGGCCGATGAGCCGGTCATCTCGACGGTGTTGAACGCCATGGCGTCGGTCGCGGCGCGGAGCGTGCTCGGCCGGGCCACGACCGACACTGAGAGCGCCTTCGCTCGGGGCACATCCCAGATCATCGTCGAATCCACGCGGCGGGATCTCGAAGGCTCGGACGCGCGCCGCTGGGCCCTGGTGCAGAGCGTGACGATCGGCGGCGCGGCCGATGTGGCGGGGACTTCGGTGTTCGCCCGTCTTGAAGCGATGTCGGAGGATGCCGCGACGGGTGCCCGAGAGGTCCTGTGGGGGCCTGTGATCGCCGTCGTCGATGCTTCGGCGCTCAACGCGATCCCGGCCGATCCGTTCGCGTATTTCTCGCGCGTGTCTCTGCGCACCGCGGCGCCCGACATCGGCGCTCTGGCGTTCGAGCCTGCGGGGCCGATGCTCTCGCGGGCGTGGACCGCGAAGAGAACCGCTCAGGGGTGGGCCAGCGGAGAGGGGCCGGCCGGCCTCCACGCGAGCGCCGCGCTGGACAAGCTGCTCGACCTGCTCACCCGCGAGCGGGCCGACGCGGTGCAGGCCGAAGAACCCGCGGGGTTCGTCGGCGCGGCGGACGTGACCGCGACGAGCGTGGACGGGCAGGTGGACGAGGAGTTCCGGTTGCTCGTTCCCTCGCCGGGTCCGGCGGCCGGACGCGGGGTGCTCGTCGTGTACGCGGGCGGGGCGCGCCGGACGTACTCGTCGCCGAACGCCGCGAACATCGCGGAATGGCTGCGCGGCGGGGCGAGCCCCTCGAAGTGATGGGCGTCAGGGGGCCGCGGGTGCGGTGGTGCGGGGCTGGGTTGAGACTTCGCGCGGCGCGCCGATGTCGCGACGGAACTGCATGCCCTCGAAGCTGATCCTGCTCACGGCCTCGTACGCAAGTTGGCGTGCATGGTCGAGGCCGTCGCCCAGGGCCGTCACGCCCAGCACGCGCCCGCCCGCGGTGACGATCTCGCCCGAAGCGCTGCGCCTGGTGCCGGCGTGGTACACGGAAACCCCTTGAATCGCTGCCGCGGCATCGATCCCGGTGATCGGCGCATCGAGCTTCGGGGCGTCGGGATAGCCGCGTGCGGCAAGCACGATGCAGCAGGCGGCGCGCTCGTCCCATTCGACCTCGACGCGGTCGAGGGTGCCCTCGCAGGCCGCGAGCATGAGCTCGAGCAGGTCGCTCTTCAGGCGTGCCATGAGGGGCTGGCATTCCGGGTCGCCGAAGCGGACGTTGAACTCGAGCACCTTCGGCCCCGAGTGCGTGAGCATGAGGCCGGCGTAGAGCACGCCTCTGTACTCGATGCCGTCGCGCCGGAGGGTGTCGATCGTGGGGACAAGGATCTCCCGCTCGACCTTGGCCATGACCTCGTCGGAGAGCGTGTCGGAGGGGCAGAACGCGCCCATGCCGCCTGTGTTCGGCCCGGCATCGCCGTCGAGGAGTCGCTTGTGGTCCTGGCAGGGCGGGAGGATCAGGATGTTCCGGCCGTCCACGATCGCCAGCACGGAGACCTCGGGGCCGGCGAGGCGTTCCTCGACCACCACGGTGCGGCCCGCGTCGCCGAAAATACGTTCGACCATCACGCGGTCCACCGCCGCGGCGGCCTCCTCGAGAGTATCCGGGACAAACACGCCCTTGCCCTTGGCCAGTCCCGCGGCCTTGACGACCGGGACGTGGCGCCGCGAACGGATGTACGTCTTGGCCGCCTCGGGGTCCGTGAACGCATGCGACTCGGCGGTGGGGATCGAGCCGGCGCGGAGGATCTGTTTGCACCAGGCTTTGTCGGCCTCGAGCTGTGCCGCGTCCTTGGTGGGGCCGAAGACGAGCCGCCCGCCTCCACCGACGGGCCCCGGCGCGGCAAGCTTGTCGGCGAACCCCTCGGCGAGCGGGTCCTCAGGGCCGACCACGACCAGGCCGATCTGCTTCTTGTCGCAGAATTGGACGAGGCGGTACATTTCTCGCGCGGAGACGGGAACGTCGACAGCCTTCGCGAGAGAGGCGATTCCGGGGTTGGCGGGATGGGTGGTCCAGAGATCGCCGAGGCGAGGCGACTGCGAGAGCTTGAGCGCAAGAGCATGCTCGCGTCCGCCCCCGCCGATGAGAAGGGTGTTGACTCTGTCCGGCATTCGGCGCGATGGTAGCGTCGCGGGAAGCGCGGTCCGCGGCCACTCTCGCGCGGTGACCGAAAGACAACGACGATCACCGCCTTGATTCTCGGTTCAGATCGCGCTACAAATGGGCCAGACTGCGGGGTAGAGCAGCCTGGTAGCTCGTCGGGCTCATAACCCGGAGGTCGCTGGTTCAAATCCAGCCCCCGCTATTTGGTGAAGGCTTGCGGATCAGCCGCAAGCCTTTGCCGTTTTTG
>CAZCPB010000285.1:0-4823 GCA_964500365.1 uncultured Phycisphaeraceae bacterium
CTTCCGGCAGGCGGAAGCGCGACGTGATAAGGGGCGCGGTCTCGATCCGGCCCGTGGCGAGGGTCCCGACGCTCTCGGCGATGCTGCCGCCGCTGGAGCCGAGCAGCTCGAGCTCGGCGTGAATCGCGCCGGTCAGGTCCGGGCCGGGAGCATCCGGAGCGCGCGACACGGGGATCGGGACGCCCCGCGAGCAGAGCACAACCTTGGCCCGGGGGCGTGCGAGTGAGACGGCCAGGTTCACGGCGCGCGATGTTCCTGTACAGTCCACAACGATGTCCTGATCGTTCCTGCGGCCGACCTCGTCGGCGTGCCGGTGCTTGATTCCCCAGCGCTCGCAGAGCCCGAACTTGTCGGGCTGCCAGCCCAGGAGGCGGACGGAGGCGTTGAGCCGCGCAAGGACCTGCGCGGCAAGGAGCGCATCGACGCCGTCCCCGAGCACGGTGACGTAAGGCTTGCCCTCGACGCGGAGGAGGTGCACGACGTGCAGCGCGCGGGCGAGCGGTTCGGCGAACACGGCGGCATCGTCGGGAACCGGGCGGGGCACCTCGACGAGATTGACGAGCGGGATGGAGAAACGCTCGGCGAAGCACCCGTCGCGATTGAGAAGGCCCAGTATCGCGCGCCCGGGGCAGTGCGAAGCGAGCCCGGCCCGGCAGAGATCGCAGCGCCCGCACACCACGATCGGCGATCCGACCACACGCTTACCGACCCACGGCCGGTCGTCGCGACCCTGGCGAGGGGCGACGTGTTCAACCACGCCGACGAACTGATGGCCCAGCACACCGCCGCATGACCGGTCGGCGGAGGCGATCTCGAGATCGGGCTCGGCGATAGCGGCGCGGATGAGCCGGACGACCGCTTCCCCCGGAGGGGCCTCGGGCGGCGCCCGCTCGGGGTCCACGCTGACCTTTCCGTCTTTGAGGACGATCGCCTTCACGCAGGGTCCTTCCCGCGTTCTCCATCGGCACGGCGCAGGGCGCGGGCTACTTCGATCCGGACGACGGGTTCTTATCGCCCGTCGCTCGCGTCACTGTTTCTCCACCCTGCGGCAGGCCGGCGGGGCTGACGCCCTCGGGCTCGTTCGGCGGCCCGGGGACGAAGGGGATGTGCTCGAGCATTGTCGGGTCTCGCCGGAAGACCGGGTAGACGTAAGCGAGCCTTGCCTTGAACGGATCCTTCGCGGTTTCCAGCCACTGCCGCCAGACCAGGCGGTCGAGCCCGAAGTCCTGGCCCGTGAGCGTGCGGAGCGAGGAGAGCGACGCGTAGTTCACCGAAAGATTCGGGTCGGAAAGGCACTTCTGGAGCGCGGAGAGCACGCGTGGCTCGGCGTACTGCCCGAGGGCGTCCGCGCACTCGGCGCGAACCTCCGCCTCAACCTCCTGCAAGTCGTCGCAGTGCTTGATGAGCGGGTCCACCGCGATCGGGTTGTGGACGCGCTGGAGTGCGCGCGCGGCTTCGAGCCGGACGAGCTTGTCGGGGTCCTCCAAGTTCTTGAGGATCACCGGGACGTGCTCGGGGCCGCCGTGGTTGCCCAGGGCGCGGGTCGCGGCCATCCGGACGCCGGCGTCGGGGTCCGAGGCGTTGTCCACGAAGAGCTTGATGTAGATCTCCTCACCGGCGAATGGTTTGTTCGCGAGGATCATCGTGCCCCGGTAGCGCTTGTCGGCGTCGTACTTGTCGATCGCCCATTCGGCGGCCTGCGAGGTGGACGGCTCGGCGAAGACCTGGAGGAGGCCGGTGGTCCCGGGCGGCACGTCGAACGAATCGCACGCCCCGAGCAGCGCGAGCGTGCCGAGCAGCACCGCGCCCTGCGGGACGGATCGCGGCCGTGAGCGTGCGGGCGTGAGCATCGTGCGGCGGGCCTTTCAGAAGCGACGGGCGAGCGGCGCGGGTTCGGCGGTCCGCAGCGCCACCGGGGCCGAGAGTAATTCGGCCATCAGGATCGCGCGGCGCCAGTCGGGGGCGCGAGCGCCCAGCGCCGCCGGGAGTCGACCCCCCTCGCGCAGCGCCGGCTCGGGCTCCGGGACGGGTTCGATCGCGATCGGTTTGCGCCGCTTCGTTTCTGGCGGCGCGGGGGCGGAGGCCGTGGGGATAGGCGTGCGGGCCGGGCGCTGGGGCACGGGTTGGCGCTGCGGCGGCCGCGCGGCCTGACGTTGCGGGGGGCGGGCCGGGCGTGGGGGGGGTGTCGTTCTGCGGGGCGGTGCGGGAGATGGCCGCGGCGGCGGGAGCGGGGCCCGGGTGCCGGGAACGGTGGGGCCGCTGCTGCCGGGAACACGCACCAGCACCTCCCCGGCGGTCGCCGGCCGGGGCGGCGGAGCGCCCGCGCCGCGCTGGCGTTGCTGCTGGAGCCGGCGAAGTTCCTGGAGCTGGGCCGCGCGCCGGCGGGCTAATTCCTCGAGATCCCCCTGCGCGGGTGTGCCCGACTGGAAGGGAGAAGGTTGGCGCTGGGCGTCGGGGTCACGGCCGGTCCGCAGGGCTTCGAGACGGCGCTGCTCGGCGGCGATCTGGGCGCGGCGTTTGGCGGCCTGCTCCTGGAGCTTGGAAAGAATGACCTTCAGCACCGAGCCGCCGACGACCAGGAGCAAGACGATGAGGTGGATCCAGTTCTGATTCACGCGTGGCTCCGGGGCTTCCCTGCCGCGCCGGCGCTCAGGCCGGCACCATCGCGACCCGCCTGCCGCGGGACTCGAACTCGCGGAACGGTACGCCGAAGACGGCCTCGAGGCGCGCGGGAGTCAGCGCGTCGCCGATGGCGCCGGACGCGGCAACGGCTCCACCTCCGTCGAGGACGAGGGCCCGCTGGGCGTGGCGGAGGGCAGCGGCGAGGTCGTGGAGGACGACGACGACCGCGGCCCCCGCGGCGGCGAGCGAGCCCAGGAGGTCAAGCGCGCGACGGGCGTGCAACGGGTCCATGGCCGACACCTGCTCGTCGGCCAGCACGGCGCGGGATCCCCCGCGCGAGGGAAGGTCGAACTGTGCGAGTGCGCGGGCAAGGGTCACGCGCTGCTGCTGGCCGGCGCTGAGGGACCCGAAGGGATCGTCGGCGCGGTCGAGGAGTCCCACGCGGTCGAGGGCGCCGCGGGCGGCGTCGCCCGAGGCCTCGCCCCCGGCGGTGTATCGGCCCATACGGACGATGTCGAGGGCGCTGAAGGCAAAGCCCACGCGTGAGGTCTGGGGGATGTGGACGATGCGTCGTGCCCGTTCGAGCGGGGTCAGGGCGTGAACGGGCGTCCCGTCGAGCGCCGCGCGCCCCGCGCCCGGGGCAAGGAGACCACCGAGCACGCGGAGGAGGGTGGACTTGCCCGCGCCGTTGGGCCCGACGATGCAGGTGACGGTCGACGCGGGGAACGATGCCGTGACGGATCGGAGCACGGGAGCGCCGTGCCGGTACGCGAAGTCGATCTGATCGGCGTCGAGCGTCACCGCGCGGATGCTATATCATCCGCGGCGATGGAGTGCGGCACGAGCGCCCGCGCCGCGGTGCCGAAGGTCTTGGCGCGGCTTTTGATCGTTCGGAGGTCGAAATGGGCCAGACGGTGGCGGTGACCGGGGCGAGCGGGTTCGTGGGGCGGCACGTCGTGCGCGAACTGCTCGCGCGCGGTCACTCGGTGCGCTCGCTCGTCAGGGACAGGGACAAGGCGCGAGAGGTGCTCCCCGCACCCGGCGAGTTCCATGGCGTGGTGGTCGGGGATGTCTTTGAGCGGCGGGCCGCGGCGGACCTCGTGCGGGGGTGCGACGCGGTCGTCCACTTGATCGGGATCATCCGCGAGGCGCCGCCCGCGACGTTCCGGCGGATGCACGTCGAGGCCACGCGCGAGGCGCTCGGCGCGGCGCGGGAGGCCGGGGTCGGCCGGTTCCTGCACATGTCGGCGCTCGGCGCGAGCGACACGGGGGGGACCGCGTACCTGACGACCAAGTTCGAGGGTGAACGGCTGGTGCGGGCGTCGGGACTGGACTGGACGATCTTCCGGCCAAGCCTGATCCACGGGCCGGGCGGGGAAGCGACCGAGATGTTTGCCGACATGGTGTCGGGGCATCATGCGCCGTACTTCTTCATCCCGTACTTCACGAGGTACCAGATCGACACGCGGGTGCCGCTCGGCGGCGCCACGCCGGTCGATCCGAAGGTAGCGCCCGTGTACGTCGTCGACGTGGCGCGGGCGTTCGCGGCGGCGCTTGAGCGCCCGGGGTCGGTGGGCGAGGTCTACAACCTTTTCGGCGGCGAAACGCTCACGTGGCCGGCGATGCTGCGGAAGTTCCGCGACGGCACAACCGCGGGGAACGAGCGCTTGGAGCCGTGGGGTGTTCCGAGCGAGATCGCGTCCAAAGTTGCCGGCGCGGCGGCGAAACTGGGGCTCGGACGATTCCTGCCGTTCGACGAGGGCATGGCCGTCATGGGCGGGCGGGACGCGACGGGCCCGTCCGGGAAGGCGACGGAGGACCTCGGGGTGGAGTTCTCTTCGTTCAGCGAGAGCTTTGCGCAGTACGCGGCGGAGATCTGACCTCCGGGGTCGCGGGCAGGTACGGCGGCAGGTCCAGCAGTTCGCCGAGCGTGACCGAGCGCAGGCCGCGGGAGTTGAGCGACGCGATCAGTCCGGGGAGCGCGTCGATCATGGCGCCGGTGGCGGGGCGCGAGAGCGGGGCTCGCCCGTCGTGGAGGGCGAGGATCTCCCCCCGCGAGGCCGGGGAGAGGCGGCGGACGATGCGGGCGGCGGTGGTGGGGACGCCGTCGAGCGCCCGGCGCGACCAGGCGACGACCTGGTGCCCGGTGCGGCGCACCGCGCGGGCGAGGTGCGAGGTCTTGAATCCCCTCGGGGGACGGA
>CAZCPB010000286.1:0-4747 GCA_964500365.1 uncultured Phycisphaeraceae bacterium
CCCTGCCGCGTGCCCTACGACTCGTACGCCTGCACGCACACGCTCGGCTCGACGACTTTCACGACCGAGTTCGACGGGGTGCGGGCCGAGTGGACGATGTGCGTCGCGCCCGACGACCCGGTCGAGGTCTGGCGCGTCCGCCTCACCAACCTCGCCGACCGCGCCCGCCGCCTGCGGATCAGTTCGTTCTTCGAGTGGTGCTGCGGTGTGGCGCCGGACGCCAAGCGCGAATTCCACAGGCTCTTCTTCACAACCGAGCACGACGCCGCGCGCGGGGCCATCGTGGCGGTCAAGAACATGTGGGACGTCCCGGCGCGGAGCGAGCGGGAACACTGGAACCGGCCGTGGCCGTACATCGCGGCCCACGCGTTCGCGTCCGGGGAGCCGCTCGAGGCCGCGCTGGCGCTGGGCGACAAGGCCGCGTTCTTCGGGCGGTACGCGCCGCCCTCGCGGCCCGCGGCAATGACGGGCGCCGCCCCCGGGCCCTCGGGCTTCGGGCGCTTCGCGGACGCGAGCGCGGCACTCGGGGGCGATTTCACGCTCGCGCCCCGCGGCACCGCCGATTTCCGGTACGTCCTCGCGGCGGCCGAGAGCCGCGCGGCACTGCTGAATCTTCTCGACGCGTACGCCTCGGCGGAAACGGTGGAGCGGGCGATCTCGGACGCGGGCGCGGCGTGGGAGCGGCGGCTGTCGCCGACGCGGGTGAGCACGGCGTGCCCCGACTTCGACCTCATGCACAACCACTGGCTGCCGTACCAGGCGATCAGCGCTCGGCTGTGGGGTCGGACGGGCTACTACCAGCAGTCGGGAGCCTTCGGGTTCCGAGACCAGCTCCAGGACAGCCTGGTGTGGCTGTCGCTGGACCCGGCGAAGTGCCGCGAGCAGATCCGGCTGCACGCACGCCACCAGTTCGCCGACGGGAGCGTGTACCACTGGTGGCACCCGCTGACGGAGACGGGGCTGCGGACGGCGTGCAGCGATGACTACCTCTGGCTGGCGCTGATCACGGCGGCGTACGTGCGCGAGACGGGCGACCTTTCAGTCCTCGAAGACGCCGAGCCGTTCGTGGACGACGAGCGCCCCGCGACGATGCTGGAGCACTGCGAGCGGTCGATCCGCCGGGCGCTCGCCCGGGTGAGCCCGCGCGGGCTGCCCCTCATCGGCTCGTGCGACTGGAACGATGGCCTCTCGTCGATGGGGGTCGAGGGCCGGGGCGAGTCCGTGTGGCTCGGCTTTTTCCTGTGCACGATCCTCGACGACTTCGCGCGGCTCGACGAGCTGCGCGGGGACGCGCGCGCCGCCGCGGCGCGCCGGGACACGCGGGCCGGGCTCGCGCGTGCGATCAACGACCAGGCGTGGGACGGGGCGTGGTACCGCTACGGGACGCGCGATGACGGCCAGTGGATCGGCTCCAGCCGCAATGCCCAGGGGCGGATCCACCTCAACGCCCAGACCTGGGCGATCCTGAGCGGCGTGGCGCCGCCGGACCGCGCCCAGACGGCGTGGCGGTCGGTCAAGGACCAGCTCCTGGGCCCGCACGGCCCCCTGCTCCTGGCCCCGGCGTACTCGGCGCCCGACGCCGGGATCGGCTACATCACGCGTTACGCGCCGGGCGCCCGCGAGAACGGGGGCGTGTACATGCACGCGGCGACGTGGGCGCTCGCCGCGGCGTGCGCAATGGGCGATTCCCGGTCGGCCGGGCGCATCTGGAAATCGATCTCCCCGCCGCTCCGCGGGACGGACGCCGACGGGTACGTCGCCGAGCCCTACGTCACCCCGGGCAACGTGGACGGGCCGGACTCGGCGACGCCCGGGCGGGCGGGGTGGACGTGGTACACCGGCTCGGCACAGTGGCTGCGGCGCGTCGGACTGGAATCGGTGCTGGGGGTGCGGGCGACGTGGAACGGCCTCGAAGTGGCGCCGTGCGTGCCGCCGGAGTTCGGCGCCGTGCGTATCGTGCGGCGGTGGCGCGGGTGCGACGTGCGCATCGCGTTCGACGCGGCGGGTTCCCGGGCCGGGGTGCGGGCGCGCGTCGAGGTGGACGGGATCGCGGTCGACGGCGGCATCATCACGCCCGAGCGGGTGAGCGGGCGTTCATCGGTCGAGGTGGTCGTGACGTGGGACGGCGTGCCGGCGGCCGGCGCGCCCGAGCGTGAGGCCGTGGAGACCTTGCCATGACGAGCCGACAACGCGGGCGACAGGGGAGCGGACCGACGGGCGGGAGGCGGCGTGCCTTCACCCTCATCGAGCTCCTGGTCGTCATCGCGATCATCGCGATCCTGATCAGCATGCTGCTGCCGTCGCTCGCCGGGGCGAGGCGGGCCGCATGGAACGTGATCTGCCAGAGCAACCTGCGCCAGATCGGCATCGCGACGCAGGCGTACCTCGACGAGCAGAAGGACCCGATCTTCCTCAACCTGCGCCCCGACCCGGTGAAGACGCAGGTCCGCGATTACACCAACGCGGTGCGGCAGCTCCAGCCCTACGTGGGCAACGGCGGGAACAAGCCCTTCGAGTGCCCGGCGGCGCGGGGTTACTCCAGCGTGCGGTTCGAGGAGAACGTCAAGTACCTGCAGAAGGGCGACCGGTACTACACGTACCCCTTCAAGTCGTTCGGCCCGTTCGAGTGGTACACCGAGTACTACTTCAACGACTCGCTGATCCAGGACCACCCGTTCGGCCAGTCGGGCGTGTCGAGCCGGCGGGTGCGGCTGATCAAGCACCCCGACGCGCTGGTCTGGGCCACCGATGCGCTCGACGAGTTCCCCCGCCACCAGGGCAAGACCAACGCGGGACGGGAGACGCGGGGCGTGAACAACCTGCTGTTCGGGGACCAGCACATCAAGGCGATGGCGCTGTCGGACTACAACCTGCCCGAGGCCCGCGATCCGTACGGCGCGCCCGGACCGTTCTTCAACTGGGGGCACTACTACCCCAAGTAGGCCGAAACCCGCACGAAAGGGCCCGCGATGCTGGATGGCCTTCGGGAGCAGCTCAACAAGCGGCCGGCGCTCGGCTGGGGCGTGGCGGGCGTGCTGCTGGTCGTGATGGGCGCGGTGATGTGGTGGCGCCTGTCTGGCGGCGGCGACCCGTACGCCCCGGAGCGCATGACCGAGGAAGTCACGATCAAGTTCACCGACACCGGCGACGAGATCACCATGCCCCGCGGGCGCATGGAGCAGGAACTCCGCTACCGCACCGGCCAGATCGATCCGTCCCAGGGGATCATCAACCCCAAGACGAACCAGCCCACGGGCTTCCTCTTCAGCAAGAGCGACTGGGACAAGACGGTCGAGCGGCTCAACGAGGAAAAGAAGCTCGCGGCGGCACGGGCCGGCGGGGCAACCGACGCGGGCGGTTCGAAGAAGTAGACTCGCGTTCCAGTGCCCCCGAGTACGCGGAGAGCGGTCATGCGTAAGCGCCCGGGCGAGGGGGGTCGCGAGATCGCGCGCCGGGCGGCGCTCGGGGTGATCGGGGCCGGGGCCGCGGCGTTTGCCGTGTTCGGCCCGCGGGGGGCGAAGGAAAACAGCGGCGGACGGGTGATCCTCGACTACTGGGAGAAGTGGTCGGGCCACGAGGGGCGCGCGATGCAGCGCGTTGTGGACGAGTTCAACGCGGCCCAGTCGCGGATCTTCGTCCGCTACCTCGTCACGGTCGGGATCGACCAGAAGACGCTCATCGCCGTTGCCGGGGGCGACCCGCCGGACGTGGTCGGGTTGTGGCACTTCAACATCCCGCTGTACGCCGAGACGCGCGCGATCGTCCCGCTCGACGAGTTCGGTCCGAGCCTGGCCCCGCGCCTGGAGGACTATGCCGCGGGCGTGCGGCCGATCATGCAGCACCCCGACCGCGAAGGGCGTGTGCGGACGTGGGCGACCATCAACACGGGCGGGTCGCTGGCGCTGTACTACAACCGCGGGGCGTTCCGCGAGGTCGGCCTGGATCCCGACCGCCCGCCCAGGACCATCGGCGAGCTCGACGAGTTCGCGGCAAGGCTCGACCGGGGGACCGCGTCGGGCGAGATCGAGCGCGCGGGGTTCCTGCACACCGAACCAGGGTGGTGGTCGTGGATCTGGGGGTACCACTTCGGCGGGTCGCTCTATGACGCGGGCACCGACCGGTCGCTGGCCGACTCGCCGGAGAACATCGCGGCCTTCGAATGGATGAAGGGCTACGCGGAGCGGCTGGGGGTCGAGCGCGCCGTGCGGTTCCAGTCGGGCTTCCGCACGGCGTACGACTCGGCGCTGAACGGGTTCGTGGACGGGAAAGTCGCCATGGTGGTGCAGGGGCCGTGGCTGGCGAACGTGATCAACGCGCACAGGCCGGGGTTGGACTACGGGGTCGCGCCCTTCCCCGTCGCGGACGGGCTGTACGATGCCGCGGCGCCGGTGGGCCTCATCGACACCGACGTGCTCGTGATCCCGCGGGGTGCGCCGCACCCCGAGGCGTCGATGGAGTTCATCGCCTACACGCAGCGGCCGGCGGTGGTCGAGTTCCTGAGCACTGCCCACTGCAAGAACTCGCCCCTGGCCCGCGCGAGCGAGGAGTTCCTCGAGCGCCATCCCAACCGCGGCGTGCGCGTGCACGGCGCGATCGCCGCGAGCCCCCGGTCCTACCTCGCGCCGCGCACGCGCACGTGGCCGCAGTTCAAGGACGAGTTCGACGCCTCGATGCAGCGGATGTGGAACGGGAGCGTCCCGGTGCACGACGAACTGGCGGCGGCGCGCGCCCGCACCCAGGCGATCCT
>CAZCPB010000287.1:0-4733 GCA_964500365.1 uncultured Phycisphaeraceae bacterium
CCAGCCTCCGCGAGGTCAAGCGCAAGCTCCAGGACATCGGCCTGGACCTCGGCATGAAGTTGCCCGAGGGGGTCTCGGCCCCCAAGCCGGAGATCACCGGCTGAGCCCGGGCACGGAAAAGGGGCGCTGGGCGCCCTGAACGCCTATCATTTCGGCCCTGTCCCGGCCTCACGGCCGGGAAGGGCATTCCGCGGGAGATTGTCTGCCATGCGTCACATGAGGGCCGGCTACCGACTCGGGCGAACCACCGCCCACCGTCTTTCCACGCTCCGCAACCTCGCGTGCGGACTCTTCGAGCACGGCCAGATCGTCACCACGGTGACCAAGGCCAAGGCGGTCCAGCCGTTCGTCGAGAGGATCATCACCGCCGCCAAGAAGGGCGACCTGGCCTCGCGCCGTCGCGTGATCGCCCGGCTGGGCGGTGACCGAATGGCCTTCGACTGGCTCTACCTGCCCAAGAACCCCTCCGACGCCGAGAAGGCTCAGGTGGACAAGATGCGTTCTCTGGCCGAGGGCTTCTTCGAGCTTCCCAAGCCGCAGGCCGGCAAGGCCCTGGTCGAGCGGAACCGCTACGGCGAGCTCCGCAAGAGCCCCAAGCTCGTCCGCCACATCTTCGAGAACATCGCCCCGCGATTCGCCGACCGTCCGGGCGGCTACACGCGCATCGTCAAGCTCGGCCGCCGCCGCATCGGCGACGGGAGCGAACTGGCCCTGCTCCAGCTCGTCGGCAACGAGCAGGGGCCCGAGATTGGCGGCAAGCCCAGCACGCGCCGCCGGGCCGCCGACCGCCGCACGGCCTTCGCGGCCAAACTGCGGAAAGAGCCCGAGGCCGTCGACGCTTCGGCGTAATCGTGACCGGGTTCGTCGCCGACCAAGGCTCAGGGCCGACCCGCTCGCGCTGATATGAGACTGCGCACTGCGGTCGTGATCGCAACGCAAAAAAAGAAACGGGGCCGTCCGATTCAGGACGACCCCGCTTAGTTTCGTTGCTCGAACCTCAGGCCCGGCGGCGGCGGACGAACGCCAGCCCGCCGATCATGGCCAAGCCTGCCGCGGCCGACGTGGGCAGCGGGATCACGGTAACAAGGCCGATCACGTCCTGGATCTCGACACGAGCCCCGCCCTGCTGCTGCGTGTACAGGTTGAGGATGACGACGCTGCCGTCGTTTGTATAGCCATCGGCCACGGCCTTTGCCGCCGCGTCATAGAACTCGCGGCCGCGGGTGCCGAGGGCTGGAATGGCGTTCTCGCCCTGGGCCGCCCACATGGCCCTCTGCAGCCAGGTGGCATCGTCGATGCGACCGCCGCCAAGGGCCGGGTCGTAGTCGTAGGACGTCGTGTTCAGCATCGTCACCGAGTTGTAGCCAACAAGGGCGCCGGTGATGAACTGCTTGTACATCCATGCGGCCTTGTTGTCCAACGACTTTCCGCCCAGCACGGTGACATCGTTCTGGTCAACTTTGACCAGCGTGTTCAGCTGGATGTTCTCATCGGTCTGGAGGCAGAACGTCTCGAAGATGTTCTCCCGGCCGACCTGCCCAAGGTTGGCAAACGTGTTCGTGAGCGTCTGAGTTGCAAAGAACTCGCCGCCCCCGCCCGTGCCCGGGCCGTCGGTCACGGTGAACTCACCGATGAACACGGGCGCCGCCCAAGCACTCGCTGCGCCGAGCAGCATCGCTGCCGTAGCAGTAACCACTCCCGTTCTCATTTTCGATCTCCCTCGTATCTCTCGCCGTCCTGACTTCGAACACTCCAACTCCGCTCAAACTATACCGCCGGATCATCCCTCCGTAAAGGTGAAAGCCCAATCAGCGCTGGTTTTTGGTTCTCGGCTTTGCTCGAAGCGTCCGAGAATTTGTTGCCCAGACTGGACCATGGTGTCCCGAATGCAACCGCTTAAGTCTGAACGACTTACAGCCGATTCTCCCGTATGCCGCACGGATATCGGACCCGAGCAAGTGTTGCCGCGCCGCCGGTCCTGCGCTGATTCTGCGCTTCAGGGAACTTGCTCGAGTCGCGCGTACTGAAGCACGAGCGTCTTTGTCCCTACGGCGGGAAAGTCGACCACTGCCCTGGCATTCCCCCCGGCGATGATGCTCCGGATCGTGCCCAGGCCGAACTGTGGGTGTCGAACACGGACCCCGGCCCGCAATGTCCCCGAGCGTGATCCCGGGTCGGGCGGGCCCGACAAACGCTCCCGCCGAGCACCCTCGAAGTCGCGTCCGGACCATTCCGTTTCTTCAAGACCGGCGAACACGTCCGCCATGTCCTTCACCGAGGTGTGCTGGTCGTTGAGTTCATCAAGAAAGCGGCTCGAGATGGTCCGCTCGGAGAGGCCCCGGATCGTTCGGTAGCGGGCGCTGGTCAGCATGAGTCGCCGCATCGCCCGCGTGATCCCGACGAAACAGAGCCGCCGCTCTTCCTCGAGCTGGGCCTCGGAATCCGCCGCCCGGGAGTGAGGCAGCAGCCCCTCCTCGAGCCCCACGATCGCGACGGCGCCAAACTCCAGGCCCTTGGCAGCGTGGAGCGTCATGAGCGTGACGGCGCCCTGGGCGGGGTCGACGGCGTCGGCGTCGGCGATCAGCGCGATCGACTCCAGGTACGCGCGGAGCATCGACAGGAGCGGGGGGGCTGCGCCGGCCAGCGGGTCGAAGGGATCGAACCCGGCAGGATCCGCCGCGCCGTCGTATTCGGCCTCGAACTGGCGGGCGGAACTGACCAGTTCCGAGAGATTGTCGAGCCGGTCGAGGTCGGCCTCGGACTTGCCGGCCTGGGCCTGAGCCCGGTACATGGCCTCCAGGCCCGACTCGCGGACCACCCGTTCGACCAGTTCGGCCAGGGAAGCGGGGACGCTCTCGCCCATGAACGAACCCGCGCCGGTCCATGCGTCGATCATCTCGATGAACTTGGCGGCGCTGTTGACCGCCCGCGCCGTGAGCCCCGAGTTCGCCGAGGAAGACGCCGACCGCAGGGCTTCGAGCACGGGCACGCCCTGCTCGGCGGCGCGGACTTCGAGACGGGTGATCGTCGTTGAACCCAGCCCCCGGGCGGGCACGTTGACGATCCGGTCCAGCGAGACATCATCCGCCGGGTTGGCGACCAGTCGCAGGTACGACAGGGCGTTCTTGATCTCTTCGCGCTCGTAGAAGGCGGTACCCCGCGCGACGGTGTACGGGATGTTCGCCGCCCGCATAGCGTCCTCGACAACGCGGCTGAGCGCGTTCGTGCGGTAGAAGACCGCCATCTCGCGCCACGCCAAGCCCGCCTCGACCGAAGCACCCTCGCCGGAATGTTCGTGGCGCGCCTTGAGCCAGTCGGCGACCAGCGCCGCCTCGTGCTGCTCGTCGCGGCAATAGACCACCTCGACCTTCTCGCCGCCGGCGCGGCGGGTGAAGAGGTCCTTGTGCTTGCGCCGGCGGTTGCGGCGGATGAGCGAATCGGCGACGCCCAGCACGGGCGCGGTCGAGCGGAAGTTTTCCCCCAGCGCGATCACGCGGCAGCCGGGGTAGTGGTCCTCGAACTCGAGAATGTTCCCGATGTCCGCGCCGCGCCAGCCGTAGATCGCCTGGTCGGGGTCGCCCACCACGCAGATGTTGGGCCCCGGCCCGCCCGGCTCGGCCTCGCCGGCGAGCAGCGAGGCGATCATGAACTGGGCGTGGTTGGTGTCCTGGTATTCGTCGATCAGCAGGTGCCTCCAGCGGGCGCGGCACTCGTCGCGGACGTGCGCCGAACTCTTCAGGAGCGACGCCGTGCGGACCAGCAGGTCGTCGAAGTCCACCGCGCTGGCGGCGCGGAGCGCCTGCTGGTAGGAGGCGTACACCTTGGCCACCGTCTTCGAGTAGAAGTCCGTCGCGCCGATCGCGAACTTCTCGGGGTCGATCAGCTTGTTCTTGGCGTCGGAGATCGCCGACAGCACCGAGCGCGGCGGCCAGTTGGAACTCGAGAGCGAGAGCGACTCCAGCACGCGTTTGAGCAGCGCGAGCTGATCGCCCGCGTCGTAGATCGTGAACTCGGGCTTGAGCCCGGCGTGCTCGGCGTAGCGGCGCAGGAGGCGGGCGCACAGGGAGTGGAACGTCGTCACCGTCAGCCCGCGCGTCGAGCGGCCCGCCCCCGCGAGCAGCGTCGTGACGCGCTCTCGCATCTCGCCCGCGGCCTTGTTCGTGAAGGTCAGGGCAAGGATCCGCCACGCCGGCACGCCCAGCTCGACGAGGTACGCGATCCGGCGGGTGATGACGCGGGTCTTGCCCGACCCAGCCGCGGCCAGGACAAGCAGCGGACCCTCGGTGTGGCCCACGGCCTCGCGCTGCGGACCGGTCAGGTCGTCGAGGAGCGGGGCCACGCGGGGGTCGATGAGGTCGGGCGCGGGCCCGGGCGATACTCCGTTATCGCTCATGGTGCGAGCGTAGCGGGGCGGAGCGTTCGGGCCAACCTACGCGATCGTCGGCGGGTGCTCTTCCGCCGGCGCCAGGGCCGCCTTGGCGCTCTCGTCCGCGCTGCGCGTGATGATCTCGACCCCCGCGGGCATGTGCTTGCGGACCTGCGCGAGCACGTCCTCGGTGACGGTCCGGGCGAAGACGCTGCGGCGCGACTCGCCCATGATCAGCGTCTGGCACCCGTAGGTTACGGTGTAGTCGAGGATCTCCGACCAGATGTCGGTGCTGGTGACGTAGATGGGGACCATCGGCACGCCCGCGCGCCGGGCGAGGACCGCGGTCGTTCCCAGCGCCGCCTGG
>CAZCPB010000288.1:0-4719 GCA_964500365.1 uncultured Phycisphaeraceae bacterium
GACGACCGTGGACGCAGCCCGCGTCGCAAGCAGGGTGCCGCGGGAACAGGAGCTCGCTCAAGCGGCACCGGTGTCCCGGCCCGTCGCCGGGCCAGCAGCGGCGCCGAATGGGTCGGCGGCCAGATCTTCAGCGAGCAGGACCTGGTCGAGCGTGAGGCGAGGCTGCTGCGCGCCGGAGGCTTCCTCAAGAAGCGCCGGCACGACCTCAAGCGGGCCGACGACAAGCTCGCCCGCGGCGATGAACTCGGACGGAGCGACGGGAAGGTGCGCATCGCGGCACCGTTCACGATCAAGGACCTTTCGGCCGCGACCGGCGTCAAGGGCGCCGACATCGTCAAGAAGCTCTTCCTCCAGGGCGTGATGGCCACCATCAACTCCGGCATCGACCCGGTCAAGGCCCAGGAGATCATGATGGAGTTCGACATCGACCTTCTGGTCGTCGAGTCGAAGACCGCGGAGGAAGCCGTCAGCGCCGAGTACGAGGAGCGCGAAAAAGTGGACGAGCGCCCCTGCGGACCGGTGGTCACGATCCTCGGGCACGTGGACCACGGCAAGACGAGCCTGCTCGACAAGATCCGCAACACCAACGTCGCCGCGGGCGAGGCGGGCGGCATCACGCAGCGCACCAGCGCGTTCCGCGTTCAGGTGGAGGTCGCCGGCGAAAAGAAGGACATCGTCTTCCTCGACACGCCCGGCCACGAGGCTTTCACGAGCATGCGCTCCCGCGGCGCGCGGATGACCGACGTCGTGGTTCTGGTCGTCTCTGCCCCCGAAGGCGTCATGCCCCAGACCGTCGAGTCGATCAACCACGCCAAGGCCGCCGGCGTCCCGATCGTGGTCGCCCTGAACAAGATCGACCGTCCCGACGCCACCGAGGCCCAGGTCCAGAAGACGCTCCGCCAGCTCGCCGACGCCGGGCTCAACCCGGTCGAATGGGGCGGAGACACCGAGATCGTCCGCACCAGCGCGACCAACGGCCAGGGCATCCCGCAACTCCTCGAAACGCTCGACTACCAGGCCCAGCTGCTCGAGCTCAAGGCCGACTTCGGCGGCCCGGCCCGCGGCACGGTGATCGAGTCCAAGAGCGAGGAAGGACGCGGCGCGGTGGCGAACATTCTCGTCCAGGACGGCAAGCTCGAGGTCGGCGATTTCATCGTCGCCGGACGCGCGTTCGGGCGCGTCCGCGACATCACCGACGACCGCGGCAACAAGGTCAAGGAAGTCACGCCCCCGATGCCCGTGCAGATCTCCGGCATCGACGAGATGCCCGACGCGGGCGACCGCTTCTTCGTGGTGGATTCGCTCAAGGAGGCTCAGGAGGCCGCCGAACAGCGCCGCCATCGCGAGCGCGAGGCCCAGCTCGCCCAGCCCAAGGTCACGCTCGATTCGCTGTTCACCCAGATGGCCGACAAGGCCGTCAAGGAAATCCTCATTGTCCTCAAGGCCGCGGAGCAGGGCACGGTGGACGTGCTCAAGTCCGAGTGCGAGAAGGTGGGCACCTCCGAGGTCAAGGTCCGCGTCCTGCACGGGGCGGTGGGCGGCATCAACGAGAGCGACGTGCTCCTGGCCGACGCCTCCAAGGCGATCATCATCGGCTTCAACGTGATCCCCTCCGGCAAGGCCCGGACGCTGGCCGAGCAGAAGGGCGTCGAGATCCGCACCTATCAGGTCATCTACGACATCACGGGGGACCTCAAGAAGGCCGCCGAGGGCCTGCTCGCCCCGGAGATCCGGCAGGAGATCCTCGGGCACGCCGAGGTCCGCAAGGTCTTCAAGATCACGAAGGTCGGCAGCGTCGCCGGCTGCTACGTCACCGACGGCACCGTCCAGCGCGACGCGTTCATCCGCGTCACCCGCGCCGGCATCGTCATCGAGAACGATCGCAGGCTCGAGCAGCTCAAGCGGCTCAAGGACGACGCCAAGGAGGTCCGCGCCGGCATGGAGTGCGGGATGAAGATCGCCGGCTACGACGACATCAAGGAGGGCGACGTGCTCGAGTGCTACAAGCAGGTGGAGGTCAAGAGGACGCTGTGATGCACACAGGCCGCGGGGAACCCGGGGCCGTCGCGAGCCGCGGGCTCGACGGTCCCAGCACCCCGGCGCGGCGTTTCCCCGCTCGCGGTCTTCGCTCGGCGCGCTGCGCGATAGCCATGGTCGTCGGCATACTCCAGTTCGAGCTTCTCATCCACGGCGCCGAGTCCCTCAAGGACAAGCGCCGTGTCGTGCAATCGGTGAAGGACCGCCTCCACCGGGAGCACCTCTGCGCCGTGGCGGAGGTCGGACGGCTCGAGTCGCGGAGCGTCGCCCGTCTGGGGCTGGCCGTTGTGGGGCGCGAGGGAAGGCACGTCGGCGAGACCCTCGACGCCATCGCGGGCAAGCTCCGCGAACTCCGCGACGCCGAGCTGGGCGACACCTCGCGTGAGCTGCTCTACGGGAGCGGCGGACAGGACGAAGTCGCGCAAGACGACGACCCCCGCTTCCGGCGCGACCCGGCCCTCGAAGCCGGCCTCACCCGGCGCGGAAGACGCGCGGCCGGAGAAACCGACCAGTGAGCCATCGCCGTGAGCAGCTCGCGGCCGACCTGCGGCGGGCGATCCAGGACGCCATCAGCCGCGGGCTGCACGACCCTCGCGTCCGCGGCCTGATCACCGTGACCGACGTCCGGGTCTCCCAGGACCTGCGGGAGGCCACCGTGTTCGTGTCCGTCCTTCCCGACGACGCCCAGGAACTGACGCTGCACGGCCTGATCTCCGCGGCGCCCCACCTCCGCCACGCGTTGGGCGGGTCGGTCCGGGCCAGGTCGATCCCGCACCTGCATTTCAAGGCCGACACGTCCACGAAGCGGGAGGCAGGCGTGCTTCGGGCCCTGGAGAGGGTCCGGGAGGAGCGGGAAAACCGCCCCGGCGCAGCGAACACTTCGGAGCCGCCGGGCCCCGCCGGTCCGGTCAACCCCGGAGAACCGTCCGCGTGAGCTCGAACGACCCCACTCGCCGGCTGAACTCGCTGCTGCGCCGGCTTCGCGCCGGCCACCCCGACTCCGCCGTCGAGCCGGCCTCGGCACTGTCCCCGGTTCCCGAGTGGGCCGAGGCGGTCCTCGATGAGTTTCTGCTCAGTTTCCTGATGTGGGAGTCCACGACGGCCAGGGCCCGGGCGGCCCTGCGGCGCTTGCGCGAGTGCGTCGTCGATTACAACGAGCTGCGCGTCTGTCTTCCGCACGAGCTCTCGGACTTGGTGGGCGATCGATACCCGCGGACCCCGGAGCGCGCCGAACGACTCCACGCCGCGCTCACGGACCTGTACCGTCGCGAGCATGCCATGAGCCTTGCCCGGCTTGTCGAGGCTTCAAAGCGGGACGCCGGCGCGTACCTGGCATCGCTCGAGGGGGTTCCGCCTTATGTCGGCGCACGGGTGCTCCTGGTCGCGCTGGGCGGGCACGCCCTGCCGGTGGACGAACGTTTGCTCGTGCAGCTCGTCTCCGAGGGGATCTTCGAGGCGGGGACGACCGTCGAGGCCGCGCAGTCGTGGCTGGACCGACACGTCCGCGCCCCCGACGCGGTGACCACGCACCTCCTGCTCCAGCAATGGTCCGACGAGGGTCCGGCGAAGAAGGAGCGCAAGCCGGGCCGGGCCCGCGCCGAGGCACCCTCGCGGCCTCGATCAAAGAAGCATCGCACCAAGCCTTGAATCCACGTCATCTCGCGCGGCCGCTCGCCCCCCGCCCGTCCGTCGCCAACACTTGCAGGCATGAAACGTTCCCCGAGCCCTCGACGCATCGCGCGTGCCGTCGCGACTCTCCTCGCGGTCCAGGCCGGGTGCGCGTCCGACGATCCGGTCTCTCGCGGGGCTCACTCGCCGGACGAACAGCGGGCCCCCTCGTACTCGATCGACGGCCCCGCGTTCGCCGAGCTTTCGAGGCGAGCGGAAGCTGAAACGGTGCGGCCCGAGCGGTCCGTGATGAGCCTGCCGCCCCCCCCCGGCGTCGAAGCCAAGCTCGTCGAGCCGAACGTCACGTCCGAGCCGCTCTCGCTTGAGCGGGTCAGGCAGCGGTACTCGGGCGGCGACATCGTCGAGCCCGAGCAGACCCGGCCGCCGGAGGCCGACGCTGAAGCGCGGGTCGCGGCCCTGCGTCTGTACACCGGCGGGCGCGCCAAGCTTCTCTCGGGGAACGTTGGTGCCGCGCTGCTCGATCTCGAGTCCGCCTCGCGGCTCGATCCCGCGGCCCCCGAGATCTGGCGGGAACTCGGCGAAGCCCAGCTGCTGAGCGGCAAGCGGCTCGTGGCGACGGCGTCGTTCCGGCAAGCCGTGCGGCGCGGCCTGAGGGAACCGAAGGTCCTGTGGTACCTGGGGCGTCAGGCCCAGCGCTCCGGCCGTTCTGAGGAAGCCGTGCGCCTGCTCGTCGCCGCGCTGGAAGAGGATCCGGGCGCGTCGGACGCGGCCCTGCCGTACCTCATCAGCGCCGACCTCGCCGAGGCGCTCGGTTCGCTGGATCATCCGGGCGCCGCGGCAGAAGCGCTCGACGCGGCGCTTTCATTTTCGGAGCCGTTCGGGTCGGCGACGCGGCTGCGGCTTGAGTTCGCCGAGTTGCTCCGGCGTCGCGGGGACATGCTGCGAGACCTGGGGGATCTGTACTGCAGGCTCGGCCGCTACGACCGCGCCGCCGAGGCGTTCTCCAGGGCGGCCCTTTCGCCCTCGCTCGACTACGGCGCGGCGCTGCCCCGT
>CAZCPB010000289.1:0-4679 GCA_964500365.1 uncultured Phycisphaeraceae bacterium
CACAGGCCGAAGGCGACGGCGCCGGCGATGAGCACGCAGAGCAGGTTGAGCAGCGCCGAGAAGAACCCGCGCGACAGCCACAGCCAGCCCATGCCGCCGACGATGAGGATGCAGATGATGCTCAGGGACATGCGACCGATCTCCACGCGGGGCGAAGGCCCCGGAGCGTTCGACTCGTTCTACCGGCCGTCGTTCCCGCGGTTGCGGGCGGGGCCCGGTGTCTCAGCCCGCGGCCGGCGCCTTGGGACCGCCCGCGGCGGCCTTCGGGGCCGGCGACGGGGGCTTGCTTCCCCCCGCGCCGGGGGCACCGGGTGGAGGCTTGCCGCCTCCCTGGGAAGGGGGTGACCCCGGAGCCGCCGGGGGCTTTCCACCGGCAGCCGGTGACGGCTTCGCGCCGCCGGACGCGCCGGCGCCGCCCGAGGGCGGTTGCCCCTCGGCGGTGACCCGCCCGACTTCCTCGACGCTGGTTGTGCCGTCCACGGCCTTGCGCAGCGCGACCTGCGCGATCGTGGGGAGCTGCTTCTTGCGAAGTTCGGCCCGCAGGCCGTTCATGTTCCCGGCCTTGATGAGCTCGCGCTCGGCCTCGCCCAGCGCGTAGACCTCGTAGAGCCCGTCGAGCCCGACGTAGCCGATCCCCTGGCACACCGGGCAGGTCTCGGGGTCCTTCTTGATGATGACCTGCCCGCCCTTCTTGAAGAGCTGCTTGACCTTGTCCGCGGGCAGCCCGAGCTTCTTCAGCATGTCCGGGCTGGGTACATAGGGCACGCGGCAGTTGGTGCAGAGCTTGCGTATGAGCTTGTGGGCCACCACGCCGCGGAGGCACTCGGCCGCGGGGCCCTGCTCGCCGACCATCTTCACCCACGCGAGGATCGCCTGCAGCGCGCCGTCGGCGCGGAGGGCGACGTAGCAGCGGGTCCGGGTCTGGTCGGCGCGGACGATTTCCTTGGCGGTGGCCTGGTCGGGGAGCTCGGCGAGCGCGACGATGTCGGGGTCGCGCCGGAGGATCGAGCGGGTGAGGGTGCTGAAATCGGGGCCCTCGGCCTGCGGGTCCCACTTGTTCTGGCGGATGCCTTCGAGCGAGTCCTGCGGCTCGAGCTCGACGGTCTGGATGTTCTGCGTGTAGGCGTCGTGCAGCTTGAGCACGCTGTAGAACGCGGTGGTCCGCCCCCCGTCGGGCTGGCCGGCCAGGAGCACGACCCCCTCGGTGGTCGAGGTGATCTTCCGCAGTTCCTCGAGCTGGCTCTCGAGCAGGCCCAGGTCCTCGGTCTTGCGCCGCACCGCCTGCTCGGGGTTGAACAGGAGCGTCAGTTTCTGACCCGCGGCCGAGCCGATGGACGAAACCCGCACCTTGACGGTCTTGGCGGCGCGTTCGACGGTGGCGTCGTCCTGCTGTTTCTTGCGGCGGTCGTTGAGGTCGAGCTTGGCGGCGTTCTTCCAGAAGTCGATGACCTTCGCGGCCGCGGGGCCGGGCATGGTTTCGCCGCGCTGCGCGACGCCGTCGATGACCATGACCGCGCCGTACGCGCCGTCCTTGCCGCCGGTGGGCCCGAGTTCGACCTGCGCGGCGCGGGCGTCCAGGGCGCGGATGACCAGCGCCTCGGCGGCGATGCGGACCTCGAACTCCGGCGTGTCCATGGCGGGCGCGGCGACGAGCACCTTGTCGGGCTGCTTGACGACGAGTTCGACCTTGCCCTGCTTCTTGGCCGCGGCCTTGGCCTGACGGGCTTCGCCGAACTTGGAGAAGTCGAGCTTGAGGCGGTGCTGTTCGGGGACGCGTTCGTCGCGGTTGGTGACCATGACGAAGACCGCGACATCGGCGCCCAGGATCAGGATCATCGCGCCGAGCCCTGCCCAGAACCCCGCGGCGCCCGGGACGGGCATGAGGAACGCGGCGAGGATGGCGACCAGGCCGGCGGCGAGATGGCCTGCGTTCCACTGCTCGCGGGGCAGGTAGAACCGTGCCGCGTGCTTGTCGAACACGTTGGACACCAGCCATGCCCAGGGGATCACGGGAAGCAACAGGACGAGCGGCTTCCACCAGCTCACGAGTGTGAGCGCGGCGGCCAGCACGGCGATCGGGCCGTTGTGCGGGGCGAACTCGGGCGTTTGGAGCACGCGTCGTACCTCGAAAAGTGAAGCCGCCCGGTCGCTCGGGGCGGGAAGAAAGATCGTATCAAGTTCGATCACCGGCGGCACGAACCGCCGGGGGAGATCGGGAGCACGCACCGCCCGCGGGCGTGCGGTTGTTCGCGTCGCCCCGGGCGGGAGGCACCATGGTCCGCGGCGCGCGGCCCGGACCGCGGCGGCGGCGCGTCAGCCGAGCTTCTTGAGCATCATGCGGAACTCGTCCACGTTGGGCGAGGCTTCCTCGGCGACGCGGAGGGCGATGTACTCTTCCTCGACCAGCTTCACGAGGCTGGCGTTGAAATCGATCATGCCGCTCTGGCGGGCCTCGATGCTCTTGAGATACTCGCGCAGCTCTCCCTCGCGCGACTCGAGGATGAACTTTCGGACGACGGTGTTGTTGATCAGGATCTCGAGCCCCGGGATGCGCGCGATGTTGGGGTGGAGGGTCGGGAGGAGCTTCTGGTACACGAACGCGCGCATCTGGTACGCCAGGATCTTGCGGACCTGCTCGACCTCCTCCTGCTCGAAGAGGCCGTAGATTCGGCTGAAGGTCTGCGTGGCCGACGAGGCGTGGATGGTGCCGTAGACGAGGTGGCCGGTCTCGGCGGCGTGCAGCGCGGCCTCGAACGTCTCGTTGTCGCGCATCTCGCCGACGAGCACGACGTCGGGGTTCTCGCGCACGAGGGCGCGGAGGGCGATCTTGAAATCGAGGCAGTCGATGCCGATCTCGCGCTGGTTGACGGTCGCCTTCTTGTCCTTGAAGAGGTACTCGATCGGGTCCTCGATCGTGACGATGTGCACCGGCTTGCGCTCGTTCACGTAGTCGAGCATCGCGGCGATGGTCGTGGACTTGCCCGAGCCCGTCACGCCCGAGAGGAGCACGATGCCGTTGGGCTGCATCGCGATCTCGGCCATCGATTCGGGCAGGTACAGCTCTTCGAAGCGCCGGATCTTGCTCGTGATGAGGCGCGCGGCGACCGAGAGCTTGCCCTTGGCCATGAAGAGGTTCACGCGGAAGCGCGTGTTCTCGTCGAAGTCGTAGGCGAAGTCCACGGACCCGAACTTGTGCAGGTCCTCGACCTGCTCCTCGGAGAGGATCGCCCGGGCGATCGTCCAGAACTCGTCGGCGGTGACCGGCTCGGTGTCGAGCGGCTTGAGGGACCCGCGCACCCGCAGCTTCGGGACCGTGTCGGCCTTCATGATCAGGTCCGACGCCTCGATCTTCATGCACGCCTGGAGGAACTTGCCCCAGCGGGTCTCGAAGGGGTCGCCCTTGCGGCGGGTGGGGAGCGCGACGTGCCCGACGTGCTTGGCGTCGCCGTGGACTTCAGAATCGACGCTCATGCGGGGCGAACTCCCACGGGGCTCGGCACGCCCCGGCGTTCCGGACCCGTTCCGGGCGGCCGACGGCGAAACGCTTTCGACTGACACAGTATTCTCCCTCGTCGCGTCCGGGAAGGGCAAGAACGGACGGGCCGATCGCCGGCCGCCCGCGGGGGACACGTCTCTTCGATTCGTCGTGCGCGGTTCCCGGGTTCCGCCTGGGCAGGCGCGATCGCGGCCCCGTTGAATCACCCTGTGACGCGGCCATAATCCGGGCGAGCGCACCCGGGCCAACTTCCGGGGCGGGATCAGACCACCCCGGGAAGACGCCGAGTGCCCACTGCCGCCGAGAACCGCGAGTACTGGACCAGGTACGACTGGAGTTCGCCCGTGCAGGGCGGCGGGGGGGCCGAGTGGACGGACGGCTACGGCGGTCCGGACAACGCGTGGAATTACACCGTCCTGCCCCGGATCAGGGCGTTCCTCCCCTGCGAGCACTGCCTGGAGCTGGGCCCGGGGCACGGGCTGTGGACCGAGCGTCTGCGGCCCCTGTGCCGGAAGATGACGCTTGTCGACGTCACTCCCGCGTGCATCGAAGCGTGCCGGCGCCGCTTCGGCGCCCGGGGCATGACCTACATCGCCAACGACGGCCGCTCGCTGCCCGGCGTGGAGCCGGACTCGTTCGACTTCGTGTTCAGCTGGCACTCGCTCGTCCACGCGGAGCGCGAGGCGATGGCGGGGTACCTGACGGCGCTCGGGCGGGCTCTTAAGCCGGGCGGCGCGGGCTTGATCCATCACTCCAACTTCGGCGAGTACGTCGACGCCGCCACCGGGCAGGCGAGCATCCCGAACAACCATTGGCGGGGCGCGACCATGACCGCCGCGGCCTTCCGCGAGGACTGCGCCCGCGCGGGTCTTGCGTGCACGTACCAGGAAATCGTGCCCTGGGGCTCGGAGCACCGCATCGACTGCTTCTCGGTCTTCACGCGTCCCGCCGGGGGCGCGGCCGTGGCCACGGTGGTCGAGGAGAACGACGGCTTCTGGCTGCGCGTGCAGGACGCGGCCAGGGTCGCTAGCCGCTACACGCATCCTTTCCCCGAGTTCAAGCCGCGGGCGCGCCGGACGATCCTGGGCATCCCCGTCGGGCCGCGCCCGGACTGACCCGCCGAGAGCGAAAAGAAATCGCTCGGCGCCGTGCGGCGTCCGAGCGCTGGTTGGTCGAGCGACGG
>CAZCPB010000290.1:0-4667 GCA_964500365.1 uncultured Phycisphaeraceae bacterium
CGCGGCAGGTCGGTGAGCAGCTTGCTCCCCCCGTCCTTCTTCGTCACCTTGTCCACCGGGCAGCCCATGTTGATGTCCACCACCGTCGCGCCGTGCTCGACGGCCCACGCCGCGCCCGCGGCCATGACCTCGGGGTCGCTCCCGTAGAGCTGCATCCCGACCGGCTTGTCGAAGGCGTCGGTCTTGGCGAGGTCCAGGCTCGTCGCCGTGCCGCGCAACAGGCCCTGCGGGCTGAGCAGGTCCGTGCACGCCAGGCCCACGCCGCCCCACTCGCGGCAAATGGTCCTGAACGCCAGGTCGCAGTACCCCGCGATCGGCGCGAGCAGGAGGTTCGTGCGGAGTTGGACGGGGCCGAGGCGGAGCACATCGAATCGTAGATCGAGCCCCGGCCAGCCCCGGTGCGCCTCAACCCTTCCCCACCAGCGGCCACGCTTCTCCGCACTCCGGGCACCGGCGCGGGCCGCTCGACCCCACCACCCACTCACGCGGCAGGGCGTCCGCGAGCCCGCTCAGGTCGTACCCGCACCCCGGGCACGTCGGGCGCTCGGCCCGCTCCGCGCGGGCACGCTCCGATCGCCGGCGGTGCCACTCGAGCACGAACAGCGGCATGAGCACCGCCGCGAACGGCAGCACCATGATCCATCCGACGAGTATCGCCGCGCCGAGCAGGAACGCCAGCCACAAGCCCATGACGACCAGCACCAGCCTGCCGCGCCCCGGCGCTTCGCGACGGGCCGCCCTGGCCTCCTCCAGCACCTGCTCCGGCCATCGCCCGCGGTGCTTCAGGTCAGAGGCGACCTTCGCGGCAAGGGGCGCCAGCTTGTTCCGATCGCCCCCGCCGCGTCCCTCCGCGATCTCGGCCAGCGCCTCGTACGCCTCGCGGGGGAATGAGCGTTCCATGCCGTGAGGCCATCGTACCTGAGGCCGGCGTCACCCCGTGATCAGCGATGTGGAGGGCGCGAACGCAAACGTCCGGTAACCCGATCAGACTTCAAACGAACTGAGAAGTTGCGCCGTGCGTATCGCCGTAGCCCTCCACGGCCTCCACCTTACCTGGAAGTTCTCCGTGCGGCCGCCCGGGAACGTGTCGTAGACTATTGATTGGTCGCCATCTCGCCCCGGCGCTCGCTTCCGCCGGTCTGATCTCAGGAGGTAAAAGAGCATGCTCCGCGCCGTCACGAACCGTCGGATCGGGACTCTCGCCCTCGCCGCGGCGTCCCTGGCCTTCTTCCCCGCGCCGTCCTTCGCCCAGATCGCGGGGGACGACACCCCGGTGATCGAGAACGCGACCCAGGGCGGGTTCCAGTTCGTCGAGGAAGAGTTCGACATGGGCACGGTCCTCCAGACCGAGCGGCCCGAGTTCGAGTTCAAGTTCACGAACGTGAGCGCGATGGAGCTCGAGATCATCAAGATCGTCCCCTCCTGCGGCTGCACCTACACCGAGATGAGCAAGCGCAAATTCGCTCCCGGCGAGACGGGAACGCTGAAGGTGCGGTACGACCCGACGAACAAGTTCGGACCCCAGAACAAGACCATCGCGGTCACCACCAGCGACCCGCGCCGCCAGGAGATCACGCTCAAGCTCAAGGCCACCGTCGAGCCCGCGGTGATCGTCGAACCCCGCGTGGTCAACTTCGGCTCGGTGCAGAAGGACGAGCAGCGGACCATCAAGGTCGAGGTCACCGGCCGCACCGAGGACTTCGACGCCACCTTCGCCACCGTCCAGCGCACCGAGATCCTCGAAGTGAAGCGCATCAGCGAGCCCGAGGCGGTGCGGGTGGACGGCAAGGCGATGCGCCGCGTGCTCTTCGAGGTCACGCTCAAGCCCGGCGCGGGCGTGGGGCGCCTCGGCGACCTGATGAGCATCCGCACCAACGACCCGCGCGAGCCCATCGTCAACTGCAACATCGCCGGCCAGATCCAGCCCGACGTCCGCGCCGAGCCCATGGTCCTGGCCTTCGGCGCCGTCGTCGCCGGCAGCGAGTTCGCCGGCGAGTTCCGCCTCACGCACCGGCTCGGCTCCGAGTTCAAGGTCGAGAAGGTCGAGGTCAAGCCCAACGTCACGACCGTCGAAGTCAAGGACTTCAACGCCGTCGCCGAGCCCGTCGGCACCGGCTCCTACGCCGTCAAGGTGACCGGCACCGCGCCCGAGGGGCGCATCGCCCAGCCGCTGACCGGCAAGATCCTCGTGTACACGGACGTCGCCGGGGAACAGGTCCTCGAGGTCCCCTACGCGCTCCAGGTCCGCATCAAGCCCGCCCGGGCGGCCCAGGGCGGGAGATGACCCGCCGATGGCCTGCTGCTGCGGACACGGCGTCGGCGGCGTCCTTATCAGGATCGCCGCGCTGGCGGGGATCGGCCTGACCGTCGGCATGGTGCACTCGATGCGCGTCCGCCTCGTCGCGCCCGAGCCGCGCCCGGCGCCCGTGCCGGTCGACGTCGAAACGCCCTCGGACGGGACCGCCGCCCCCCTGGGCTTTCACATCACCCTTGAGCAGGCCCGCGCGCTCTTCGATGAGGGCCGGCAGTTCATCGACGCCCGTCCGGACCACGAGTACGTGCTCGGAACCATCCCGGGCGCCGTGCACCTGACGCCCGGCACGTTCAGCACGCCCGAGGGCGCGAACCAGCTCGTCTACATCGGGCAGGACCAGCCCGTCGTGATCTTCTGTTCCGGCGGCGACTGCCACGACTCGGAGAACCTCGCCGCCCTCATGAAGGACGCGGGGTACACCGCCATACACATCTTCACCGACGGCTACCCGGCGTGGCAGAGCGCCGGCCTCGAGACACAGGTGCCGGGGGCGCCCGAAGCGCCGGGCGGGAACTGACCATGGCCGCCCGTTCCGTGCCCCTCCGCCTGCTCGCCCTTGTCTGCCGCGTAACGATCGGCGGCCTCTTCGTGCTCGCCGCGCTCGCCAAGCTGATGCCGGCGGGCAAGCACGACATCGCGGGGCGCGTCGTCGAAACGGTCGGTCCGCAGCAGTTCTTCTTCTCGATCCGCGCCTTTGAGATCCTCCCGGACCACCTCGCGCGCCTCGGCACTTTCGCCATCCCATGGACCGAAGGGCTCGCGGGGCTCTTCCTCATCTTCGGCCTGTGGACCCGTGCCGCGGCGTGGATGCTCTCGGCGGCCCTCGGCGCGTTCATCGCCGCGATCATCTCCGCGCTCCAGCGCGACCTGAGCGTCTCGTGCGGGTGCTTCGGCAGCTTCAAGCTCTTCTGCGGCGATGTGCTCGGCTGGTGCAACGTCTGGCAGGACGCCGTCATGCTCGCCCTGGCGCTCGTCCCGGCGCTCTTCGGGCCGGGCTTCCTGGCCATCGACAATGTCCGCCGCGCGTGCGCCCCCAAGGGCCGGGCCGTGGAAAGCACCGACCCGAAGTCCTAGCCTTCCCTCCCAGTTCACCGTCGCCCGGCCCCTTTCCGGCCGTTCCGGAGGCCCCGCCGGGCAACCCCACGACGGAGTCCGCCCCAGGGCGGATCGACCATGTCCAAGTTCAGCCGCTTCACCCCCGTCCAGAGAGCCCGTGTCGCCCGCACCAGCGGGAAGGGCAAAGTCTTCGTCGATTGGAAGGACATCGAGACGCTCCGGCGCCTCATGAGCCCCAACGGCAAGATCTACGGCCGCAAGCGCCTCGGCACCAGCGCCCGCGAGCAGCGGATGCTGAGCCAGGCCGTCAAGCGCGCCCGCTTCATGGGCCTGCTCCCCTACACCTCCGCCACGCTCTGATCCAAGACCCGCGCCCCGCGGCGCTTCTCTCTCCCCCGCGCCCCGCGGGGGAGATGTCCGAGTCCGCGAGGACAGAGGGGGCGGCGGGTCAGCGCTGCGCCACCGAAGCTCGGCGAGGCCGGGGAGGTCTTCCGCCATGTCCCACGCCCCCGCAACGACCTCGCGCGATTACACCCCGCTCATCGCCCGCGCGCGCGAAGGCCGCGCCCTCCCGCGCGATGCCGCGATGCAGCGCGCCTGCGACCTTGTCTGGGAGGCCTTCGGCCTGGACTCGCCCGGCCTGTCCCGCGACGGCGCGATCACGCGCGTCTCCTGGATCGGCTTCTACGAGAAGCCCGCCGGGCGCGACGAGATGATCCTGCTGGCGCGTCGCGACAAGCCCGCGTGCTCGCCGCTGGGCATGCACGGCATGTGCGGGCGCTGCTTCACGGCGCAGCGCCCTTTCCTCGTCCACGACGCCACGAAAGCCGCGGGCGGCTACATCGCCTGCGACCCGAAGGACAAGGCCGAGGCGGTCGTGCCGCTTTTCAACGAGGACGGTTCGTGCTGGGGTGTCTTCGACGCCGACAGCTACGAAGCCGGCGCGTTCGACGAGGCCGACATCGCGGGCATGACGCTGCTCTGCGCGGCGCTCGGCCTGTCCGCGGCTCGACCGGCCGCCGACATCGCCCGCCTCTAGGCCAGAGCGAACCGGCGGCGACCGGATTCACCGCGCCTTCATCCTGCGCTCATCCGCCCCGGGCATCGACGGGTATCGGCTGCCGACGCGGACGCAGAGGGCGGAAGTGAGCGGCCGGCTTTCGGGCGGCGGGCGAGTTCTTCGCCCGGCGCGCGGGTCGTCACGCGGCCCGGGAAGGAGGATCCATCATGAAGTACCTGCTCGTCTCCGGGGGGCTGCTCGCCGCCGCCAGCGCCGCCGCCGGCTCCACCACGGTCA
>CAZCPB010000291.1:0-4659 GCA_964500365.1 uncultured Phycisphaeraceae bacterium
TGCTGGGTGCTGGGTGCTGGGTGCTGGGTGCTGGGTGCTGGGTGCTGGGTGCTGGCGGGATCGTGCACCAGACGCGTTTACCAGAGCACTCGAACCCGGATGGTCTCGGGGACCTTGCGAAGCGCGCCCACGATCGGTTCGGCGTCGGTGGGGTCAACGTCCAGCACGACATACCCGACTTCGCGGTTGGTCTGCAGATACTCGGCGGCGATGTTGGCCCCTCGCTCGGCGATGATCGAGTGCATCGTGCTGAGCACGCCGGGCACGTTGCGGTGAAAATGCAGGATGCGGTGCCGCCGCTGCTCCCTCCCGCCGGGCGCCCCTTCCTCCGTCCGAACGGTCTGCTCGGGGAGCTCGACCTCCGGCACGTTCACCGCCCCGGTGGTCGTCCCGACGTTGACGAACTTGAGCAACTTCGCGCACACGTCGTCGGCGATGGCGGCCTGGGCCTCCTCGGTCGAGCCGCCGACGTGCGGGGTGAGGATCACGTTGGGAAGGCCTCGGACCGGGCTCTCGAACGGCTCGCCCCTGGCCGCGGGCTCGTCGGGGAAGACGTCGAGCGCCGCGCCCGCGAGGCGCCCGGCCCTGAGTGCCGCGGCCAGGGCGGGCAGGTCCACGACCCCGCCGCGCGCGTTGTTGATGAGGTGCGCGCCCTCGCGCATCCGCGCGATCTCCTTGCGGCCGATCAGCCGCTCGGTCTGCGGCGTCGCGGGCACGTGCAGCGTGACGACGTCGGCCTGCTCGAGCAGTTCGCCGAGCGTCCGCGTGGGGCGGGCGTTGCCCAGGGGCAGGCGGGACAGGATGTCGAAGTACACGACCCGCATGCCCATCGACTCGGCCAGGATCGAGACCTGCGAGCCGATCCGTCCGTACCCGACGATGCCGAGTGTCCTGCCGCGGACCTCGTGCGCACCCTCGGCGGACTTGTCCCACTTTCCTGCGTGCATCTCGGCGGACTTGTCGGCGAGGCGGCGGTGCAGGGCGACGATCTCGGCGATGGTCAGTTCGGCGACGCTGCGGGTGTTGGAGAACGGCGCGTTGAAGACCGGGACCCCGGCGGCGCACGCGCCGGCGACGTCCACCTGGTTGGTGCCGATGCAGAAGCAGCCGACCGCCAGGAGCCGCGGGGCCGCCGCGATCGTCTCGCGCGTCACATGCGACTTGGAGCGGATGCCCAGGAGGTGCGCGTCGGCGACGGCCTTCTCGAGGGCCCGCCCCTCGAGCGCCCGCGCCACCGACTCGACCCGGAAGCCCTCGGCCCGCAGCGCCTCGACCGCCCGCGGGTGCACTCCTTCGAGGAGCACCGCCTTGATCCGGCTCTTGGGGAATGAAGTCTTGGTGGTCATAAGGAAGGGGGCCTGGTGTCAGTCGGGGGTGATCTTGATCAAGCCGGCGCCGGTCAGAGCGACGAGCACCGCGAACAGTCCGATCCGGTACCAGCCGAAGACCGCCAGCCCGTGCCGGTTCAGGAAGGCCACGAGCCATTTCACGGCCAGCGCCGCCGAGACGGTCGCGCACGCCAGGCCCAGCAGGCAGGGCGCAGCGCCGAGCTTCTGCACGAGGTTCGGCTCGCCCGCCCCGTGCGACCGGGCCAGATTCTTGGCGAGGCTGTACACGGTCGCGGCGCCGAGCGTGGGGAGTCCGAGCAGGAAGCTGAACTCCGCCGCCGCGGCGGGCCGGAGACCGACGAACAGGCCGCCCGTGATGGTCATGAGCGAGCGGCTGGTCCCGGGCCACATCGCGACAACCTGGAGGGCGCCGATGACCAGGGCGTGGAGGGGGGTGAGGTCGTCGATCTCACGCTCGGCCGATCGGTGCGGGCGGGGGCCGAACCTGCCGCGGCGCCACATGTCCACGCCGATCATGTACAGCCCGCCGACAAGGATCGAGCCCAGGACGGGGCCGGCGAAGAAGAGGCGCGACTTGATCCAGTCGTGGAGGAGCCAGCCGAAGAACGCGGCGGGGACGAAGGCGATGAACAGGTTCAGCGCGAGACGGAAGCCGGCCGGGTCGCGGCCCGCCAGGCCGCGGAACATCTGCGCGACGCGCCGCCGGTAGAGTCCCAGGACCGCAAGGATCGCCCCCCCCTGGATCACGATGTTGAAGTCGTCCACGGCGTCCTTGACCGCGGGGGTGTCGAGCTTGAGCAGCGCGGAGGTGAGGATGAGGTGGCCCGTCGAGCTGACGGGGAGATACTCGGTGATGCCCTCGACCAGGCCGAGGACGATCGCGTGCCACCATTCCACGGCGTGAGGCTCCTGGCGCGAGGGCGAGTCTAGGGACCGCCCGCGGGGGCGGATCGGGCATGGCAGGCCGTACCATCGGCCGTGCGGGGCGCCGGGCTGAACCTGATCGTGGTGTCCGACGCCGGCGACGAGCGGATCGCCGACTATGCGAACCTGAAGGACCGCGAGCTGGAAGCGCGAAGATCGGCGTTCATCGCCGAGGGCGAACTGGTCGTGCGCCGCCTGCTCGGGTCGGAGTTCCGGGTTCGGTCCGTGCTCCTGGCCGAGGGGTGGGTCGAGCCGATGGCGGAGGCGCTCGCGGGGCTGCCGCCGGGCGTGCCCGTGTACCTCGCTCCATCGAAGGTCGTGAACGAGATCGTCGGCTTTCCGATGCATCGCGGCGTGCTGGCGGCGGGGGAGCGCGGCCCGGTCCGGGGGGCCGACGACCTGCTCCGTTCGTGCACCTCGCTCGTGGTGCTCGAGGACATGGCCAACCACGACAACATGGGCGGGGTGTTCCGCACGGCGGCGGCGCTCGGGGGACGTGTGCCGGGCGTGCTGCTCAGCCCGGGGTGCTGCGACCCGCTGTACCGAAAGTCGATCAGGGTGTCCATGGGCTGGGCGCTCAGGGTTCCGTTTGCGCGCTTTGGCTCCTGGCCGGCGGGCCTCGCGGACCTGGACGCGGCTGGCTTCATGTCGATCGCGATGACACCGGGGGACGGGTCGATCGATCTGGAAACGCTTGCCGCGCGCGGGTGCGCCCGGCCCGCGGTCCTGCTCGGCACCGAGGGCCCGGGCCTGACCGAGGGGGCCCTGAACCGGGCGGCGGTGCGGTGCCGGATCCCGATGACCGCGGGCGTGGATTCCCTCAACGTGGTGGTCGCCGGGGCGATCGCCCTGAGCCGGCTGGTGCGTCCGGCGGCGGGATAACTACCGGGCGGGAACAGCGGGTGAAGGCGCGCATCTATACTCATGCGTGGGGCGTGCAGACACGGGAGGCACCGCGTGAGCATGAGAATTCGGACGTGCGCGATCTGTGTGCTCGCGGGGCTGGGCGCGGCGGCGCCGGTTTCCGGGGCCGCGGCGAATCAAGGCGCGGGCCAGCCGCCGGTTCTGCGTGAGGGATCCGGCCAGCGACGCGCCTCGATGGACGCGATGGAACTCGCGCCGTTCCCCGCCGAGGCGTGGGGCACGTTGTCCGACTGGGTCGGCGGTCGATCGCTGAGTTCGGTCCAGACCGCCGGTTCGGTGGTGCTGATCTGCACCTACTCCGACTGGTACGACCCGGCCCGCCGGGCGTGGGGCGTCGCGCGCCGGATGGCCTCGTCGAAGGGCAAGGACGGATTGATCGTGGTCGGGGCCCACCATCCGGAGGAGTGGACCGCGGCGGCGAAGGACGTTCCAAAGGACGGGAACGTCTACCTGGCGCACGACGCGCGGGGGGCGTTCCGGGGAGCGCTGCTCGCCGACCAGGATCCCGACTTCTACATCATCGACCGCGCCGGGCAGCTCCGCTTCGCGGACGTCGAGACCGAGTCGGTCGAGCGGGCGGTGAACCAGTTGCTTGCCGAGTCGGCGGACCAGGCCTCGGGCCTGAAGGCTCGGCTCGCGGCGGACGCCGAGGCGGCCGACGCGGCGTTCCGGCGATCGGGGGCGATCCGGGAGCGGATCGACCTCAAGAGCCTGCCGGAGATCCCGTTCGCCGACCCACCCAAGACGGCGTACGAGGCGGCGACGTGGCCGAGGCGCCCGGTCGACGCCGACCGGTCGCGGCAGGACGAGCCGCCGACGACGATCCAGCTCCCACAAGGCGGCGCGTACTTCCCTCGCCCGCCCGCGCTGAAGGGACGGGCGATCGCGATCTACCTCTTCAACGCCGACGTGGTTTCCAGTTACGACTCGCTGATGCCGCTCATGGACCGGCTCCAGGACAAGCACGGTCGCGACGCGGCGATCATCGGCGCGGCGGCGTTCACGGCCCAGGACCAGTACTCGGCCCCTCAGATCGACGCGCGAGAGGCCGTCCGGAGGGTCACGAACATCGCGACGTCCCGCACGGTGTCGCACTCGCTGACGCTCTACACCGACGGGATGATGGGGAGCGGCGTCGAGAACCGCAGCAACGAGAACGTCGCGCTGGCGGTGATCGCCAGCAGCGATGGGGTGGTGCGGTGGAGCGGCCGGCCCACGTCGCCGGGGTTCCAGGCGGCGCTGGAGCAGGTGATCGCGGCCGACCCCGGGGTGAAGGCCCGCCGGGCTGCCGAGGACGCGTACATCAAGGCCAAGGGCAACTGATGCCGAGGGCGGTCGGCCGCGCATCGGGTACACTCGCGCCCCCGACGGAGGCGTGAAGTGCTGATCGTCTACACGTGCGCGATCTTCCTTTCGGCGACGCTGCTCTTCATGGTGCAGCCGATGGTGGGCAAGCTTGTGC
>CAZCPB010000292.1:0-4648 GCA_964500365.1 uncultured Phycisphaeraceae bacterium
ATCCGTAGTGATGGTCGCCTTCGTTGGAAGCGCTGGATTCCTGTTCCGCAGGAGAGCACCTCGCGCATCTGCACAGACCGCCGCCGCGATCGCGGCCATCACCGCGTGCCTCACGGCCCGCGCCGACATCCCGCCCCCCGAGTACGACTTCCAGTGGGCGAACATCACGGACCTGAACAACCCGGCACTCACCGGAGTCGGGAACAACGCCGGGCGCGGCTCGGTTTCGCACAAGTACCGCATCTCCAGGCTGGAAGTCACGACCCAGCAGTGGGCTGACTTCCTGAACATGGCCCGGCGCCAGGGCGTCAATGTGGACTCCCCGCGCCTGCGCCCGGGGTTCTGGGGCGCGAGCAACATCGGCGGGCAGTACGTCGCCCACGCCCCCCTGCGGCCGGTCATGGGCCTCAACTGGCGGGCCGGGGCGTACTACTGCAACTGGCTGAACAACGGCAAACAGGAGAGCTGGGAGAGCTGCCAGTACGGGGCGTACGACACCTCGACGTTCGGGACGCTGCCGGACGGCACGTTCAGCGACCAGCTCGCGCACTCGCCGGACGCCAAGTTCTGGATCCCGACCCTGGACGAGTGGCTGAAGGCCGCGCACTACGACCCCGTGAAGGGCGGGGCGGGCGGGTGGTGGACGTACCCGTACCGTTCGGACTCGCCGCCGACCCCGGGACCCCCCGGGGTCGGGCAGACGACAGCCGGGTGGCAGCCGGGCGGGTTCGCGGAATTGCTCGTTCCGCTCGGGGCCTATCACGGCTCGGTCTCGGCGTACGGGCTCTGGGATCTTTCGGGCGGGGCGTCCGAGTGGCTGGAAGAGCCCAAGGGGTTCACCGGCGACGGCTACCTGTATCGTGGCGTGGACGGCTCTTTCGTGGGATCATCGCTCGGCACGACCTTCGACCGCGCGATGGCAACTGACATAGCTGAGCCCTATTTTGAGAGCTTCTTTGGCTTCAGAATCGCAGGGCAGATTCCTTCGCCCTCCGGCTTTGTAGCCGTGATCATGGGCGTGACCGCGTGCGCGTTCCGGAGGAAAAGATAATGACTGCTTGGGCAACATGGGTGAGTTCCATGGTCGCGGTCGGCGCCATCCCGGCGCCGTCCGTAGTGATGGTCGCCCTTGTTGGAAGCGCTGGGTTCCTGTTCCGCAGAAGAAGGTAGCACTAGCAAGGCGGAGCACGAAGCGTTCACTGGTGAGTGGCGGAGCGCCCGCACCTATTGCAGCGGCGACACGTCCCCCGGCTGCCGCACCACATACATCGTCGGCAGGAAATACCGCTTCCCACGGTACACCAGCACCCGCCCGCTGACCTCCATGGGCACGCCGTCCTCGCGCCACAGGCTCACCGCCTCCATCCGCGACAGCGTGGAGCACGGCGCCAGCGGCATCGGCCCGTCCGGTGAGCGGCTGTCGTTGTCGGGAGTGAACGCCAGTTCGCCGTCCGGCAGCCGCACGACCCGCCCCCGCCGCGCCGTGATCAACGACCCGTCCGCGGGCCCCGGCCGATCACTCACGCTCGGCGCCGCGCCCGCCGCAAGGCGCGGCAGGGCGCGCGGGCGTGCTTCACGCGACTCCAGCTCCCGCACCAGGTCCTCGGCACGCTTCGGCGCATCGGCGTCCCCCGGCTCCGCTGCCGCGGCCTCGGACACCGCCCGCTCCTCGGTCATCGGCGCGGACGCCTCGCCCACGAGCAGGTAGTCGCGCCCGCGGTACGAGAAGACCTGCCCCGAGAGCCGCACGCCCGGCCTCGGCTCGCCAGGGTCCAGCAGGCCCTCCAGCTGCTCGAGGTTCCGCGACGGCAGGAGGATCAGGGGAGGATCGATCGCGCCGCCCTCGGTCGGGCGCGGCACGAAAACCCAGTCGCCCGTCTGAGCGCGGATCAGAACCCCCCCGCGCTCCGCGATGAACGCACCCTCGCGCCAGGACCGCGTCGCGACGCCGGACGCGCCGGCGGTCTGCCTCGCCTGGCCCGCCGCCGGAGGCTCGGGCGCCGGCGCCCGCGTGCGCGTGGGCGCGACCGGCGGGGGCGCCGCCCCGTCGCGCCGCCGCATCGACTCCAGCGTGCTCTCGACCCCTTCGCTGCGCAGCTGCGGGTCCGACGCGGGCCGTGAGGGGGCCTCCTGCTGCGCTGCGCCCGAGAACTGAAGCAGAACCGCCGCGACCGCCCCCGCGGCGGTGGGGGAGAGGCGCGGCATCCACGTCAGGGGCAGGGCGCGCGGGGCATCGCTTCGGGGGTTTCGTGGGCAGGGTCGGCGCATCCGCCCGCATGGTACGAGGCGCGGAGCGCGCCGGGCTGATCCCTGGCCGATATGATCAGCGGCCGATGGCCGGGTGCCAGAGTGGTCAAATGGGACGGATTGCAAATCCGTTGCGCAAGCTTCGTGGGTTCGAATCCCACCCCGGCCTTTTCCCCTTCGCGTGCCGCGACCTGACGCCGACCGATCACCGGTCGGAACGTCACGACTTCGCGCCGGCCCGCGCGAATCCTCTTGCCTGAGCGGTGAACCCGCGTCACCATGGAATGCGAATGGAGCATCGGGCGTTTTCGGACGTCCTCCCGTTGCCGCCTGCGCTCCGGTTCACACCCATCCCCGGGAGTCACCCCGCGATGCCCACCAGCCCCGACCGCCCCCGCCGCCGACGCGCCGCGTCGATCGCGCTCCTCCTCGCCGCCGCCGGGCTTGCCGCGCCCGCGCACGCCGGCGGCTCGGCCGAGAACGCCGTGCTCGTCATCAACCCCGCGAACCTCGAATCGATGTACATCGGGGCGTACTACAAGAACGCGCGGAACATCCCCGACTCCAACGTCCTCTACGTCGAGCCCGTCGTCGCCGACTACGCGACCTTCGCCGGCCCCAACGGCGTGCTCGACGGCTTCTTCGGCCTCCTCAACAACAACCACATCGACGACCACGCCGACTTCGTCGTGGTCACCCCGGGCAACTACTTCTACATCCTCGCCAGCGGCTACGTCTCGCTCAACTGCGCGAGCACCAACCGCTTCTCGACCGGGTCCGTCTTCACGATGGCCCACCTCCGCGACGAGATCCTCGACGTCACGCCCAAGGAGCCCCCCACCAAGCCCAACGGCTACTACGCCACCGGCAACGCCACGACCGCCTTCGACAGCAACACCGCCTGGCTCGGCGGCGTCCCCAGCACCGACCCCAACGCCCGCCGCTACTACATCGGCGCCATGCTCGGCTTCACCGGCGCCAACGGCAACTCCGTCGCCGAGGTGCTCGCCAACATCGACCGCTCCGTCGCCGCCGACGGCACCCGCCCCGGCGGAACCTTCTACTTCATGAACAACACCGCCGACTCCGCGCGCAACGTCCGTCAGCCGCAGTTCTCCGCGGCCATCAACAACATCGTCGCCAACGGCGGCGCCGCCATGCAGCTCAACGGCACCCTCCCCACCGGCCACCACGACTGCCTGGGCATCATGTCCGGCTTCGCGACCGCCAACGTCGAGGGAGGCGACTTCACCATCGTCCCCGGCGCCTTCGCCGACCACCTCACCAGCTGGGCCGCGACCTTCGACAACGGCTCGCAGACCAAGGTTTCGTCGTGGATCCGCAAGGGCGCCAGCGCCTCCTACGGCACCGTCGAGGAGCCCTGCAACTTCACCGGCAAGTTCCCCAACGCCAAGATTCACTCGCGCTACTTCGCGGGCATGAGCCTGGGCGAGGCCTGCTTCCGCTCGCTCGAATACGTGCCCTTCCAGGGGCTCTTCTACGGCGACCCCCTCTGCCGCGCCTTCACCCACATCCCCGACGTGACCGCCTCCGGCCATCGCGGCCCCGTCTCGGGCTTCGTCACCATCACCCCCTCGGCCACCACGTCGCACCCCACCGCCTCGATCGCCTCCTACGACCTCCTCGTCGACGGCGTGCTCCGCGGCACGACCACGCCCGGCGGCTCGTTCCTGCTCGACACCACCCTCCTCGACGACGGCTGGCACGACCTCCGCGTCCTCGCCTACGACGACACCGCCACGAAGTCTTCGGGCCGCTTCGTCAGCGAGATCGTCGTCAACAACCACGGACTCTCCGCCTCCGTCAGCCTGCCCCTGGCCTCCTCGAACCTCAGCCGCGACTACCAGTTCGACGTCGCCGCATCCGGCGGCACGCCCGTCGAGACCCGCATCCTCGTCAACGGCCGCGTCATCGCCGCCGGCCCCGGCGCGGGCACCGGCGTGGCCTCCGTCCGCGGCTGGCTCATGGGGCCCGGCACCCACCTCGCCCAGGCCGAGGTGACCTTCGACGACGGCAGGCGCGCCCGCAGCCCGCGCGTGCCCGTCACCGTCGGCTACTGGGCCGACCCCGCCAGCGGCGCCGCCCCCGTCGCCTTCGACTACACGAAGCACGTCCTCAACAACGGCCCCGCCCTCGTCGAACTCCCCGCCAGCTTCGACAGCACCACCGCCAACGCCGTGTTCAACATCGTCTCGGGGCCCTCGGCCGCCACGATCGGCACCGCCACCACCCGCGGCTACCGCGTCATCACCCCCACCGGCAGCCCGTGCGGCACCGACACCATCACCTTCACCGTCACCACCGCCGACGGGACCTCGAACGTCAGCACCGTCACCCTCGTCTACGACCCGCCCTTCAAGCCCTGCCCCGCCGACTTCGA
>CAZCPB010000293.1:0-4619 GCA_964500365.1 uncultured Phycisphaeraceae bacterium
GTGCTCTACGACTCCAAAGACCTCGTCACGCACGCCGTCTGCGTGGGGATGACCGGCAGCGGCAAGACGGGCCTGTGCCTGACGCTCCTCGAAGAGGCCGCGATCGACGGCATCCCCTCGATCGTGATCGACCCCAAGGGCGACCTCTCGAACCTGCTGCTCACGTTCCCCGACCTCCGGCCCTCGGATTTCGCGCCGTGGATCAACGCCGACGACGCCCGCAAGGCCGGCGTCACGCCCGAAGAACTCGCCCGGCGCGAGGCCGAGCGATGGGCCCGGGGCCTCGCGGAGTGGCACCAGGACGGGGCCCGGGTGAAGCGACTTCGCGACGCGGCGGAGTTTTCCATTTACACGCCGGGCTCGACCGCCGGTCTGCCCGTCTCCGTGCTGCGTTCGCTCGATGCGCCCGACCAGGCCGTGCGCGAGGACTCCGAGCTCTTCCAGGCGTGCATCGGCACAACCGCGACCAGTCTGCTCGGGCTGCTGGGGATCGACGCCGACCCGATCCGAAGCCGCGAGCACATCCTGCTCTCGACGCTGCTGGCCCGGGCCTGGGGCGCCGGCCAGAACATGGAACTCGGGGCGCTGATCGCGCAGGTCCAGAACCCGCCCGTGACCAGGGTCGGCGTGCTCGATCTCGATTCGTTCTACCCGGCGAAGGAGCGGTTCGAGCTGGCGATGGCGCTCAACAACCTGCTCGCCGCGCCGGGCTTTTCCACGTGGATGGAGGGCGAACCGCTCGACATCGACGCGATGCTGCACACGCCCGGGGGCCGGCCCCGCGTCTCGATCTTCTCGATCGCGCACCTTTCGGACGCCGAGCGGATGTTCTTCGTGTCGCTCCTGCTCAACCACACCCTGGGCTGGGTGCGCACGCGCTCGGGCACGACCAGCCTCCGCGCAATCCTCTATATGGACGAGATCGCCGGGTACTTCCCGCCGACCGCCAACCCGCCGAGCAAGCCGCCCCTGCTCACGCTCATGAAGCAGGCGCGAGCCTTCGGCCTCGGCGTGGTCCTGGCGACGCAGAACCCCGTGGACCTCGACTACAAGGGGCTCTCGAACGCCGGGACGTGGTTCATCGGACGCCTCCAGACCGAGCGGGACAAGGCGCGGGTGCTCGACGGGCTCGAGGGCGCGGCCGCCGCGGCCAGCGCGAAGTTCGACCGTGGCGCGATCGAATCCATCCTGTCGCGGCTCGGCTCCCGCGTTTTCCTCATGAACAACGTCCACGACGACGCGCCCGAGATCATCGAGACGCGCTGGGCGTTGTCGTACCTGCGCGGCCCGCTCACGCGGGCGCAGATCAAGGTGCTGACGGACCCTGGCCGTGCGCCGTCCGCCACGACTGTGGCGCCCGGTCCGGTCGCGGGCGAACTCGCAGCGGTGGCCGCGCCCGGTCCCGCTTCGCCGTCCGAGCTGTCTCGCGTGACCGTCGCGGCGCCGGTAGCGTTCTCCCCATCGCGTCCCGTGCTCCCGCCCGAGATCCCGCAGTACTTCGTTCCCGTGCGCAGCGCGCCCGCCGGCGCGCCGATCTCGTACGCGCCTCGGATCCTCGCCTCGGCCCGCGTCCACTACGCGGACGCCAGGTGCGGCGTGGACACGACCGTACCTGTGTCGCTGTTGGCCCCGTTCGCCGACGGCCCGCTTACTCTCGACTGGGAACACGCGGAGGAGACCGACCTCTCCGACAGTGATGTCGAGAAAGAGCCGTGCCCCGGCGCGGCGTTCGAGCCCGTCCCGCTGGGTGCCGCCAAGGCCAGGTCGTACGAGGCATGGAAGAAGTCATTCGCCGACACACTCTACCGCACGCACCAGCTCGACCTGCTCCGCAGTTCCGCGCTCGATGAAACCTCGCGGCCGGGCGAGAGCGAGCGTGACTTCCGCCTTCGTCTCCAGCAGAAGGCACGCGAGGTCCGCGACGCCTTGAGCGCACGCCTGCGGCAGAAGTACGCGCCGCGGCAGTCGGCGCTCGCCGACCGCCTCCGCCGCGCCCGCCAGCGCGTTGAGGAGCAGGCGGCGCAGGCGCGCTCGGCCAGGTTCCAGAGCGCGATCTCCTTCGGCTCCGCGATTCTCGGCGCGTTCCTCGGGCGCAAGACGGTCAGCAGCGCCAACGTCGGGCGTGCCTCGACCGCGGCACGGAGCGTCGGCCGCAGCATGAAGGAATCCGGGGATGTGGGCCGGGCCGAAGAGTCGGTCGAGGCGATCGAGCGCCAGATCGCGGATCTGGAGGCCGAGGTCAAGGCTGAACTCGACGCCGCTGCGGCGTCGGCCGATCCCTTGACGGAGGCCTTTGAGAAGGTGACGCTCCGTCCGAAGAAGACCAACATTTCGGTCCGGGCGGTAGTTCTGGTCTGGGTGCCGAGGTTCGTGGATCCGGTGGGTCGGTCCGGCGATGCTTGGCGATAGCCAAAGACGCATAAGTTGTTGTTCATAAAGATTTTAGAGACTATTGACAAAAATAGTCTTGATTTTGTACGGTATCGTTGTGTACCCTAACATCATGCTATCGAAAGCTCAAGGATCAACAACAGAAAGGGCCAGAGTCCGGCGGGAACTGCTCGACCTCATCGAGCAGATCGAGCAGGCCGCCGGCCGTGCCCTGCCCCGTGTGTCCACGGGCTGGGACCGGGCCGACGCGGCCTTGGAAGGGGGGCTTCGCCGGGGTGCCCTGCACGAGTGGTTCGGCCCTGAGGGGCTCCGCGGGGCGTGGACGCCGGCTCTTCTGATCCTGATCCACCTCGCCCGCCGCGCCATCGCGGATGCCGCCGGCGTCCCGCAGGGCTGGACGGTCTGGATCGGGAAAAAGGTGTGGCCCGCGATCCACGCCATCCCGCACGTAAGGTCGCGGGCGCTGTTCATCGACGCGGCCTCGGGCGGCGACCGCCTCTGGGCGATCGATGCGGCGCTGCGATGCCCGGGTCTGGTGGTCATCGCCGACGGCTCAGGGCTCGACGCGCCGGGCACGCGCCGCGTGCAACTCGCCGCCGAGGCGGGCGGCTCGCTGGGCCTCATCGCGCGCCCGGGACGCGAGATCAGGAGCATTTCCGCGGCGGCGACGCGCTGGCGCGTCGACCCAGCCGTGTCCCGCGGAGAGGGACCGCGATGGAGGGTGGAACTGGTGCGGTGCAAGGGGCCGCGCGGAGGCGCGGCGGAGGTGGCGGTTGATGTCGAGCGGGACGGCTCGGGCTCTGTTGTCGCTCTCCCTGCCCGAATGGTCGGCCGACCTGGCACGGCGCGCCTGGCGTCTTGACGCGGCGACGCCGGTCGTGCTGACGCGGGCCGACCACGGACGCGACGTGGTGGGGGCGTGCTGCGCGAACGCGGCACGCTCGGGCGTGATCGCGGGCATGACCGTGGCCGACGCGGCGGGGCTCCTGCCGCGGGGCGGGGCGTTCACCGTCCCCATGAGCCCGGAGTCCGACGCGCGCTCGCTGCGCCGGCTGGCGGTGTGGATGCTCCGCGCCGTGCCGGTCGTCGCCGTTGACCCGCCGGACGGGCTGTTCCTCGACGCCAGCGGCTGCGAGCGGCTGTACGGCGGGATCGAGCGGCTCGCCGTGAGGCTCCGCGTCGCGCTCGGACGGATGCGTCTGGCGGCGCGCTTCGCGGTCGCGCCGACGTGGGGCGCGGCGTGGGCACTCGCGAGATTCGGTGGCGGCGGGGTCTCGATCACGACCGAGCACGACCTGCGCGAAGCCATCGCGCCGCTGCCGGTCGCGGCGCTGCGGATCGAACCGGGGACGGTCGAGAGCCTCGCGCGCGTGGGGATCGAGCGCGTCGGGCAGGTGATGAGCCTCCCGCGCCGCGCCCTCGCGGACCGGTACGGGGACTCGCTCCTGCTCCGGCTCGATCAGGCGCTCGGTCATGCGATCGAGACGATCACGCCCGTGCGTCCGCCCGCGCCCGTCATGGCCGAGCGATCGTTCAACGGGCCGACGGGACGGCTCGAGGACATCACCGGGGCGGCGCGACGGCTCGTGGAGCGGGTCTGCGCCGCGCTGGAGGAGCGCGGCCGCGGGTGCCGCCGCCTCGAACTCACGCTGGCGCGGTCCGACCTGGCGCCGCTGACGGTCTGCGCAACAACCTCGCGCGCGACCCGCGATGCCCGCCACCTCTGGCGGCTGATCGAGCCGTCCGTCGAGCGCGCCCACCTGGGTTTCGGCGTCGAGGGGCTGTGCGCGCGGGCGAGGCAGATCTCGGCCGTTGCGCACGCGCAGCGAACCGCGTGGGAAGAGGGCGGCCGGGGTGCGACCGACGACGACGCGGGCATGCTGGCCGACACGCTCGCCGCCCGGCTGGGGCGCGATCGCGTCCGTCGCGTGCGCGCCCTCGGGTCGCACATCCCGGAGCGGGCCTTCGCGTACGAGCCCGTCGAGCGTCTCGACACGCCCGCGGCGGCGGGGGGGACGATGGTCGAGGCGGACAGGCCGTCGGCGCTGTGGGCGGCGCCGGTGCCGACCCGGGCGGTGCTGCTCGTCCCCGACGGGCCGGTCTCCGCGCTCGAGATCGACGGCTCGATGCACCGGGTCATCGCGAGCATCGGCCCCGAGCGGATCGAGCCCGAGTGGTGGCGGCGGTCGGGCGGCGCGCGCGACTACTTCAAGGTGCAGACCGAGGGC
>CAZCPB010000294.1:0-4606 GCA_964500365.1 uncultured Phycisphaeraceae bacterium
CGACGCCGCGGGCACGATCCTCTACGACGCGTTCCACACCGGCGAACTCGGCCCCGACGGCGTGCGCGAGGTCCTCGACAAGGCCGAGATGGCCGTCTTCGAGATCGCCCAGGAAGCCAACGTCTCCGACCCCCAGCGCCTCACCGAGCTCCTCCAGGCCGAGCTCGACCGCCTTGAGGCCGCCGAGGGCAAGGGCATCACCGGCGTCAAGACCGGCTTCACCGACCTCGACGAACTGCTCAGCGGCATGCAGCCCGGCGAGATGCTCGTTGTCGCCGCCAGGCCGAGCATGGGCAAAACCGCCCTCGCGCTCAACATGGCCGAGCAGATCGCCTTCGGCGGCATCCCCGCCCGCCTCGCCCCGCCCGACACCCGCCGCGTCCCCGTCGGCGTCTTCAGCCTCGAAATGAGCAAGTCCGCCGTCACCCAGCGACTCTTGAGCGCCGCCTCGGGCGTCGATTCCCACAAGCTCCGCGGCGGACATTTCAGCAAGGCCGAGTACGAGTCCCTCCTCTCCGTCGCCGGCTCCCTCTCCGAGGCCGCCATCTACGTCGACGACATGCCCAACATGACCGTCCTCCAGCTCCGCGCCCGCGCCCGCCGCCTCGTCGCGCAGCACGGCGTGCAGGCCCTCATGATCGACTACCTCCAGCTCCTCACCGCGCCGGGCGCCGCCCGCGAGAGCCGCCAGGTCGAGGTCTCCGCCATCAGCCGCCAGTTGAAGGCCCTCGCCCGCGAACTCAACGTGCCGGTCGTCTGCCTCTCCCAGCTCAACCGCGCCAGCGAACAGCGCGAAGGCAACCGCCCCCGCATGAGCGACCTCCGCGAGTCGGGCTCGATCGAGCAGGACGCCGACGTCGTGATCCTGCTGCACCGCGAGGACTACTACCACGTGCAGAACCCCGCGTGGGCCGAAGAGAACCCCGACAAGGTCGGCGTCGCCGAGCTCATCGTCGCCAAGCAGCGCAACGGCCCGACCGGAGTCGTCAAGCTCACGTGGGACAGTCACACGACGCGCTTCAAGTCGTACGCCGGCGGATACGCGGGCGGCGGCGGCTACGGCGGGGGCAACGGGTACGGCGGCGGCGGAAGCTATAACGGCGGCGGGTCCGGCGGCGGTGGTGCCGGCGGATACGGCGCCGGAAACACCAACGCGTACGGCTCCTACGAAACCCCCAGCGCCGCGGCAGGCCCACCCACCACCCCGCCGCGCCCGCCCGGCCCCGCCCCCTTCGCGCCCGGCAAAAAGTCCGGCCCCATCGCCGACCACCGCGACGGCGGCGGCCCCGACCGCGATGACGGCGACTACGGCGAGATCCCGATCTAGGGCATGAAGGCCGCGCCGGGCAGTGAACAAGCCTGTAGCCCGACCATCGTGCCACGACTTTCGGAGTTCCTCTCCGAAAGTCGTGCCGAGCGTTCTGCGACGTATTGACCGCCACATGCACTTGCACGCCATTCGCCGTGGCGCCGCGCGTGTCGCCCTTCGCGAGCGCCACGTGTCCCCCGCGTCGCCCATGAACCGAGCGAAGCACAGAAACCTGCACGCACCCCACCGGTAAACTCCGCGGGTGAACCAGCCCGCGCCATCCTGCCCGCGCTGCGGGTACGACCTCTCGGGTCACGCGGCGGCGTGGACCCATTCGTGCCCTCTCCGCGGGACGTGCAGCGAGTGCGGCCTGGAGTTCGACTGGTCTCGCGTGCTCGACCCGCGCCTGCGCCTCCCCGAGCAGTACTTTGAGCACGCGCTGCGCCAGCAATTACGCGCGTTCTTGCGGACGATCCTCCTCACTGCCCGCCCGTGGCGCCTGTGGTCCACTATTCAGATGGAAGATGGGGCGCGCCCTCGGCGGCTGCTCTTCCTTGGCACGCTGGGCGTGCCGGCGATGCACATGCTGGCTGTGATCCCGCTGATCGTCGTGTACTGGGCCTATCACCTGGCGAGCCGTTGGTGCGGCGCTCCGCGTCCGCCGTGGATGAGAACCCGGCTGTGGGCACGTCACCTTCAGGAAGGCTCCGCGCAGATCGCGTTCCCGTACGGGTTTGAGTGCGGGTTCTGGGCGGGATACCGGCCGGATTGGGATGTGTGGCCGCATCCAGCTCTCGTCAGCGCCTTTGTCGCCTGGCTGATCATGCCCGCGACCTTTCTACTGCTCCCCCAGACGCTCCGGCGCTGCACGATCAAGCGCGTTCACCTCGCCCGGATTCTCGCGTACTCGATGCCCCTCATGCCGGTCGCGCTTGCATCGTGGGGGCTCCCGCCGCTCGCGTGGGCGTGCTGCGACAGATTCCGTTCCCCTTTCTTTCCGCGGATCCCCCGATGGCTCGCGTGCATTGGCGACATCGCGCTGCCGGTGTTCCTTGTCGTAGTGCTCCTGTGCTCCACCGTCTTCTGGGGGTTCGCCGCGTCGCGGTATCTCAAGCTGCCGCGCCCCTGGGGAGTGGCGTTTCTCATGGCGATAGTCTCCATGCTCCTCGGATTGGGCGCGCTGATGCTTATCCCCTCCTGGTCAATGCGCACCTGGCTCGACATCCTGTAATCCGTGGTTGGTACTCTGCCCTCTCCGTGCCCCACTCCTACCGCATCGAATCCCTCCTCATCGACGTGCCGCGCGAGAGCCCGATGCTCCGGCGCGTCCGGCGCGAGTGGGCCTTCCTCCGCGCCGTCTTCGGACGCCTCTGGCCGCGCCTCGCCATCATCGCCGTCGTCCCTCTCCTCGGCGGCTGGGCCTTCGCCGCGGCCATGCCCGGCCTGGGATTCGTCCGCTCCGTCTACTGCGCCTTCGGCCTCATCTTCGGCGAGTCTCCCGTCCCCTTCCCCGACTCGGGCTGGCTCCGCGTCCTCTTCTTCCTGATCCCGCTCCTGGGCCTCACCGTCATCATCGAGTCGATCGTCGAGTTCTCCCACATCCTGCGCGACCGCCGCCGCAGCGAACAGTCCTGGAGCCGCGTCATGGCCGAGGCGATGCACGATCACGTGGTCCTCGTCGGGCTGGGCAAGCTCGGCGTCCGCACCTTCCTCCTGCTCCGCAAGCTCGGCGTCCCCGTCTGCATCGTCGAGCAGAACCCCCAGAACGAGTTCCTCGACGAAATCCGGCGCGAGGGCTCGCCCTTCATCGTCGGCGATGCCCGGCGCGAGGCCCTCATCGAGCAGGCCGGCATCGCCCGCGCCCGCGCCGTCGTCATCGCCACCAACAACGACCTGGCCAACCTCGAGATCGCCCTCGACGCCCGCCGCCTCGCGCCGAACATCCGCGTCGTCCTCCGCATGTTCGACCAGGCGCTGGCCGACAAGGTCGCCCAGATCTCGAACATCAAGGTCGCGATGTCCCAGTCCTCGATCTCCGCCCCCGCCGTCGCCACCGCCGCGATCGAGCCCTCCGTGGTCGCGACCGCCGTCATCGACAACCGCCTCGTCATGATGCAGCGCTGGACCCTCCGCCCCGGCGGACCCCTCGACGGCCTCACCGTCGCCGATGCCCTCGAAAAGTTCTCGATCTCGGTCGTCGAGCGCCGCGCGGGCAACGCCGCCGCGCCCTTCCCCGGACCCTCCACACGCCTCGCCCCCGGCGACCAGCTCATCGTGCAGGGCCGCTACGAAGACCTCGTCCGCCTCCGCCCCGACGCGGCACAGTCGGCCTGAAGGCGTCACTCGGAGCGCTCGAAGGACGCGAAGAAGGGTCCGCACCGATCGGCGCCGAGCGGTTCATGGACGCCTTCGATCGAACGGGCACGCTGACCGAACTCCATCGCACCGGGCGGCACCGCCGGAAGGCCCGGCTCGGCGGCCGGATCTTCAAGCATCACGCGTCCGATCGCCGGGGGTTCGGCCGTCGCGCACGGCCCCGCCGCCCGGCGCGTTCCCGCGTTGTGCTCACGTCAGCGCGCGACCTTGGCCGCGATCCGCTCGGGGCTCGGCACGCGCACGCCGCGCACCAGGCCGAGACCCCGAAGGCCGAGGATGACGAGGTAACTCAGATCGAACTGCCACCAGCGCAGGCCGTGGCGCGCCGACGCCGGGAAGGCGTGATGGTTGTTGTGCCATCCCTCGCCAAGCCCCAGCACGCCGAACACGACGTTGTTGCGGCTCTGGTCGTCGGTCGCGAAGGCGCGCGTGCCCCACAGGTGGCAGGCCGAATTGATGCTCCATGTGATGTGGTGCACCACGAAGATGCGGACCAGCCCGCCCCATATCAACCCGAGCAGGGCGCCGAGCCAGGAGCCGGTGAACGCGAACGCGATCCCGGCGGGGATGAGCAGGCCCAGGAACACCCACAGCGGGAACAACCTGCTGATCGAACGCACGAGCGGGTCGGCCCGCAGGTCGGGCACGTAGCGCTCCATGTTCTCCGGGTCGGGCTTGAAACACCAGCCCACGTGCGCGTGGTAGAGCCCGCGCAGCGAGTTCATGAAGCCGGCCCCGTGGGTGTGGGGAGAGTGCGGGTCGTCCTCGCCGTCGCTGTGCCGGTGGTGGCGTCGATGGATCGAGGCCCAGTGAAGGATCGAACCCTCGACGGCCATCGAGCCCAGTATGCCGAGCACGGCCGTGACGATCGGTCCGGCCTCGAAGGACTTGTGCGTGAACAGGCGGTGATAGCCGACGGTA
>CAZCPB010000295.1:0-4538 GCA_964500365.1 uncultured Phycisphaeraceae bacterium
CCGGCAGGGTTCGCGAAGGGTTGCCGCGCGGCGGGGGCGGCGTACGGTTGCATCCTTCGGGTCCTTGGCCGAAGCAGATCGGCGAACCGGTCGATGATCGTGCTCGTGTTCGCGTTCGTTCACGGAGGGGCACGAATGAAGTCCCGCAAGCCCGACCCCCTGCCGCGGATCAGGATCACGCTGAGCCCGGCCGATCTCTTGAGCCCCGAGGACCTGCGGGATCTGACCGCCGGCGGCGGAGAAAAGCCGACCGGCGCGCCCGGGACTCCCGCACGTCCCGAATCGCCGGCACCCGATCCACGCCCCGAGAGCACGGGATCGATCGACGGATCGCGGCCTTGAGCGCCGGCGCGGTCTCCCGGGGCGTCGGCCGAGTCGGACGCGTTCAAGCGATCTGGCGTCGGGCCAGTTCCTGGAAGACTCCGGGCTGTCCCATGAGCGCTTCGTAGTTGCCCGCCTGCACCACCCGACCACGATCGATCACGTAGATGCGGTCGGCGTTGACGATGGTGCTGAGGCGGTGGGCGATCACCACGCGGGTGGAGTTGAGCCGGTCGAGGCTGGCGGTGACGATGGCCTGGGTGGGGTTGTCGAGCGCGCTGGTGGCCTCGTCAAAGAAGACGATTCGGGGTCGGTTGACCAAGGCTCGGGCGATCATGAGCCGCTGCTTCTGGCCGCCGGAGAGCGCGCCGCCGCCCTCGGGGATGACGGTGTGCATGCCCATGGGCATCGCCTCGATGTCCTTGTCGAGACCGGCCATGCGGGCGGCCTCCCAGGCGTCGTCGAGGGTGAGCTCGATGCTCGAGCCGATGATGTTGGTGAAGATGTCGCCGGGCATGAGCGCGCCGTCCTGAAGCACCACGCCGATCTGCCGGCGGACGGACTGCACGTCGAGACTCTCGGTGTCGAACCCGTCGAAGGCGACCGAGCCGGACTCAGGCCGCTCGAAGCCAAGCAGGATGCGGAGCATGGTGGACTTGCCGCTTCCCGAAGGGCCGACCAGCGCGATGAACTCGCCCGGGTCGGCGTGGAGGCTGATCGAGTCGAGCACGGGCGGGTCGTCCGGCTTGTAGCGGAAGGTGACGTTAGAAACCTCGATGCGCCCGCGCAGCTGGCCCGGGTCGGCTCGCGATTCGTCGACCTCGGGGGCGGCCCGCAGGATCGGCTTCATGCGCTCGTAGGTCGGGAGGACGTTCATCGCCGAAACGATGGATGAGCCGACGTCGAGCAGGGCGGAGAGCAGCGCGGAATACGCGGCCAGGAACGAGAGGAACTCGCCGGTGGAAAGCGACGGTGCCGGGCCGCTCTTGCGGGTAATCAGGAAGTAGATGAGGGCGACGACCAGCGTCGGGTAGACCGCGTTGAAGACGTCGAGGCGGTTCTGGATGCTGCGCGAGCGAAGCCAGAGCCGCGTCTGGATGCTGAATCGCGAGGCCCAGACGCCGAACGCGCGGTCCTCGGCGGCAGCGACGCGGATCTTCGCCATGCCGTGAATCAGCTGGAGCAGCAGGCTGGCCATCTTGCCGACCACGGCCTGCAGGCTCTGCTGGATGCGGAACTGAAAGTAGCCCGCCGTGATGACGACGCTGGTCGCCACGAGGCAGAGGCCCACGGCGATCACCGCCGTGCCGGGGCTGATCGCGAACATGATCGCGAGGCTGAAGAGGGAGAAGACGGCGGTGATGAGTGAACTGACGAACGTGGTCGAGAGCGCCGACTGGATGATCGACACGCCCATGGCCCGGGTCGCGAGGTCGCCCGCCGAATAGTCCGTGAAAAAGCGGGCCGGAAGGTTGAGCAGGCGGTCCCACACCGCGGCCTGGAGCGAGGGGGCGACGCGCGTCTCCACCCGGATCGACGCGATATTGCGGGCGGCGCGCACCATGGCGCCCGCGAGGGCCGCGACGCCCAGGCCGACGGCGACCACCGTGAGCTGCGAGCGATCGGCCGCCGGGATCACGGTGTCGAAGACGTACCCGAACGCCAAGGGTGTACCCAGGGAGAGCACGCCGCCGATGGCGCCGTTCAGGAGTACCCAGTTGAGGTCGCGCGACAGGCCGCGCGAGCAGAACCGCACGACGTCCCAGCCCGAGAGTGGCCGGTCGGGGAGGGAGCGGTAAAAGACGAAGGCGTCGGCCGAGAGCGTCGCGGCGATCCTTGCGTTCACCCGCCGCACGGTCCCGGTCGCCGGGTCATGAACGCGGTACGACGTCGCCGAGTCGGGCAGCAGCGCGACGGGCACGTCCCCCTCCCCGAGGAACCCCAGGAGGGGCCCCGCATCGCGGCGCCACCAGCCGTCGGTCATACGCACGCGGCGGACGCGGAATCGTGACGCTTTGGCGATCAACTCGAGGGGGTTCGCTGAGGCCGAGCGTCGCGTTGAGAGGGGAGCATCGCGGACCTCGATCCCGAGGCGCTCGCCGACCACGCGGCAGGCTTCAATGAGCCCCTCTCCGCCCTCCACCCTCCGCGTGCGTTGATCGCCGGTAAGAGTGGCGTTGAGCTGGGAGAAGGCCTCCTGGATCGTGGACTTCCCGCGCTCGGACTTCGCGGCCAGGCGGCGCTTCGCGGCGTCACGCTCCTGGACCTGCTGCAGGTCCACGATCGCTTCGACGGCGTCGTGGAACGCCTGGAGACCGGCCCAGTAGCCCTCGCGGACGATGGCTTCGGAGCCCGAGACCACGGTGAGGCGTGCGGGCTCCTCCGCGACCAGCCAGGCGTCCCGCCCAACGGGAACGACCTGGTCCGGCGGGAATGGCCGGGCCCTGGCGCTGCCGAGGAAGCGGGTCGAGCCGGTGTCGTGGTGCGCCCAGACCACCCCGCTCTGCGGCTGGACCGCCGAGCCGCGGTTCATCTCGATGCACATGCCGGGACGGATGTTGAGCGGCGCGGCGGGGGGGAGATCGGCGCCGGCCAGACGGCACAGGTCCGAGACCCAGCGGTCCACGAGCGCGGCAACGCGGGGGGCGTGATCGACGTAGCCAGCGACTTCGATGAGGCCGCTGAGCGGGATCTCCAGGAGCTCGGTGCCCGCGGCCCCGAAGCCCAGGATGAGGACGTTGGAGCCGGCGTGAGGGGGCGACAGGCCGAACACCAGGTGCCCGGCCGGGATCTTGAGCAGGTGCGCACGGGAGTAATCCGCAGCGCTGCGCTCGAGCGTGATGGTCATGGCGACCACGTCCAGGTGGCCGCGTGTGACGAGCCAGACCGTGCTGGGGTCGGTGAGCGGGACCGGCGCGTCGGAGCCGACCTCGACGGGCGTGCCGAGGCCGGTCAGGGTCTCGCGGAAGTCGGGCTCGAGGTGGGCGGTCTCGTGCACGGGGTTACTCGGAACGGATGAGATGGGCGTAGTGGCCGTCGACGGCGATGAGCTGGCTGTGCGTTCCGCGCTGCACGACGTGCCCGCGGTCGAGGACGATGATCTCGTTGGCGTCGCGGATGGTGGAGAGGCGGTGGGCGATGACGATGCAGGTGCAGCCGCGCCGGCGGATGTTGTCGTCCACCTGCTTCTCGGTGGCGGGGTCGAGGGCGCTGGTGGCCTCGTCGAGGATGAGGACGGTGGGGTCGATGGCCAGGGCCCTGGCGATTTCCATGCGCTGGCGCTGTCCGCCGCTGAAGTTTCTGCCGCCCTCCTCGATCGTGCCGGCGTACGCGCCGCGTCGCGAGGTGATCCGGTCGTGGATGCAGGCGTCCTTGGCGGCGCGGGTGATGGCCTCGTCGGGGATTGTCGAATCCCAAAGGGCGATGTTTTCGCGGACGGCGCCCTCGAAGAAGAAGATGTCCTGATCGACCATGGCGCACGAATTGGCCAGGAGCGCCCGGGAGAGCTGCTCCCGGGGCTTGCCGTCGAACAGGATCTCGCCGGCCCAAGGCCGGTAGAGACCGGCGACGAGCTTGGCGATGGTGGACTTGCCGCTGCCCGACCCTCCCACGATCGCGACGCGGTCGCCGGGCGCCAGGCTCAGGCTGAAGTCCTTGATCAGGGGCGGCTGGAAACGGCTGTAGCCGAAGGTGATGTCGCGCAGCTCGAGGAAGCCCTTCAGCCGGCGGGTGGCGACGGTGACGCCGTGGTCGGGTGCGGCGGTCTCGAAGGCCCGGTCCACGGGGTGATTGGCGACGTCGTCAAGGCGCCGGATGTCGCCCTCGACCTCCTGGATCACCGAGCCGAGGCGCACCAGGCCCAGCACGGGGTTCGAGAAGCTTGCCATGAGGGAGAGGAAGGCGACCAGGGCCCCCATGGTCATCTGCCCGTCCATCACCTTGTGCCCGCCGATCCCGATGATGATCGCGGTCGTGAGGACCGTGATCGCCAGGGGCAGCATGTCGAGGAACGCGCCCGAGACGCGGAGCTTCTGCTCGGCCTCGACCGACTTGGCTTGGAAGCCCGCCCAGCGCGAGAAGAAGTCCGACTCGCGCCCGGCGGCTTTGACGGACTCGATGATCTGCAGGCCGCCCATGGAGGTCGCCATGAGCTTGCCCTCTTCCTGCAGCATGCGCTGGCTGTCCTCGGCGCGCATCGTGGCGACCAGGCGCAGGGC
>CAZCPB010000296.1:0-4429 GCA_964500365.1 uncultured Phycisphaeraceae bacterium
CCGCGGCAACCTTCTCGCCGGTGCTGAGGCCCTCCAGGACGATCACGCGTTCGCCGATGGTTTCGCCGAGGGTGACGAACCTCTGGCGGGCGCGCATCGCGCCGCTCCGGGCGTCGGGCTCGATCACGAAGATCGAGTTGCCGTACGCCGCGCGGCGCACCGCGGTCGTGGGCACGGTCACCAGCGTCCGCTCGGCCTCGATCGGCACGCGCACCGAGACCGACATCCCCGGCACGAGCGCGCCGCGGGCGTTGTCCACCACGGCCCGGACGCGGAGGTTCCGCGTGTCGTAGTTCACGGTGGCGTCGACCGCGACCACCGTGATGGTCACCGGGTCCGGCCCGAGCAGGGGCGCCTCGGCCTGGACGGCCGTGCCGACCTTGACGCGCGGGGCATATTCCTGCGGGATCGCGAAATCGAGGTAGATCCGGTCGGTCAGTTCCTGGAGTGCGACGACGTCCGAGCCCTCGGCGAGGTACTGGCCCTCGTGCACGTTGCGCAGACCGGCCCGCGCGCGGAAGGGCGCGGCGATCGACAGTTTCGCCAGGCGGGCCTCGACCTGCGCCACGCGGGCGCGGGCCTGGTCGGCCTCGGCGGCCCATCGCCCGCGGTCGGCCTTCGCCGAGTCGAGCTTGGTGCGGGCGCGGTCCACTTCGACCTCGGCGATCGCCCGCGACTGCACGTCCGTGAGGCGTTTGAGCTCGGCCTCGGCGAGCTCGATCTGCGCATCGGAGTGCGCGATGTTGGCCTCCGCGACGCGGACCGCCGCTTTCACCGCCTCGAGGTCTGCCCGCTCGGCCGTGTCGTCCTGGTGGAGCAGCACGTGCCCCTCCTCGACGACCTCGCCGGACTCGAAGCCGACCGACCGCACCACCCCGGCCAGTTCGGTGCGCACCGTCACGGAGCGCAGGGCGATGACCGTGCCCACGAGGTCGGCCGTCGGCTGCCACGTGACCTCTTCGGCCGCGACGATCTCGGCGGCCTCCGCCGGCTCGAACGCCGGCCCGCCCGGCGCGGCGGACCGCTTTTCGCGGAGCTTCATCACGCCGTACCCGGCGCCGGCGATCACGGCCGCGATGCCGAGCAGGACCAGGACCGTCACCCATCCTCGCTTCATGGCCCTCTCCTCAACCTCTCGAACGCGGCGTGCGGACCCTTCCCCGGGCGCCACCGGCCCGCGGTCCGCGTCCACCGCGCACGCCCGGCTTGCGGCGCGCCCGTGCCACAAGCGTTTCAAGCGAACGGCGGATGAGGTCCATCCGCTCCTGGTCCACCGGCGCCAGGCCCAGCACACGGTTCAGCCACAGCCCGTCCATCGCCGTCAGCACGGTCTCGCCCACGCCCGGGCCGAGCTCATCCTCGGCCGCCCATCGCCGCAGTTCGCCGTAGACCGCGCGCAGGGGTTCGATCAGGCTGGGGTTCTGGGCCAGGGCCGCGAACGCCGCGGTCGAGCTGCGCTGGCATTGCTCGGTCCAGCCCCGCGTGTCGGCCAGGTGCGCGAGCATCGCGCGGGCGAGCCGGCCCGGGCCCGGCGCGGTCGCTTCGTACGCGGCCCGGGCGCCCTCGCGCCAGTGCTGGGCGCAGCGGGCGACCATGGCTTCCACGAGCTTGTCCTTGGAGGGGAAATAGTGGAGCAGCCCGCCCTTGCTCATGCGGGACTCGGCCGCGACGGCGTCGAGAGTCAGGCTGGCGATGCCCTGGCGGACCACCACGGCCTCGGCGGCGTCGAGCACCCGGTCGCGGATCGCGAGCACGGCCGTGGGGTCCATGGGGAACGATACCGTCTGGTAGGTCGGAGTCAAACCGTCCGGACGGACGCCCGGCGCCCCGGGCGTGGGCCTCACCCGGATGGTTCGAAGCTTCTGGCGGTCCAGCCCGGTCCCTGTATCATGCCCCGGCGCGGCGGGAAGAGGAGACGGGATGTCGGGGGTGCGAGAGCTGCACACGCTGACGGTGGACTCGCCCCTGGGCGAGGGGGCGCTGGAAGTCCGCGCCGTGCGCATCGAGGAAACCCTCGGGCGGCCCTTCGAGATGGCGGTGGACCTGCTCGCCAAGTCCCCCAACCTCGAGTTCGACAAGCTGCTCGGACGCCCCCTGCGCGTCCTGCTGGCGCTTGACGACGAATCGAGTGAAGTCCGGGCGTTCCACGGCATCACGGCCCGGATCGCGCAGAGGACCGAGATCGGGGGGCGCGCCCGGTTCATCGCCGCCGTGCGGCCGTGGGCGTGGTTCCTCGGCCTTCGGGCCAACTCCCGGATCTTCCAGGAGAAGACAGCTCCCGACATCATCCTCGAGATTCTTCGCGAGCACGCCGACTGGTTCGAACTCCGCCTGAGCAACGAATATCCCAAGCGCGAGTACTGCGTCCAGTACGACGAAACGGACCTCGACTTCATCTCGCGGCTCATGGAGGAGGAGGGAATCTACTTCTTCTTCCGGCACGAGGCCGAGCGCCACGTCATGGTCCTGTGCGACTCGCCCGCGGCCCACGAGCCATTCCCGGGCGCCGAGACGATGCCCTACGCCCCGTCGGAGGAGACGACCGACGAGCAGCGGCTCTGGGAGTGGGGCGCCCGCCGCGACGTGCGGACCTGCGGCTTCGCGGCCCGCGATTTCGACTTTGCCCGCCCCCACGCCGACCTTTCGGTGCAGCGCGGCGAGGACCGGGAGTACGGCCTCAACGCCTTCGAGGTTTTCGAGTACCCGGGCGGGTACTACGACCGGGGTGCCGGGGAGCACTACGCCCGCGTCCGCATGCGCGAGCTGCACGCCGAGCAGGACGTCGCCCGGGCCGAGGGGAACGTGCTCCGCGCCGCGACCGGCGGGGTCTTCCAGCTCACCGGCCACTCGCGCAAGGACCAGAACGCCCGTCACCTGATCGTGTCGTCGATCCTCGAGGCGCGCAACGACCAGGCCGAGTCGGGGCTCGACCCCTCGGACCGGCCCCCCTTCCGCTGCCGCCTGCGCTGCATCCCCGCCGATCGCCCCTTTGCCGCGCCGCGGCGGACGCCCCTGCCGAGCATCGCGGGGCCGCAGACGGCGATCGTCACGGGTCCGTCGGGCCAGGAGATCTGGTGCGACAAGCACGGGCGCGTGAAGGTGCAGTTCCACTGGGACCGCGAGGGCAAGCAGGACGAGAACTCCTCGTGCTGGGTGCGGGTGTCGCAGGAATGGGCCGGTCGCTCGTGGGGCGGGATCACGATCCCGCGGATCGGGCAGGAGGTGATCGTCGAGTTCCTCGAGGGCAACCCCGACCGGCCGCTCATCACCGGTCGCGTGTACAACGGCGAGCAGAAGCCGCCGTACGCCCTGCCGGGGAACAAGACGCAGTCGGGGCTGCAGTCGCGGAGCACGCCGGGCGGCGGCCCGCAGAATTTCAACGAGATCAAGTTCGAGGACAAGATCGGGAGCGAACTGCTCAGCGTGCAGGCCGAGAAGGACCGCTCGGTCCTGGTGAAGAACAACAACAGCGAGAACGTCGGCAACGACGAGTCGCTGAGCGTGGGGCACGACCGGACCAAGTCGGTGGGCAACGACGAGACGACGAGCATCGGGGCCAACCGCACCGAGACCGTCGGCAGCAACGAGACCATCACGATCGGCGGCGACCGGACCGAGAGCGTGGTCAAGAACGAGACGATCACGATCGCCCTCGACCGGACCGAGTCGGTGGGGAAGAACGAGACGGTGACGGTCGCGCTGGCGCGGACGCACACGGTGGGGGTGAACGATGCGCTGACGGTGGGAGCGGCGCAGGAGGTGACGGTGGGCGGCGCTCAGGCGATCACGGTGGGCGCCGTGCGCTCGGTCACCGTGGGCGCGTCGATGACCACGGACGTCGGCGGCGACCGCAAGGCCAGCATCGGCAAGAACGACTCGCTCAAGGCGGGCAAGAAGATCGTCATCGATGCCGGCGACGAGATCCTGATCAAGACCGGCGACGCGTCGATCCTTCTGAAGAAGGACGGCACCATCCAGATCAAAGGGAAGGACATCAAGATCAAGGGGAGCGGCAAGATCAGCGCCCAGGCCGACGGGGACATGGTGCTCAAGGGATCCAAGATCACACAGAACTGACGGGAGAGTTCGCCCATGCACACGCCCACGCAAGGTTTCGCGCCCCGGCTCGTCGCACTGGCCGCCGTCGACGATGACGACCGCGTCTGGCTCCGCGTGGCCGGGGGTCCGGCGACGCCGGCGCTGGTGCTCACCTCCGTCTATCCCGACGACCTGCGGCACGCGCTCGCCGCGGGCACGCCCGTGCTCGTGCTCGAAGCCGAATCGAACGACCAAGGAACGCGTTCAGTCGTGGTGGGCGTGGCGGCGGAACGGGCGACGCTCCCCGCCGCGGTGACGATCGAGGCCGCGGAGCGGGTGCTCGTCCGCGCCGGGGACGCGCGAATCCAGCTCACCGCCGACGGCCGCGTGG
>CAZCPB010000297.1:0-4405 GCA_964500365.1 uncultured Phycisphaeraceae bacterium
GCGACGCCGCGCCAGCGGGCCAAGACGAAGTTCAAGTTCTCCGAGGCGAAATAGCCGGCGCGTGGTTCGCTAGGTGACCCTGCCCGCGGGGGATCGGAGCACGGAAGCGTTGACCGCCGGACGCCCGATCCCCCCTTCGGGCTCCGGCGGCGGCGCACGGCGGCACGCTCATCGAAAGGGCGCTCGATGACAACGGCGGCGCAAATGGAGCTGTGGGCGCGGCAGTGGCGTGCGCTCTCGCTCAGTTATCCCGAACGTGTTCTGGTCAGCCCCACCGTGACGCGCTCGGGCCGGGTATCGAGCCCCGAGTTCACGAACGAGGCCGACCGCGAGCGCGAGCGCCAGAGGCTCATCGGCGAACGGGACCGACTGATCGACACGATCAACGCCCAGATGGATCTTTACGGGCTGCGCGTCTCGCCGGGCTGGCAGCCCTTCGACCCGGTCGTGCGGCAGGGCGGCACGGCGCACACGTACGCCGTCTTGGCGGCGTGGGGGTCGGGCCAGCCGGACGGCGGCGCGGCGATGGCGGATCTCTTCCGCCGCTGGGAACAAGGGACGGTCACCTTCGAGCAACTGCCGGCTCAGCTCCGAGCCCTGGGCCTGATCACGCACTTCGCGGAGGCGGCACGCGGGTACGGGGCTGCCGTGCAGCATTCGCTTCCCGAATGGATGGACCGCATCGCTGACGCGGAGACTACCGAAGACGCGCAGGAAACATGGAACGCCTACCGTGAGCAGTTCTCGCCCTCGCTGAAGTTCCGCGAGGATTCAAGCATGGATTGGTCGCCGTCAACATGAGGCATCGCAGCGCCGTGCTGGGCGGGTTGTTCCATCGCTCGAGCCCGCTTGCTGCTCCGGTCGGCCGTCGTTTCAAAGTTCGCAAACCGAGGGCGCAGCTTCGGAACAAGTCCCATGCGCCTCAAGCGGGCGGAGAAAGGATACGGGCGTGACGCAAGAACTGTTGTGGTCGATGCTGGGCGGCACGATGCTCATTCTTCACTTCCTCACCGACTGGACGCACCACCTCCAGGACCAGTTTGCGACGCCCGCCGAGAGCGTTCCCAAGGACTGCGTCGAACGCTACTTGCGGGGCCTTGTGAAGTGCTACGCGATGGGCGCCGTCGCGGCGGTTGCATTGCCTTTGGTTCCTGCAGGGTTTGCAATCGTGGTTCTGCGTTCACCGTCGCTGTCAAGCCAGGTTGCGGACGGGCTTCGGCTGGAGGCTCATGCGATCGGCGTTTTGGTTGTGTCGATCGGGTACTGCCTCTTCAACATCAGCGCGTACTGGTGTGTCGCTCCCGCGGTTCTGCGCCAGCGCAGTGCGTGGCAGCTATTCAAGAGTTTGCTTTGGTCCGGCTGGGCCGCCCGAACCGACGAACGCCTGTGCGTCCGAGAGGAATAAGTGGACTGCGCCGCGCGGGCATCGCAGTGCCCGCAACGCCCGCAGGGGCAGCATCTCTGAGCCTCGTTGCCCCACATAAAGCGTCGCTCACCCCTGTTCGGCGGCCGGGGAGCCCAGGACCGCAATCTTCAGGCACGGCGGGGCCAGCCCGCAGCCCGGGCACGCGGGGCGCGGCGGCTCGGGCTCGCCTCGGCCGGGCCGCCACAGCACCACGCGCCGCGCCGGCCCGCGCCCCCCGCACACACGGCAGCCTCGCTTGGGGGCCGCCGCCCGCTCGATCCGCCTGACGCGGTGCGCCAGCCTCATGGGAGGCTCCCGTCGTCCAGCGTGATCGCCGCCAGCCGCACCACCAGCTGACGCCCGCAGGCTTCGCATCGCTCGGGGCCGGGCGGCTGGCTTTCGTCGTCGTCCAGGTCGATCGGAGACAGCACATAACGCTCGGCCTCGCCGGGCGAGTGGCCGCACCCGGGGCACGCGCGCCGCGGCGAGAACGCCGACGCCGCCGCTTCCAGGCGCTTCAGCCTGTGCTCAAGCCCCATCGCCGTCGCCTTCCTCGGGCGGCAGGATGATCACGCGGCGGGGGCCGCCGAAGGCACGCCCGCACCCGGCGCACGGCCGCGGCGGCGGGACCTCCCGGCCGTCCTCGACCACGACGACCGCGCCGTCCATTGGCCCGTGCCCGCGGCACACCGCGCACCCGCCCTCGGGCGCGACGGCCCGCTCGATCCGCCCGACCCTGGCGGCCAGGTTCATCCCTCAGCCTCCCCTGTCCCACTCGACGCGGAGGACCAGCTGCCGCCCGCACGACGCGCAGCGCTCCGGCCCCGGGTCCTCGCTCGCCTGGACCACGCGGATCTTGACCTCGCTGGGGTCGGGCCGCCGGTTGCTCCAGTCCACCGGCCCGCCGCACTCGGCGCAGGGCCGCCCGCCCGCGATCATGCGGCCGGTCGCTTCGAGCCGGCGCAGGCGCGCGGCGAGCCTCACGGCAGCCTCCCCAGCCCGCCCTGGGGCCAGCCCATCGCGCGCAGCCGCTCGGCGCGGGACTCGATCGTGCGCAGCGCCGCGGCCGTCGCGTCGCCCGATTCGTCGCCCGCGAGCCTCGCGCGCAGATCGACCACCAGCCGCGCCGTCGCGGGGCAGCACCGCACCGCCCGCATGAGGTCGTCGGCCGTCTCGGGCGCGGGGCGCTCGCGCCGCGCGATGGTCTCCAGCGTCCTGACGCGACCGGCCAGCCTCATCGATCTTTCCTCTCGCGGAGGTCGGCTTCGAGCGCCTCGACGCGCTCGACCACGTCGTCGAGTTCGATCGACTCGCGGCTGAACTTCAGCAGCGCCGTGGACGCCGACACCCGCGCCGCGTGCGGCGCGGCCTGGTCGGTCGAGATCTTGGCGAGCGTCTGCACGGCCATGGGCGCGTAGCGCTGGGTGATCGAGATGGCCTGCGCGAACGCCTGGCGGCGGGCCTTGCGGTAGGCGCTGGCGAATGCGGGTTGGTCGAGCCAGTTGTAGAGCGTCCGCTCACCCGCGCCGATGGCCTTGGCCGCGTCGCGCACGGTCGGGTGGTTCAGGAGCGCGACGATCGCCTCTTCCTGCTGGGGGCTCAGGCCGTTGGGGGCGTTCTCTGCCATCGGCTGCCTTCCGTTGCCGCCGCGGGCGGCCCGCCACGCCACGAACGCTTGGCCCACGCCGCCCCGTGGCGCGTCCCGGGCGATCTCTGGCCCCACGGCCGCCGCGCCCCGAGGCCGCGACGTAGGCCAACGGCGCGACTAGGCGCCCGTAAGGCTTCCGCCCGCCTGATACGGGCGTTGCGCGAAGAACGCCCGGAATGCCGCATGTCGCCTTGCAATGCCGCGCGGCCGTTGCCCTCATGTCCACAACGCGAGCGAGAGCATCGCCCGCGACGGAGACCAACGCCATGACCGCCGAGGAACTTCAGGACGCGCTGCTGAACATGTTCGAGACGATCGCCGAGGTCCGCGACGAGAGCGAGGGCGAGGACGACGACGGCACGCAGGCCGACTACGCCCGCGACATCGCCAGCGACCTCGACGAGGTGACGCACGCCGTCACCTACGGCCGCGAGATGATGATGACCCGCGACTCGGGCCTGGTGGTCCGCACCAAGGACGGGGCCGAGTTCCAGATCACGATCGTCCAGAGCCGCCACGGCCGCGACGACTGACCGCCGCGCCCCGCCGCGCGAGAGCGCGGCCCGGGCGATTGGCCGCCGGAGCGTCCGGCGGTTCGCACGCAACCAGTGGAGCAGATCATGAGCAAGAAGCAAAGTGGCAAGTCTGTCCAGACCAAGGCGACCGAGAAGGCCCGGCGCGAGGCGCTGGCGGTGACCAAGGCCAACATCGAGAAGATCGAGGCGGCCGAGAACGGCGCGTCCCTTCACGAGGGCACCGTCAGGCGGGGCGACGGCAGCGTCGTGAAGGTGAGCGTGCCGCGCGACCAGCCCGAGGTGACCAGCCCCGCGCTCGACCCGGCCGCCCAGCAGGTCGCCTGCATCGACGTCGATCCCAAGGCCGAGATGGCGGCGGCCAGGAAGCAGGAGGCGCGGGGCAAGGGCAAGGTCGGCAAGGCCAAGAGCGGGCCCGCCGACAAGCCCGCCAAGCAGCCCAAGGGGGGCAAGGGCGCAAAGGCCAAGGCGGCCAGGGCCGACAAGCCCCAGCGCCTGAGCGCGCTCGACGCCGCGGCGCAGGTGCTCGCCAAGGCGAGCGAGCCCATGACCAGCCAGGCGCTGATCGACGAGATGGCGGCCAAGGGCCTCTGGAAGTCGCCGGGCGGCAAGACGCCCGCCGCCACGCTCTACGCCGCGATGACCCGCGAGGTCGCCGCCAAGGGCAAGGACGCCAGGTTCAAGAAGGTCGATCGCGGGCTGTTCGTCGCGACCGGGAAGGGGGCCTGACCCATGAAGATCGCAGACGTTCAGGTCGGCGGCCGCTACGTCGCCAAGGTCTCGGGCTCGCTCACGACCGTCCGCGTGCTGGCGGTCCGC
>CAZCPB010000298.1:0-4253 GCA_964500365.1 uncultured Phycisphaeraceae bacterium
TCGTCGCTCCCCGCCGAACTCGTCAGGAACTGCTGGAGCGCGTCGGCCAGCTCGAAGCCCGTCTGGTACCGTTCGTCGGCCGACTTGGCGAGGCACTTCATCACCACGGCCGACAGGTCGGCGGGAACGCGCGAGTCCACCACGTCGGGGGCGACCGCCGTCTCGCGCACCGGGGCGCGGTAGGCCTCGGCGATGGGCTCGGGCACGGCGGGGGCGGGCTGCATGGCCAGGGGCATGCCGTTGTGCGGCGGGGCGAGGGATTGCCGGCGGGCCTTCGAGAGGTGGTCGCTGACCAGGACGGTGACGACCAGCACGAGGGAGAAGCCGACGATGAGAGCGAGCTTGAGTTCGCGCGTCACTGGCGTGTCCTTCAAAGCCCCCGACCGTGGGGGCCGCAACATTCTTCAGACACCCGGGGGCTTCCAGTGCCCCCGCACGATCCAATCGAGCCCGCGCCCTTCCGGGCGAGGGGCCGCATCATACCGGCGCGCCGGCGAGGCGCACGGCGCGGAGCTTGGCGGAGCGCGCCCGCGGGTTGGCCGCGGTCTCGGCTTCGCCGGCGCGGACGGGCGAGCGCGTCAGCGCCGCTGCCGTGCCCGCTTCGATCATCCTCTCGAACGCCCGCTTCACCGGCCTGTCCTCCAGCGAATGGAAGGTGATCACCGCAACCCGCGCGCCGGGGTTGAGCCAGGTGGGCGAACCGCTCGCCGCGCCCGCCGCTCCGCGCTCGACCTCGGCCAAGAACGCTTCCAGACTCCCGATCTCGTCGTTAACGGCGATGCGAAGAGCCTGGAACGTGCGAGTTGCCGGATCGATCCCCGAGGCGTCGCCCCTGGTCCCCAGGGCCGAGCGGACCAGCTCCGCCAGCCGCCGCGTGGTCGTTATCGGTTGCTCGCGGCGCGCTTGGACAAGTTTTCGGGCGACCCTTGCGGCGTGCTTTTCTTCGCCGAAATCGCTGATGATCGAGGCCAGTTCGGCCTCCGGGAGCGACGCGACGAGGTCCGCCGCGCTCAACGGGCTGGTGGTATCCAAACGCATGTCGAGCGGCCCGTCCCTGACAAAAGAGAACCCTCGCGCCGGGTCTTCCACCTGGCTCGACGAAAAGCCCAGGTCGGCGAGGACCAGATCGGCGCGTCGGCCGGAATCGACAAGGGCGCGTGGGAGGGCGGCGTAGTTTCCGCGCACGGCGAGGACTGTCGGCGCCGGAGTTTGCGCCTGTTCCGAGGCGCGGATCACGCGCTCTCGGGCGTGGTCGAGATTCGTCGCGTCAAGGTCGTTGAGGATGACGGTGGCGCCGGGGCCAAGGCGGGCGGCGATGGCGGCGGAGTGGCCGCCCCGGCCGACGGTGCAGTCGGCGTAGACCTCGCCCGGCGTGGGGGCCAGGAGTTCGAGGACCTCGGCGAGCAGGACCGGGACGTGCCCCTCTTTCACGGAGGCCAGCGTAGACCGGCGCGGGCCGCCGTAGACTCCCCGCGATGTTGAACCGACACCAGCGGCTGGTCGCTCGTTCCGTTGGCCCGGCCTTGCTTGCCGCGCTCGCGTTGGGACTGACGGGGTGCAACCCGAAAGTGAGCATCACGATCGGGCCGCCGCCGGAGGGCGGGCCGCTGGTCCAGCACACGGTGCTGGAGGAGCCGGGGGCCGCGGAGGGCGTGGTCGCGATGATCGACGTGCGGGGCATCATCGCGGATGTCCGCGCGCCGGGGTTCCTGGGCTCGACTCCGAGCCCGACGGATCAACTCGTGGCACGCCTGGACGCCGCGGCGAAGGACGAGGGCGTGAAGGCGGTGGTGCTGCGGATCAACTCGCCGGGGGGGACGGTGACGGGGAGCGACATCATGTTCCGCGAGGTGCGGCGTTTCGCGGAGAGGACGAAGAAGCCGGTGATCGCATCGCTGGGCGAGGTTGCGGCCAGCGGCGGGTATTACCTGGCGTGCTCGGCGGACGCGATCGTGGCGCAGCCGACGACGATCACGGGGTCGATCGGCGTGATCATCCCGACGATCAACTTCAGCGAGGGGCTGAGCCGGATCGGGATCACATCGCGGGACGTGATGTCGGGGCCCAACAAGAACATGGCTTCGCCCTTCGAGCCGATCCGCGAGGGGAATTACGCGGTCCTGCAGGGGATCGTGGACGAGTTCTACGGGCGCTTCACGGCGCTGGTGGTGGAGCGGCGGCCGGGGTTCAGCGTGAGCGAGCACCCGGAGGCGGTGGACGGGCGGATCCTGACCGGCGCGCGGGCGGTCGAGATCGGGCTGGCGGACCGGGAGGGGGGCGTGCGCGAAGCGTTCGAACTCGCGAAGACGAAGGCGGGGCTGAAGAGCGCGCGGCTCATCAAGTTCACATCGCCCGAGGACCGGCCGCGCACACCGTACGCCGCGGCGGGAGACCTGGTGCCTTCGGCGGGTAGCGCGGAGCAGGAGATCAACCTCGTGCAGGTGCGGCTGGACGGGACGGCGCTCCCGGGGCCGGCGTCGGGGGCTTCGGGTGTGTATTACCTGTGGCTGCCCGGGCGCGAGTGAATCGTTCGAAAGAGGAGTGAGAGCATGCCTTCGGCGATCGTCCTGGGCGGCGGAATGGTCGGCTCGGTCATGGCGGCGGACATGGCCGCGGACCCGGCGTACAGCGTGACGCTGGTCGATGCGCGCGACGAGAACCTCGCGGCGGCGAACTCCCGGGCCGGGGGCCGGTTGAAGACGCTGAAGGCGGACCTGTCGGACCCCGCGGCGGTCAAGAAGATCATCGCGCCGCACGACATCGTGCTGGGTGCGATCGCCAGCCGGATCGGGCTGCAGACGCTGCGGGCGGTGATCGAGGCGGGGAAGAACTACAGCGACATCACGTTCATGGCGGAGGACGCGATCGACCTCGACGGCCTGGCGAAAGAGCACGGCGTGACGGCGGTCGTGGACATGGGGGTCGCGCCGGGGATGAGCCACCTGCTCGCGGGGCACGAGGCGGCGGGGTTCGACCGCTGCGAGTCGATCGAGATCTACGTCGGCGGCCTGCCGCGCGAGAGGAAGTGGCCGTTCCAGTACAAGGCGCCGTTCTCGCCGGGGGACGTGCTGGAGGAGTACACGCGTCCGACGCGGCTGGTCGAGCACGGCGCGGTGGTGGTGCGCGAGGCGCTGAGCGAGCCCGAATTGATGGACTTCCCGGGGGTGGGGACGCTCGAAGCGGTGAACACGGACGGGCTGCGGAGCCTGGCGAGGACGCACACGGTGCCGTTCATGAAGGAGAAGACGCTGCGCTACCCGGGGCACTACGAGCTGATGCGGGTGCTGCGCGCGACGGGGCTCTTCAGCCGCGAGCCGATCGAAGTGGGCGGCGTCAAGGTGCGGCCGCTGGACGTGATCTCGAAGCTCATGTTCCCGATGTGGACGTTCCAGCCGGGCGAGGAGGACGTGACGGTGATGCGGATCATCGTCGCGGGCGAGCGGGGCGGGAAGCGCGAGAGGGTCGTGTGGGACCTGCACGATTTCTACGACCAGAAAACGCGGGCCACGAGCATGTCGCGGACGACCGGGTTCCCGTGCACGATCATGGCGCGCCAGATCGCGTCGGGGAAGTTCAGGACGCCGGGGGTGATCGTTCCCGAGTTGATCGGGCGGGCGCCGGGGATGGTCGAGACGGTGATCGCGGAGCTGAAGGCCCGCGGCATCACGTACGCGCGCCGGGTCGAGGCGGCGTAGGCCGAAACCCCGAGTTGGCGGCCCCGTATCATGTGGCGATGGGAACGGATCCGGACATCCTGGTCCCGCTGATGTCCGCGCGGAGCGAGTTCGAGGCTTCCACGATCGCCGAGTCGCTGCGGGCCAACGGCGTGCCGGCCGAGGTCTTCGGCACCGCGGCACAGATGGGGCAGTGGGAGTTCGGGATCACCAACGACGCGAAGATCATGGTGCGGCGCGCGGACCTTGCCCGCGCGCAGGATGTTCTTCGCGCGGTGAAGGCCGATTCGGTGGACCTGGACTGGAGCGAGGTTGACGTCGGGGCGCCCGCGGACGGCTCGCCCGACGACGAGCCGCAGCGCAACACGCCGCGGGCCCGCGACCGCCGGCACGTCGTCACGGCGTGGATCGTGGTGCTGGCGCTGCTGCTCCTGGCCCTGCTGCTCTTGCCGCGCTTGATGCCGGAGTTGTACCAGTCGCTGCCGTGGCGGAAGCCGTAGGGGCTTTGCGATAATCTTGATCTCGGCACGCCCCGGAACTTCTACGAGGTGACGCTGGGGTACGACCGCAACTCCAACA
>CAZCPB010000299.1:0-4251 GCA_964500365.1 uncultured Phycisphaeraceae bacterium
GGCCGCGGAGTGGAAGGCCAGGCTCGACGCCCTCTCCCCGCCCCAGCCGCCCGCTGCCGCGCCCGCTCCGGCGCCGGCCACATCGACGCCGCCGCAAGAGCCCGTGACAAGCCCCGCGCCCGCCACCAGCCCCGACCCCGTCACGAGCCCGGAGCCCAAGTAGCGCGGGGCCCGGCGCTGTTCCGACGCGGGCCCCGCGCTGTGCCATCACATCCGCCCGCCCGATGCTCCATCTTCCCCGGCCGGCGGCGGAGGGTCACCGCGTGACGCCTGCCCTCGATCTGCCTCCAGTCCCGCCTGCCGCGGGTTGATCGCCCCGCGGATCAGGTAATCGAAGAGCGCCCGTTCCAGCGTCTCGCGCGTCAGCGGGCCCTCGATGCCGAGCATCTCGCGGAATCCGGTCCTGAGTTCCATCGCGTTGCCTCCTTGCGCGTGCGGAGAAGTGAGCGGTGAATGGTGATGAGTGAGCAGTGAATGGTGAGTCGCGATCCGTGAAGGTGCGGCGTGGCCGGCGCGGATCGCCACCGGCACGCCCCGTTCACCGCCCGCCGTTCTCCGTACTCCCGCCCCCCCCGGCACCTTCGAGAACGGCGGGCGCTGCGTGGCGGGGGTTCTCGCGCTCCGGCTCGGCGTTCTTCTCTTCCCCGCGCTTCAGGCACCACACCCACCGCCCGTTCCTGAACCCCTCGCGCTTCATCTCGACGCCGATCCGCTCGCGGGCCCGGCGGATCGCCACGAACGCCAGCCCGTCCTGCTCGCAGCGGCGCATCACCTCCGCGCTCGCGACCGGCCCGTTCTCCAGGAGCGACCGCAGCCAGCGCTCGGCCTCCTCGATCGAGGCCAGCGGCGCCTGCTCGCTCTCGACCTCGACCGGGTCCACGCGGATGTCGGTCGAGATCCAGCCCAGGCACCCGTCCTCCAGGATCGTGAAGCTCATCGCGTCGCGGTTGATCAGGAGGTTGCTCTTCACCGGGAGCAGGACCCGGCTCTCGCCCGCGTCCTTCTTCGCGAAGTACACCACGCGGCTGACCGCCGTGAACGCCAGCGCGCCCATCGTCCGGTAGACCGCACGCCCGCCCGAGGCGCTGTCCTTGTTCAGGTGGCTCACCATCAGGACCGCGATGCCGAACGCCCGCGCCAGGTTCCCCACCCGCGACAGCACCGCACGCACCTCCGTGTTGCTGTTCCCGTCCACCGCGCCCAGGTACGCCGTGATCGGGTCGATCACGAGCAGGCGCGGCAGGGGCAGCACCTTCAGCGCCCGCGCCACCACCTCCAGGTGCTTGTCGAGCGTCACGAACCCGGCCCGCTCGCCGCTCGTCAGCCCGCGGAAGCCCTCCAGCACGTGCACGCGCTCGAGGTCCGCCCCTGCCGCGGCAAGGCGGGGCCGCAGCGTGTCGCCCGGGTCGTCCTCGCACATCAGCATCAGCACATCGCCGCAGAGTCGATCGATGGGCGGGCCGTCGGGCCAGTCGCGCCCCGTCGAGACCCGTGCCGCGATGTCGGCGGTGAGGAAGCTCTTGCCCACGCCGGGATCGCCGACGAGCATCGTGAGCTTGCCCAGGGGGATGCGTCGCGGCCAGAGCCACCGCACGCGCTCCTCGGGGATGTTGTGCACGCTGCGGATGATGGGAAGGCCGTCCGACTTGGCGTTGAGGCCCGTCATGCTCGTCCGATCCATGGCGCTGCTCCTTTCGATCGCTGAAGCGCGGGCCGGCCGCGGCCCGCTTCCTCATCCCCCGCCCCCCGCCCCCCCGCGCTCGCGGGGGGCACGGGCGGGAGGGGCACGCCCGCTGCGCAGACCCTCCCCCATCAACACCTCCCCTCTCCCCGCTCGCGGGTCAGAGAGCCGGTGCCGTCGCGTCACGAAGCCGGGCTGCCGGGGAAAAAAACACGCCCCTCTACACACGGGGCCGATGTCCGGGCCGTGGCGCAAAAACGCGGTACTACCGACCGGCGAAAGTGGTGCTAAGTGCTGGCGCCGCAGGCAGTAAAAATTCTTTTCGCGGAGGGCACGATTTCCCCCGGAGACGGTCCGGCTTTTTGCGCACAAAGGCGGACATAGGCCGCGTTCACCACGGAGGCACGGAGTGTCGCTGTGGCTCGGTGTTTAGGTGAACCCGCCTTCTCGCGTTCTCGCGTACTCCCCGGGGGGCACCCGGTACGGAGAACGCACCGGACGCCGCGGCACGTTCTGCATACTCCCGCGGGGGGGAGGGACAGAGAACGAGGCATTCACCACAGAGACACAGAGGCACAGAGACGAGCAGGACTCAGCATTGAGCCTTGCCGGATGTGACCGGAGCGGGAATGGGCGTCGGGGATCGAAGCGGCGCGAACGGGTGCCTCGCCCGATCCGGCCCAAGTTCCTGTTTCTGTGCTTCTCTGTGTCTCGGTGTCTCTGTGGTGGAACCTGCCTTCTCGCGTTCTCCCGAAAAACCCCGAAGAGGCATTCACCACAGAGACACAGAGGCACAGAGACGAGCAGGACTCAGCATTGAGCCTTGCCGGATGTGACCGGAGCGGGAATGGGCGTCGGGGATCGAAGCGGCGCGAACGGGTGCCTCGCCCGATCCGGCCCATTCTCCCGTTCTGTGCTTCTCTGTGTCTCTGTGTCTCTGTGGTGAATCCCCCTCCCGCCTTCTCCGGGGTGGAGGACGAAGCCCGCCGCGGCCCCGCCGATCGACTTCCCCGTGTCGCTCTGCCGCGCGAATGATCGCCCATGCTCCGGTTCGCCATCCGCATGCTCGTGGGGGACGCGGTGAAGTCGGGGGGCGTGGTCCTGGGGATCCTGTTCTGCGCGTTCCTGATCACGCACCTGCTCTCGATGGTCTCGGGGATGCTGGTGCGGACGTACGCGCTGGTGAGCGACATCCCGCAGGCCGACGTGTGGGTGATGGACCCGGCGACGGAGTACGTGGACGAGCCTGCGGGCCTGCCGCCGACGGCGCTCGAGCGGGCGCGGAGCGTGCCGGGGGTCGAGTGGGCGGTGCCGCTGTTCTCGGGGTCGCTGCGGACGCGCCTGCCCAGCGGCCGCTTCCGGTCGGTGCTGGTGATCGGCGTGGACGATGCGACGCTGATCGGGGCGCCCCAGGCGATGATCTCGGGGGACGTGCGCGACCTGCGCCGGGCCGACGCCGTGATCGTGGACCGGTCCACGGCCGAGACGCTCCTGCGGATGCCGCTCGAGGTGCCCGAGCGCCGACCCGGCGTGAACATGCCCGACTTCACGGCGCCCGACCGGGCGCTCGAGATCGGCGATGAGCTGCTCCTCAACGACCACCGCACGGTGGTCGTGGGCGTGGCCGACCTGGGCCCGCGGTTCCTGGGGCGGCCGCTGCTGTACACGACCTACTCGCGGGCCCTGGACCTGAGCCCGCCTCAGCGGAACCTGCTGGCGTTCGTCCTGGTGAAGGCCGCGGCGGGCGAGGACCGCGGCGCGGTCGCGCGCCGGATCGAGCGCGAGACGGGCCTGCGGGCGCGGACGGCGGCCGAGTTCTCGCGCGACACGCTCCGCTACTACACCGAGGTCTCGGGCGTGGTCAGCCGGATCATCTTCATGACGGGCCTGGCGGTGTTCGTGGGCGTGTCGGTCAGCGCGCTGCTGCTCTTCATCTTCACCGCCGAGAACGCGCGGTACTACGTCACCTTCATGGCCCTGGGCACGCCCGTGCGGACGCTGGTCGCGATGATCGTGGTGCAGTCGCTGGCCTGCGGCCTGGCGGGGTACGGGCTGGGCGTCGGGCTCTCGGCGCTCATGGGCTGGCTGGTGCGGACGCCCGCGATGCCGTACCTGCTCCTGTGGCAGACCATGCTCTTCACCGGCGCGGTGGTGCTGCTGGTCTCGACCGTGTCGGCGGTGCTGAGCGTGCTGAAGGTGGCCCGCCTGGACGTGTCGGCGGTGTTCAAAGCCTGAGACGGCGGGGGGGCGGAGAACGCGGCAGGACCGCGCTGCCTTCGTGGAGGGGCGAAGGAAGTCGAGGGGGCGCATCGAACGCCGTACCCCCACCCCCCCCGACCCCACTTCGAGAACGGAGAACGCACAGAACGCAGGGAACGGGGTTACTTGGGCTCGGCGCTCGTGGCGGGCGCGGCACCGGCCGCGGGCTCTGCCGGCGGCGTCGATGTGGCCGGCGCTGGAGCGGGCGCGGCAGCGGGCGGTTGGCGCGAGGTGAGGACGTCGAGTTTGGCCTTCCACTCCGCGGCCTTGGCGTCGTGGCCCTTGCCGGGGTCGGCCTTGTCCCAGGATTC
>CAZCPB010000300.1:0-2332 GCA_964500365.1 uncultured Phycisphaeraceae bacterium
TCAACACCTGGCACGACGCCGGCTTCTGGCAGGTGCTTCTCCGCGACCACGGCCACAAGGCAGCGTGCACCACCCCGCCCCCCGAAGTTCACCTCGAACTCCCGAACATCCGCACGCTCAACACGTAACACAACCGCCCGCCATCCCTCCCCCCGCGTCCCCTACCCTCCCTCATGCTCTCTCGCCGTCCCACACGCCAGATCACCGTCGGCGATGAACGCGTGGGCTTCGTGAAGCTCGGGGGCGGCCTGCCCGCACGCGACGGCTCGCCCACCACGCCCGCGCCCGTGTCGGTCCAGACCATGACCGCCGGCTACACGCACGATGTGAGGTCGTGCGTGGCGGAGATCAACAAGCTCGCCGCGGCGGGCGCCGACATTGTCCGCGTCGCCGTTCCTGAGAAGAAGGACACCGAGGCGCTGCGGGAAATCATTCCCCAGGTCCGAGTTCCGATCGTCGCGGACGTGCACTTCCACTTCCAGCGCGCGCTCGAGGCCGTGGAGGCGGGCGTCCACAAGATGCGCCTCAACCCGGGCAACATCCAGGACCGCGCCCAGGTGATCGACGTCATCCAGGCCTGCAAGGGCGCGAACAAGGGGCGGGGCATCCCCATCCGCATCGGCGTCAACGAGGGCTCGATCATCGAGCGCCGCGACAAGCAGAAGCGCCTCAAGGAGCTCGGCCAGGTCTTCAGCGAGCACAAGCACGGCTACCTGCTGGCGATCATGATCACCAAGCTCGAGGAATACCTCGACATCTTCCACGAGCAGGACTTCCACGACATCGCCATCAGCGCCAAGTCGATGGACGCGGCGCTCGTGATCGACGCGTACTCGGAGATCTCCGAGCGCTTCGACTACCCCCTCCACCTCGGCGTCACCCACGCCGGCCCCAAGGAGACCGGCTGCATCCGCTCCGTCGCCGCGCTCTCCGGCCTGCTCACCCGCGGCATCGGCGACACGATCCGGATCTCCTACGCCAGCGACCCCGTGTACGAGGTCCAGGACGGCCTCGAGCTGCTGTACTCGCTCGGCCTGCGCGAGCGCATCGGCGTAGACCTGATCGCCTGCCCCACCTGCGGCCGCATCCAGGTCGATCTGTTCACGCTCGTGCAGGACGTGCGGAAGCACCTCGCCGAGAAGGTCACCGTGCCCATGAAGGTCGCCGTCATGGGCTGCATCGTCAACGGCCCCGGCGAGGCAGAGGGTGCCGACGTCGCGGTCTTCGCCGGCGACCGGCGCGGCATCATCTACGTGCAGGGCGAAAAGGTCGCCAACGTTCCCGAGCCCCAGATCCTGGAACGCCTCCTCGCCGAGTGCCTCGCCTTCCAGGACCGGGTGCAGCGCGGCGAGGCGAAGCTCGGTGAAAAGAAGGTCGAGATCATCCCCCCCGACCCGATCGGCGAACTCGGCAGCGGCTTCGACCGCATCGCGGCCGGAGAAGTCGAGCGCCCCGCCACTCTCACCGTCCGCGGCTCGTAGACGACCGATCTCACCTGACTTGCCATCGCCCGCGCTGAGTGAAACGGGCGGACGCTACGCCCGTGCCTTCCACGCGAACGCGAGCCATTCGATCACCAGCAGCCCAGCCGCCCCGAGCACCAGCCACAGCCAGATTTCACGCGGCACGGGCCCCGCCGCGCCGCTCGCGATCGTCGCGCCCCCGAACTTCACCGATTCATTCACCCCACACGCAGTCTCCGCCGCATCGACCAGGTTCACCGCCACCACCGGCTCGGCCCCCGCCGGCTCGACGAGGTACACGCCGGCACGTTCGACGAGCCCGACCGGGATACGCTCGCCCGCGCGACCCGCCGGCACTGCGACGCGGATCGCCGATCCGGGCACCGGCGGCTCCGAGCCCGCGGCTTCGGCCTGCGCGGCCCCGGCCGTCACGCGCCGAAGTTCCACGGTCGATGCGCCGCGCGGCGCTGAGACCTCGACGGGCTGGCCCGTGGTGAACGACCTGCCGGCCGATTCCTCGCCGCGCAGGGTCAGAAAGTCCACCGCCGACGCAAGGAACACGGGGAAGGACACCTGCAAGGGCCAGTTCGAGGCCGCCGCGTCGAAGGCCACGACCAGCCTCCGGTGCGGTCCGTCGTTCCCCAGCGTGATCAGCGGCCCATCGGGTCCCGTCGCGAGCGTCTGCGCGCGGCTCGGCTCGCTCCCCGCGTCTTCGGGAACCAGCGTTCGAGAAATGAACACCTGGTCTAGCGCGACGTCCCGGAGGAGCGGGTGGCCGCGTTCCCAGGCCAGCACGTAGCCCCCCGCCGCTTCGCCTGCGGCCTCACCGAGTCTCAGTCCCGCCACCGGCATCCCCGCCCCGAAGCTGA
>CAZCPB010000300.1:2342-4231 GCA_964500365.1 uncultured Phycisphaeraceae bacterium
CGGGGTGAAGCGGTCGAACACGAACAGGTCGAAGCCGGTGAGGGCGCCGGCCGCCGCAGCACGCTCGTACTCCTCCCCGCTGATCACGCGGAACGACGCCGCGTCGAGTTCGCCGAGGGCGCCCTCCAGCAGCCACGGCGGCACCATTGTCGGCCGTTCCCCGTCGTTCGCCGGCTTCACGAGCACCACCGCCGCCCTTCGCGCCGGCGGCAGTACGACCGCCGCCGAGTTGTCCGCGTCGAGCGCATCGGGCCGGTCGATCGACACCACCGCCGTGCCCCCCGCGGGAGACTTGATCTGGAACGTCGTCACGGCCTCCGACGGCGTCGTCCCGGGTTCGGTCATCGCACCCGCGTCGACCGCGACGGTCTCCGGTTCTCCGCCCCCGGCGTTCGTCTTCGGCGCCAGCCTCAGCACCCGCCGCTCGATGACTTCCCCGTCGAGGCTCAGCGACATCGGCACGTCGATTTCGCGCCCCGGGCCCGAGACCACTCGCGCGAAGATGCGCACCGTGCCGGGATCGTCGTAGTCGCGCCGCGCCGCGAGGGCGACGATCCCGGCGTTGTCAGGGCCCCGTGCGCCGATCGGAACGAACGCCAGCCCGGCGTCCGCCGGCGGCGGCGCCGGCTCGCCGTCGAAGACGCCGTCGCTGATCAGGCAGACCGTCGCCCGCGGGCCCGCCCGCTCCTCGCTGGTGTCGGCCAGCAGGGAGTCCACGACCCGGACCGCCGCCGCGAGATCGCCCGGCTGGTCGGTCGGCGCGATGCCCTCGATCGCGGCCCGCGCCGACCCCCGCGAGGTGGTGAACCCGGCCTCGATCACCGCACGCGCCGCGACCGACACCACGCTGACCGCCGCGCCCGAGTCGATCGCGCGCTCCGCCAGTTCCGCGGCGCGCTCCTTTGCCCGCTCCAGCCGTGTGGTCCCCTCCAGACCCTCGCGGCAGGACATCGACGCGGAACGATCGATCAGCAGCACCACGCGGCTGCGTTGAGGAGCGCCCCCGGAGAGCACCGGCCGGCCGAGGGCCGCGACCAGCAGCCCGACGATCAGCAGGTGCAGGAAGAGCAGCCACGACGCCCGCAGCCACCGCAGCGGCACGTTGGCCTGAAGGTCCTCTGCGGCCGACTGCCACAGCAGCGTCGAACTCACTCGCACAGGCCGCCGGCGGAGTTTCAGCAGGTACAGCGCCAGCAGGGCGGGGATCGCCGCCGCCGCGCCCACGATCGCCGAGGTCGGATCAAGAAAACTCACGCGGAAGCTGCTCCCTGACCATCCTGCTCCGCTCTGCGTTCGCCACGCGCCGGCTCCCCCCGGTACCCCGACCCCACGATGAACATCTCGCGCGACACATCGCGGCTGGCGTTCGGCTTGGTCGCGCCGGCCTGCGCGAAGAGCCGTTTCGTGTCGCGCAGGAGATCGGGGTACGCCTCGCCCTCCAGCACCTTCATGCACAGGGTGCCGCCCCGGCGCAGCACCGCGGGCAGGAGTTCGAGCACGCGCCGGCAGAGCCGCGCCGACAGATGGTCGTCGCCGTGACCGGTGGTGTTGGGCGCCATGTCGCTGAGCACGACGTCGAACGCCCCGCCCGCCGCGCCGACCAGCGTTGACGGATCGACGGTGAACGCGTCGCCCTGGGCCGCCCGGATCACCGCCGCCGCGGCCGGGCTGAGGGGTCTGCGCACCGCCACCAGGTCCACGGGCTGGAGGTCGATCCCCACGACCCGGCCGCGCGGCCCGACGATCTCCGCCGCGACCTGCAGCCACGACCCGGGCGCGCACCCAAGGTCGAGCACGCGGTCGCCCGAGCGCAGGAGCCGCTTCTTGTCCTGGAGTTCCTTCAGCTTGTACGCCGAGCGCGCAAGATACCCCTCGGCCTTGGCCTGCTT
>CAZCPB010000301.1:0-4209 GCA_964500365.1 uncultured Phycisphaeraceae bacterium
CGCGGGGCTTCTGGCGGACCTGTCGCAGCGGAAGGCCGGGGCGCTGCTCGGCGTGTGCCCCGGCGCATCGTCGGTTGAATTTGTGGTCGTAGAGGACGGGCAACTGACGTTCGCGCGCGCCGTCGATGCCCCCCGCGCGCAGGGCGAGGCCGAAACGGCCGGGTACGCCGAGCGGCTCGCGGTCGAGGCCAAGCGCACGTGGATGAGCCACCGCTCGTCGCGGGGCGGGGGCGAGGCCGAACTCGTCATCGCGCTCGGCTCCGACGATGCCGCGCGGGCTCTGGCCCAGCAGTGCGGGGCCCAGCTGGAGCGGCCGTGGGAACTGGCGCGATTGCCGGGCGCCGTGCGGCTCGAGACCGGCGTGCCGGGCGAGGATGCGCCGGCCCTGTACGCCCTGTCCGGGCTGCTCCTCGAGGAACTGGGCGACAGGACCTCGCTCGACTTTGCGAACCCTCGGCGCGCCCCGGACCCGGCCGCCGCGCGTCGACGGAACGTGCTCGCCGGTGCTCTGGGGGTGATCCTGCTGGCGGGCGGGTCGTACATCGCGGCGCAGCGATCGATCGCCGCTCTCGACGAGAGGCTCGACGAAGCCCGAGTGAGGCAGGCCGAGCTGCGGGCCCGGCTCGACGAGCTGCACGCCCAGCACGCGCGCCTGAGCCACCTCGATCAGTGGAAGAAGATCCGCGTCGACTGGGTGTCGTACCTCGGGATGCTGCATGAGCAGGTCCCGCCGCCGGACCAGGCGATCCTGGACGGGATCACGGGCAAGCTGACCGACGCGGACGTGGCCTTTACGCTCAAGACCTCGAAGTACCAGGACGGTTCGTGGGGCGTCCGTCAATTGGCGACAATCTCGATGGACGGCAAAGCGGGCGGGCGCTCTGCCGCGGCGGACCTCCGCGGGAGGCTGCTGGGCCTGGGCTTCGACGCGGTCGAGAGCCGCGGGCCGGACGTGCCCGATCGATTCCAGTTCACGCTGACGACCTCGCAGCCCGAGCCGGTGAAGCCCAGGCCGCCCGAGGCGCCGCAGGCCGGCGCGGAAGCGGCGAAATCGAGCGACGGCGCGGCGAAGGGGGGCTCGTCGTGAACACGCGTGCGATGCTCTTCCGGGGCGGCGGGGCGATCGCCGGGCTGGTGATCGCGGTGCTCGCGTATCACACGGTGTACGGCGCGCCGCGCGACGAACGGATCGGCGACCTCGAAGCGCTCACGGCGTCGATCGCGTCGCTGGAGAAGGAGATCGAGGAGGGGGGCGGCGTCGCGGCGCGCCTGCGGGACGCGGGGCGCGCGATGCTGGGTCGGAAGGAGGACCTCGTCGCCGACCGCTTCCGGAACGGCCTGGGCAAGATCGCCGAGGAGTGCGGGTTGGTCGCGATCCGCGACGACACGGGCTCACCCAAGTGGCTGCAGAACCCGGTGGCGACGGTGACCAAGGCGCCGTCGAACCTGCGCAAGTCCCTGAAGAAAGCCGCGGACTTCGGCGTTCTCGGCGGGTACGTCGAGGGCGTGGGCACGCTCGAGAACATCCTGCGGACGCTCGCCGTGGTTCAGGCTCAGCCGTGGGTCCATCGCGTGGACGGCTTCTCGATCTCGCTGGCCGGCCCCGCGCGCGAGCACTTCAAGATCAGGATCGACGTGGCGACGCTGCTGGCGCCGGACCTGGCGCCGACGCAGGAGGGAGACCCCCCGATCGCCGTGCCGCCGGTCGGGGCGGAGGGGGTGTGGCGCGCGTTCGCGGCGCGCAACCCGTTCAAGCAGCCCGCGCCGCCGGTGATCGCGACCGCGGCGCCGTCACCCGCGCCCACGCCCACCGCGCCGCCGGCTCCGGCGGCGCCGAACCCGTACGCGGACTGGAAGCTTTCGGCGGTGGTCGCGGGCGGGCGCGGCACGGAAGCGTGGCTGGTCAACCCGGTCACCAGGCAGTCGCGGGTGCTCGTGGTCGGCTCCTCGTTCGTGGACGCCGTGTTTGTCGAGGGCGCGCGGGAGCGGGCGGTGTTCGAGCTCCGGGGCGAGAAGTACGAGCTCATGATCGGCGATGCGTTCACTTCGCGTCGCCTTGTTCGCTAGGGCCGCGCCGGGGTTGTCTCGGGCGGCCGTCCGAGTCTGTACACTGGACCTTCCTCCCGGAGGGAGGCGTCGAGAAGGCACGGAGGATCCATGCCATGGCATCGAGCAAGCGCCGGGCTTCGGTCGGAACGCGGGCGATTCTTTCGGCATCGTTGATCGCCGGAGCCTCCGGCGGGGCGGTTTCGGTCCTGGGCCAGGCACCGGCCCAGCCGCCGGCGCAGAACCCGGCGCCGGACGCGGCGTCGGCCCCGCCCGCGGCGCAGCCGCCCCAGGCGGACCCGGCGCCCGTAGCTCCGGCGCAAACGCCTCCGGCGGACCCTGCCGCGGCGGTGCCCCAGCCGCCGGTCCAGCCGCAGACCCAGCCGCCCGCTCAGCCGCAAACCCAAGCGCCGCCGTCGCCGCCGACGCAGGAGGCCGGCACGACCGTCGCGCCGCAGAGCCAGCCCGCGCAGCCCGAGGCCCCCCGCCGGATCGCGTTCAACTTCAAGGACACGCCCTTCGACATGGTGCTCGACTTCTTCTCGCGTGAGAGCGGGCTGCCGATCATCAAGGAGGCCGCGGTCCCGGGCGCGAGCATGACGTTCATCGGGGCGGCGCCGTACGCGTTCGAGGATGCGCTGTCGATCCTGAACCTGAACCTCGCGATGCACGGGGTTCAGCTCCGCAAGCAGGACAAGTTCCTGTACCTCGCGACGCTCCAGGACTCCGCGAAGAGGCCCGGGATGGTCGCGACCGACGCCGTGCCGCCCGGGACGCGCCCGGAGCAGGTGCTCACGCTCACCATCCCCCTCGACAACGCCCAGGCCGCGGTCGTGGCCGAGCAGATCAAGGGCCTGATCGGGCCGTACGGCGGCGTGACGGCCGTGCCTCAGCAGAACCTGGTGATCGTCACCGAGACGGCGGCCCAGTGCCGGCGCATCCGCGAGATCATCTCGTCGATCGACGTCAAGCAGGCCGACGCTGTCTTCCGCGTCTTCCCCCTGAAGCACGCGCAGGCCGAGGCGATCTTCAACGCGCTCCGCGGCCTGATGGGAGAGCGGACCAAGCACACGGTCGTCGATGCGCAGGGCAAGCAGCACACGGTGCACGACGTGGCCACGCCCGGGCTGAACATCCAGCCCGACGCGCGGACGAACTCGATCGTGGCGGTCGGGTCCGAGGCGCGCCTGCGGATCTGCGAGGAACTGGTCGCGCTCCTCGACACGCCCGACGACGGCGGCGATGCGCAGATGCTGACCTTCACCCTGCGGACGCTGGCGGCCGACGACGCCGCGGCAAAGGTGAACAGCCTGTTCGCGGGCCTGCCGGCGCCCAAGCGCCCGACGGTGCTGCCCCTGGCGCAGGCCGGCAAGGTGACGATCGTGGGCCCGCGGAACCTGCTGGCGCAGGCCACGGCGCTGCTCGGGGAGATCGACCCGGGCTCTGGCGGCAGCGTGGGTCCGTCGCTGGAGAGCCGCGCCGCGGTCGTGAAGCTCAAGTACATCACGCCGGCGCAGGTCGAGTCGATCACGACGCGCCTGTTGACCCCCAGGCAGGCGTCGGTCGTGAAGTTCGCGCCGACGCCCGACGGCAAGGGCGTGGTGGTGTCGGGCCCGGCGGACGACGTCGGGGCGTTCGAGCAGCTCATCGCGGGCCTCGACAGCGCGCCCGACGCGGACAAGGAGGTCCGGCTCGTCAAAGTGACTCGCGGGGACGTGGCGGGCGTGGTCGAGCGGGCGCGGTCGTTGTACAGCGCAACGGGGAAGGCGGAGGTCGATCCGGTGACGGCGACCATCGACGGGCCGTCGCGCACCGTGACGCTGATCGGGTCGCGCGCGGGCCTGGCGGCGTTCGACGGCCTGCTCAGCCAGGCGCAGGCCAACGTGGTCATCGGCACCGAGTCGCGCACGTTCGCGCTCGCGAAGGTCAAGCCCAGCGCGGTGGCGGGGAAGCTGGAGCGCCTGGCGCGCCCGATGCTGGCGCCCACGGACGGCAGCGCGTACCAGGAGCCCGCGTTCGAGGCGATCGATGAACTTGGAACGCTCCTCGTCAGGGCCGAGCCCGCGCAGATGGGCGTGCTGGAGCAGCTCATCAAGAAGCTCGACGCCGACGAGCCCGGTGGGCGCGAGTTCCGCGTCGTCCGGCTGTCGGGCGTGGACCCGG
>CAZCPB010000302.1:0-4192 GCA_964500365.1 uncultured Phycisphaeraceae bacterium
GCCTCGGCCAGCTTGCCTTGGGAGTAGAGCAGGGCGCTCATGCTGCCGATCGAGACAAGCGTCGCCGGGTGCTCCTCCCCCAGCACGCGCCGGCGCTTCTCCAGGGCCTCGCGGAAGTAGGGCTCCGCCTCGGCGAGCCTGCCCCGGGCCCGGAGCAGAGATCCCATTTTGCCGATGGACCTGATCGTGTCCGGGTGCTCTTCCCCCCGCACGCGCCGGCACTTCTCCAGCGCCTCGCGGCAGTACGGCTCGGCCTCGGCGAGCTTGCCCTGGGCTTCGAGCAGGAAGCCCATATTGTGGATAGCGCTAATCGTGTCCGGGTGCTCCTCCCCCAGCACGCGCCGGCGTTTCTCCAGCGATTCGCGATGGTACGGCTCGGCCTCGGCCAGCTTGCCCTGGTACAGGAGCAGGACGCCCATGTTGTTGATGGAGCCGATCGTGCTCGGATGCTCCTCGCCCAGCACGCGGCGGAACTTTTCAAGGGCCTCGAGGTAGTACGGCTCGGCCTCGACGAGCTTGCCCTGGGCCTGGAGCAATCCGCCCATGTTGTTGATGGAGGTGAGTGTCTCCGGGTGCTCCTCGCCCAGCACGCGCCGACGGGTCTTGAGGGCGCTCTCCTGCAGCGGGTACGCGGCGTCGTACAGGCCGAGGTTGTGGTACCGAGTGGCCAGCACCTGCCGCAACTGCGCATCGACGAGCGGCTGGTCCTTGAACTGCCTGTCGATCGCGTCCACCGCCGGCTTCAGGATCGTCCGGTCGATCAGCTCCCGTGCCGCGTCGGTCAGGTTCACGCGGTGGAGGCCCGAGCGGAAGGTGTCCGCCATCGCGCCCCGCTCCGCCTCGGGCACGCCCGATTTCTCGAGCGCCGCTCCGAACTTCGCGTTCAGGTCCGCCTGAAGCCGGTAGCCCGCCTCGGTCGGGTCGATCTGCGCCAGCATGCTCTCCTGGAAGTCCGAGACCTGCTTCAACTCGTCGGCCCGCTTCTTCTCCTCGGCCTCGGCCTTCTTCGCCCGCTCGGCCTCCGCCTCGGCCCGGGACTTCTCGTCGTTGGCCCGTTGCTCGTTCGCCTGTGCGAGCGCCCGCTGCTCGCTCTCGCGCTTGAGCGCAAGCCCCGTCGCCGTGATGCCCGCGACCAGCACCACGAACGTCGCCGCGATGCCACCGACCAGCGCCGTGTTGCGGCGGCTGAACTTGGCAACCTGATACCACGTGCTCGCCGGCCGCGCCGCGATGGGCTCATCGCTCAAGTACCGCCTGATGTCCGCCGCCAGCGCGCTCGCCGCCCCGTACCGGCGCGCCTTGTCCTTCTCCAGCGCGTGAGCGACGATCGTCTCGACGTCGCCCCGCAGCGCCCGGTCGATGGAGGACAGCCGCGTCGGCTCCTCCTCCCTGATGATCCGCGCCGCCTCGTGGATCATCTTGCGTTCGAGGGAGTACGGCAGCCGCCCGACCAGGAGCTCGTACGCGATCACCCCCAGCGCGTACACATCGCTCCGCGTGTCCAGCTCCGCCGGGTCGCCCCCCACCTGCTCCGGCGACATGTACGGCACGGTGCCGATGATCGCGCCGACATCGGTCTGCACCGTCGTCTGCTGGATGTCCGAGTCCGTCGCGCGGGCCACGCCGAAGTCCAGGATCTTGGGCTGGGCGGCGGTGCTGGGTGCTGCGTGCTGGGTGCTGCGGTCCGGAGGGGCGTCGGCTTCGGTGACGAGGATGTTCGCGGGCTTCAGATCCCGATGGATCACGCCCTTCTGATGCGCGTGCTGCACCGCATCGCAGATCTTGGCGACCAGTTCAAGCCGCTCGCGCGTCGAGAGCTTCTTCTCTGCCGCGTACTGGGTCAGGGGCACGCCCTTGACCAGTTCCATCGCGAAGAACGGGATCTGAACAGTGCGGGCCCGCGCGGCACCGCGGCCCGGGTCTGTCATGTCCGCCGTGCGATCCGCCACTCCCGCCTTCTGTGTGTCCCCCTCTTCTCTGTGCCTCTGTGCCTCTGTGGTGAATCCCTCTTCCCCGCCGGTCCACACCCCCGCCTCGTAGATCTGCGCGATGCCCGGGTGCAGCAGCCGCCCCAGCACCTCCGCCTCCAGCTCGAACCGCCGCAGCATCCGCTCGGTCGCGTACCCCGGCCTGATCACCTTCAGCGCGACCGTCCGCTTCGGCCTGGCCTGCTCGGCCTCGTACACCGCCCCCATCCCGCCCTCGCCGATCAGCCGGACGATGCGGTACTGGCCGAAGACCTCGGGGATCGCCAACCCGCGGGACTGCGCGGCACGGCGTTGAGCGGAGGAACCCGCCGCGGCACGTGCATCACCCGCCGCATCAGAAGTCGGCACCTGCGAAGGTGGGATCGTCGGATCATCAGAGCCGGGCACGGACATGCGTTCCCCCTTGCCGCGATGCTGCGATGAGCGTCGGACTCACAGTTTACTCGCTTGTGAATTCTGCGCGCCCGCCGAGGCCCCGGCCGGGGCAGCTCCGATCGGTCCCGCATGGCCCGTACCCCACCTCACCCGCCCCCCCCCGCCCTTGAGTACGGAGAACGGCAGAACGGCCAGGACGCGGCAACGCGGGGGTGTTTCATCGGGTCGTGGGGTAGGGGTCGGGGGGTCGGGGGGTAAGGCACGCACGACCCGCCCCGCCTTCATCGGCAGGCAGGCTGCGCGTTCCACCCCGGGCCGTGCGCCGGGCGCCTCACTCCGCACGCCCGCGCGCCCCGCACCTGCGGCCGGTGGTACGCTTCACCCCGATGGCCAGGAAGGCATCCGCGCCCGCTTCACCGCTCTCGGCCTCGACCCGCATCGCCGTGCTGCACGGCCCCGAGGTCTTCCTGCGCCAGCTCCGCACCCAGCAGCTCCGCGATGCGCTCTCTGCCGCGCACGGCGAGATCCAGACGTTCTACTTCGACGGCCAGTCGGCCCGTCCCGCCGATGTGCTCGACGAGTGCCGCAGCTTCGGGCTCATGGCGACGCACAAGCTGGTGATCGTCGATGCCGCGGACCAGTTCGTGAAGGACACCAGCCGCCCGCTCGTCGAGCGGTACGCCGAGAGCCCGACCGACTCGGCGACGCTCCTGCTCCGCTCCGACAAGTGGAACAAGGGCAAGCTCGACGCGATGATCGAGAAGGTCGGCGCCGTGATCGCGTGCGAGCCCCTCCGCGAGGACCAGGCATCGGCCTGGGCGGTGGACCGCTGCGCCAAGCGCCACGACGCGACCATCTCGCGCGAGGCCGCGGACCTGCTGGTCGAGCGCCTCGGCAGCGACCTGGGCCGCATCGACACCGAGCTGGAAAAGCTCGCGACCGCCGCGGGCCCGGGTGCCGCGATCACCCCCGCCCTGGTCGCCCAGTTCGTCGGGCGCTCGCGCGAGGACGAGGTCTGGGGCATCCAGTCCACGCTGCTCGGCGGCAACGCCCGCGAGATCCTGGCCCATCTCCGCGACGTCGTCGAGGTCAGCCGCCAGCCCCCCGTCCTGATCTCCTTCGCGTTCATGGAGCTGGCCCGCAAGCTGCACGGCGCCTCCGCGGCGATGCGGGGGGGCGCCAATCCCTTCGCCCTGCGCGGCCCGCTCAAGCTCTGGGGCGCGATGGCCGAGGCGATCCCCGCCGCGGCACGGTCCGTCGATCCCGCCGATGCCGCCGCCCTGTACGCACGATGCGTCGAGGCCGACCGCCGCCAGAAGACCGGCGCGGGCGACCCCGCGCGGACGCTCGAGACCACCGGCGTCCGCTTCGCCCTCCTTCGCCGGCGCGATGCGGGAAACGCAAGAACTCGGGCCTGACCCGCCGATACGTCCGGCGAGGGCGCGCGCGCAGCCGCGGCGCCCGCGTTGTCCGTGCGCCGCACGCGGGCAGGAGGCAGTGCCGTGCGAACGATGCAGAAAAGCCGCGCCACGCGGGGACCCGCGCCGGCCCGCGGGCCACGGATCGGTGAATGGCTCGCGCTGGCCGGGGCCTGCGCCGTCATCGGGCCGGCCCTCCTGGGCCCCGGCTGCTCGAGCAACCCGGGCAACCTCAAGCCGCCCAACGCCGGCCTCGAAGCCCTCGCGGCAGGCACCAGGGACCGGCCGATCGTCCGCACCGACGACCTCAAGCCGCCCGAGTCGGCCCACGACCTCAACCTGTCGGAGGTGTTCGACAGCGCCCCGGTCGCCCGCAAGGCCGCCGTGACGCCGCCGCCCGGGCCCGCGCCG
>CAZCPB010000303.1:0-4192 GCA_964500365.1 uncultured Phycisphaeraceae bacterium
CTCGCACACCAGAAGATCCGAGAGGCCCCGAACCTCGCCCCGCAGCGCCGCGTCCAGGTCCACGCCGCGCGTCAGCACCCGAAGCGACGACTCCGTGCCCCGCACGCCCGCGCCGAGCGCCGCATCCCCCGCGATCGCGCCGGAAAGGTCCCCGCTCAGGCGCGACAGCATCGTCATCATGGCCCGGCGCCGGTAGGCCTCGGCCTCGAAGCCCTTCCTCCGCTCGCCCAGGGATTGCAGGAACGAGAACACGGCGCCGCTCAGCAGCACCACGAGCGCGAGCGCGAGGATCGTCTCCATCAGGGTGAACCCGCGCGCTGCCCGCTTCACGGTCGCCCCCTCTCGGCGACGCTCGTCGCCGACAGCCTGACGAGCTGGCTCAGCGTGTACGACGCCGCCACGCGTTCCTCGCTCCCCGGGGTCCGCCGGATCGCCGTGACGTGCACCAGGGTCAGGCCGCGCACGCTCGATGGCTCGGTGTCGACTTCGAGTTCCCAGCCTTCGCCGCCTCGCGCGATCCCCGCTCCCTCCTCGTCCGCGGTCGTCGCGCCGACGGGCCCGTTGAGCGCCTGAGGCAGGTAGACGCCCGCCTCGATCTGGGCCATCGCGGACCTGGCAAGCAGGGCCGCACGCTCCGTGCTGCGGACCGCGTGCAGGGAACTCATGGCACGGTCCACGATCGCGAGCACGGCCAGCGCCGCCATGATGAAGATCGCAAGCGCGAGCATCGCCTCGAGCAGGATCGCGCCTCGCGATCGCGCCGTCGCCGGGGATTGCGGGGTCTTCCTCACGGTTGCTCGCTCGCGTCCGGAGCCCCGGCCCGGTTGACCTCCCGCAGCCGCACCTCACCTGACCACCGGTCCACCGCGACCTCCGCCCGTCGCCCGTGGACATCGGTGACGAGGAGCCGATCCCCCGACGCGGCCGTGCCGTCCGGGAGCAGCAGCGCGAACTCGCGCCCGGCGGCCTGAGTTTCGTCGGATTCGCCGGCGCCGGGAACGAATCCGGCCGATCCTCCTTCATCAACAGCGAGCCGGAACCCCCGGGGAAATCTGAAGCGGAGGGTCGCGGGTTCCTCGGCGCCGGACTCGACCAGTTCGACTTCGAGTTCGTCGACCGGCCGCCTCGCTACTCCGCGCGATTCGACCCGGACGATCCCGTTCACTTCGGCCGCGGAAACCGCGAGCACTTCCCCGCGCCGCTGCGCGACAGCGCGGCAGGAATCCATCGCCGAATCGAACCGCGCCAGCGATTCGCGGAACCGGTAGTCCTCAACCCAGCGCCACACGGGCGGGATCGACAGCGCTCCGATCGCTATCAGGAGCGCGAGCACGATGAGAACTTCGATGATGGTGAACGCCCGCGCGCACCTGCCGCGCAAACCCCCGGCCGATGGGTTCCTCACCCCCGCCCCCGACCGCCGGCTCCGCCGCGCGGCATTCACGAGATTCACCCGCCCCCGCCGCCGCTCGGGGGCGGCGCCACGGACCCGCTGCCATCAAGGCCGGCCTCGTCCTTGTCCCACGACACGATGTCGTCCTCGGTCCCCTCTTCCTTGTCCGGACCGTTGGACCAGAGGTCGAACTGGTCCTCGTCGCCGTGCTCGCTGACGGGCCGGTAGTTCCACGCCTGACCCCAGCGGTCCACGGGCATGGGCTTCTGCAGTTCCTTCGACCACTTGGTGGCGTCGGCGTCCGGATCGAGCCGCTCCTTGTTCCAGAGCACCTCGATCCCTTCCGTGTCCGTGGGCCAACGGTCGTATTTCACGCGGAAGCTTGCCAGCGCCGTCTTGATGGTGTTGAGGTCGGCCTGGGCCAACCCGGTCTTGGCTTCCTTCTGTTTGCTGAACAGCGCGAGGCCCACGAGTCCCGTCAAGGCCACGATGATCGCGATCACGATGAGCACTTCGATCAGCGTGAACGCGCTGCGAACGGTGCGGCGTTTCATCCGTCTCTTCCTTTCAGGCCGGGAACCCGGCCCCGTTTCGACGCCCGGCACCCGCGGCCGGTTCCCTGGCGTCCGACTCGGGCAATGCCCCTGTTGCCTTCGAATCCTTCCAAACCCCGGCCATCGACGGCCGTCGGACGCAAGCTGAGCCGCTCTCAGGCTAGCAGACCGCGGCACGAAAGCCAAAGGGCCCGATCGGTCGCTACATGTTCGGACGCAATTGCGTCATCGGCAGAATCAAGGCCACGGCGACAACAACCACCGCCCCGGCCAGGACCACCAGCAGCACCGGCTCGATAAGGCGCACCACCGCCCCCAGCATCCGGTCGATCCGGGCCTCGATCGTGTCGGCGATCTTGACCAGCACGGTGTCGAGCGTGTTGGCCGCTTCGCCGACGGAGATCATCTCGACGATGTCGTCCTCGAACACACCGCTGGCGCCCAGCGGGGTCGCCAGTGGCTGGCCCGCGCGAACGCTCTCCACCGCCGCGACGATCGCTTCCTCGAGGACCCCGTTCCCCGCCGCGTCGCGCGCGATCTGCATCGCCTGGAGCATGGGAACGCCGTTGCCCAGCATCGTCCCGAGCATGCGGCAGAAGCGGGCCGTCGCCAGGGCGCGGGTAAGGGGACCGATGATCGGCGCGAACGTCCGGAACCGCTCGACCCGCCTCCGCACCCCGGGCCGTCGCGCGAGGCGCCACGCCGCGACACCGGCGATCGTGAGCGCGATGAGGGTCAGTGGCCCGTACGAGCCGACCGCCGCGCTGAGCGCAAAGACGAACCGCGTGATCCAGGGCAGCCCGCCCTGGATCGTGTCGAACATCCCCTTGAACATCGGGACGAACACGCCGAAGACGATGCCCAGGACGATCGCGCCGAAGACGACGAGCATCGACGGATAGACGAGGTTCCCGACCACCTTGGATCGAAGATCCGCCTGCGCCAGGGTCATCTGGCCGAGGCGCATGAGCACCTGCTCGAGAAACCCGCCCTTCTCGCCGGCCCGCACCATCGCGACGTGCACGCGCGGGAACGAGCCCCCCTGCGCTTCCATCGCCTCGCCGAGGTCGGCGCCCCCCGCCACGGCCTCCGAGATCTCCCGGAACATGGCCGACAATCGCGGATTGGACTTTCTCCCCGCCAGCAGCCGCAGCGCCCGAAGCAACGGGACGCCCGCGTGGAGCAGTTCGGCGACCTGCACGTACGCCGTCCCCATCGCGCGGGCCGACACGCGCCGGCCCGTCGCGCCGGAGTCTTCCTTGCACTCAAGCGACACGGGGGTCAGCCGACGCGATTCCAGTTCGGCCAGGACCGCGTGCTCGCTGGGCGCGGCGAGCTGCCCCGCGACACGCTCCCCGCGTACGTCCCGGGCGATGTACTCGAACGTGGGCACCAGAGCAGTCTACGCGAAGGCCCGCCGAGCGCGTCGCCCCCGCCGCTCACGTCGCCTTCAAGAGCTCGTCGACCTTCGCGACCAGGTCCTTCTCGAGATTCGCGGACTTCACGTTCTCGCGCGCCGCGTCGTACCGCGCGACCACGTTCCCCGAACGATCGACGACGAATTTCGTGAAGTTCCACTTCGGCGGCCCGCCGATCGGCGCGAGCTGCTCCGCGAGCCGTTTGTACAGCGGGGCGGCGCCGTCCCCCTTCACGCTGATCTTCGAGAACATCGGGAACGTCACGCCGAATGTGCTCGTGCAGAATTCCTTGATCTCGGCGTCGCTGCCCGGCTCCTGGCCCCCGAAGTCGTTGGCCGGGAAGCCCAGCACAACCAGGCCCCTGTCCTTGTGCTCCCTGTAGAGCTTCTCCAGGCCCTCGTACTGGCTGGTAAACCCGCACCTGGTCGCCACGTTGACCAGGACCAGCACTTTGCCCTTGTACCGGGCCAGGTCGACGTCCTTACCGTCTATGTCGGTCACCGAAAACCCAAGGACGTACCGGCCGTCCGCGGGCGCGGCGCGCTCCGCTCCGGGCTGCTCCGCATCGCGTGCCCGGGAGATCCCCAGAAGCCCGGCGCTCCCCGCGAGCACGAGCAACCCGGAAATTGCCACGACCACGACCGTCGTTGCGCTGACCACCCCTGGTCTGGACTTTGTCATAAGCGCACCCGGGCCGCGGTAGCGGTCCGGGAGCGAGAGATTACTTCTTCTCTTCAGGCGCCTTCGCCGGGTCACCGGTCTTGGCCGGCTCGGAAGTCTTCGCCGGCTCAGTGGTCTTCGCCGGCTCAGACTTGGCCGGGGGCGGG
>CAZCPB010000304.1:0-4186 GCA_964500365.1 uncultured Phycisphaeraceae bacterium
CCTGGCCCGGCCGTACCACAGGGAGAAATCGCGGACCTGGACCAGCGCGTCACTGTCACGCACCGAATCGTGGACCATCGCCGTCACCGGCGCGTCGCGCCGGATGGCGTCGATGACCGGGTAACGCGGCGAGTTGAGGCCGGGGCGCGCCCGCTCGACCGCGACGGGGCGCACGGCAACGCGCGCGGCGCCCTCGGTCATGGCCTGCGGTTCGCGGTTGGTCGGCATGCCCAGCATCATATCTCGCGACATCAGGCCCGATACCGTATCGTGCGCGCCGTGATCGCGCGCACGACGACGTTAAGCACAAACAGCATCGCGACCAGCACGAGGATGCCCGCCCACGCGAGGCGCTTCTGCTCGGGGTACGGGCCGGTCGCGTAGGTGTAGACCTGGACGGTCAGCGACGGGAACGGTTCGCACGGGTCGCGGGTGAGGAGGCGGCTGCCCAGGGCGGTGAAGAGCAGGGGCGCGGTCTCGCCCGCGACCCGGGCCATGGCGAGCATGACCCCGGTCAGGAGGCTGCCGCCCGCCGCGGGGAGCACGACGCGAAGGATGGTCTGGCTCTTGGTCGCGCCCAGGGCCAGCGAGCCCTCGCGGTAGGAGCGCGGGACGAGCCGGAGCATCTCCTCGCTCGTCCTGGTCACGATCGGCACCATGATGAACGCCAGGGCGAACGCGCCCGCCCAGCCGTTGTACCGGCCGAGGGGCACGACGAGCAGCTCGTAGCCGAGGATGCCGACCACGATGCTCGGCACGCCGGCGAGCACGTCGGCGATGAAACGCACCGGCCCGGCCAGCACGCCGCGCGAGCCGTACTCCGAGAGGTACACACCCGCGAGGACGCCGACGGGTACACCGACGGCCGCGGCCAGGGCGATGAGGATGATCGTGCCCTCGATCGCGTGGCGCATGCCGCCCGGGTTGGCCAGGTCCCCGGTGGGGATCTCCGTGAAGAAGGAGAGGCTCAGCGAAGACGCGCCGCGGGCGACGAGAAAGTGGACCACCAGCCCGAGCACGACCACGATGGCCAGCACGAACGCGGCGCAGAGCGTGAACATCGCGTGGCTGAGGGCCTTCCGCAGGATGCTTCGGGGCGGGCTGGGCATGGTCGGGTCGGTGCTCCGGGCGTTCAATGCGCGGCGCTCGAGGTCGCGGACCTGCCGACGACGAGCCAGCGGGCGACGATGTTGAACGCCAGGGACATGACCAGGAGGATGAGGGCGACCTCGAGCAGGGCGGCGCGGTGCAGGTCGGTGCTCGCCTCGGCGAATTCGTTGGCCAGGAGACTCGACATGGTCTGCGCGGGGGCGAAGGGAGAGGGCTCGATCTGGTTGTTGTTGCCGATCACCATGGTGACGGCCATGGTCTCACCGGCGGCGCGGGCCAGGCCGAGCATGACCGCGCCGAAGAGGCCGCTGCGGCTGTAGCGGAGCATCCCGACGCAGCTCTGCCACCACGTGGCGCCCAGGGCGAGGGTCCCCTCGATCTGCGCGCGGGGCACGGCCTTGAGGACGTCGCGCGAGACCGCGGTGATAATGGGGAGGATCATGACCGCGAGCACGAGGCTCCCGCACAGCATGTCGCGCCCGGTCAGCGCGACGGGTCGCTCGACCGTCTGCCCGCCGACGGTGACGGTCTGGTAGAACATCCATCGCAGGCCCGGCACGTCCTCGAGCGCCGCGCGGAGCGCGGGCTCGACGTGCTCCTGCAGGAACGGCGCGAGGACGAAGAGCCCCCAGATGCCGTAGGCGATGCTCGGGATCGCCGCGAGGAACTCGACGAAGAACGAAATCAGGCCCGCCAGGCGGAGCCTGGGCGCGACCCGCACGATGAAGATCGCCGCGCCCAGAGACAGCGGGACCGCGAAGAGCAGGGCCAGGACCGAAGACACGAAGGTGCCGTAGATCACCGGCAGGGCGCCAAAGACGGGCGGGATGGTCTCGACGACGGCCTCGCCGTCCTCGAAGACGATCCTGCCGGCCTCGTCCCGCAGCGGGCGCTCGAGTTCGTTGGCGCGCCACTGGGTGCTGACGAGGAACTCGGCGCCGAACGTGCGCACGCTCGGCACCGCGGCGATCGAGAGTACCAGGAGCAGGGCGGCGAGCATCAGCGCGATGCACGCGGCGCTGGAGCGGGCCAGGATGGCCAAGGTCCAGTCCCCGACGCGCGTGCGCCTGCGCTCGGCGGGCCGTTCGGGAGACACGACGCTGGGAGCTGGCGATGGCGTCATCAGGCTCCCGGGAGTGATCGAGAACCGCCGATCGGGGCCCGGCCCGCGCCGGGCCCGTCGGCCTTACTTGCCCGGGGTGGGGACCGGCTTGCCCTGAAAGCTCAACGCCCCGAGCGCCCCCGCGACCTTGGCCTGCACGCCCTCGCTGATCGGGGCGTAGTCCATCTCACCGGCGAAGGCCTGGCCATCGTGTGTCGCCCACCACAGGAAGCTCACGAGCGATTCGGCCTCGGCCGAAGTCTGGAGATTGCCGAGGTTGCGATACACGATCATGTACGTGAAGGCGGAGATCGGGTAGGCGGCCTCACCCGCCTGGTTCCAGATGTCGGCGGCGAGCACCGCGCCGCTCAGCGCGTCGACCGCGCCCTCGCCCGCGGCGGAGACGCTCTCGGCCGATGCCTTGACGAACTTCCCGGCGTTGTTCTTCACGGCCCCGAAGGAAATCCTGTTCGCGGCGGCGTAGTTGAGCTCGATGTACCCGATCGCGCCCTTGGTCTGCTGCACGACGGCCGCGACTCCCTCGTTGCCCTTGCCTCCCTGGCCCGCGGGCCAGGCGACCTGCTTGCCCGTGCCGATCGTGCCCTTGAAGTCCTGGCTCTGGGTCGCCAGGTAATTCGTGAACACGTAGGTGGTGCCGCTGCCGTCGGTGCGCCACGCGGGCATGATCGCCAGATCCGGGAGCTTCACGCCCGGGTTCAGGGCCGCGAGGCGCGGATCGCTCCACTTCGAGATCTTCCCGAGGAAGATGTCCGCGAGCACCTCGCCGCTGAACTTCACCTCGCCGCTGACGCCGGGAAGGTTGTACGCGGGAACCACGGAGCCCGCGCACGTCGGGAACTGCACGACCTTGTCCGCGCCGCCGAGGGCGTCGAGTTCCTTCTTCGACAACGGGGCGTCGGATCCGGCGAAGTGGACCGTCTTCTCGGTGATCGCCTTGATGCCTCCGCCCGAGCCGATCGACTGATAGTCGATCTTCACCGACGGGTGCAGCTTCTGAAATTCTGAGACCCAGCGCTGGTACAGCGGGTTGGGGAAGGTCGCCCCGGCGCCCTGCAGACGCACCTCCTGAGCGACGGCGGCTGCCGAAACCACGAAGCAGAGGAAAGCGGCGAGAATCCTGAGCATGCAAATCTCCGGATGGGGTGACGACCTTGCAGTCACGGAACTCTTGGTACCCGTCCCCTAACTTTCTCTATCCGCCTGCGCGAAGAATGTGCTAAGAACCGGAACTCCGCCCGGGACCGGGAAACGCGCGCGCAGCGTCCTTTCCTCACTTCAAGGCAGAACCCGCCCGAGCCGCAGCGCAACCCCCCCGGCCGAACTCACTTCGGGGCCGTCGCGCGGCAGGAACCGGGCCCAAAGCAGCGCTTCGCCCGAAGCGTGATCGTCCCTGGCGCGCTCGATGATGCTCAGGTCAAAGCGGTACCCCGGTCCTGGGGCCAGCGGCTGGGCCGCCTGCGCGGTCTGGGTTTCGTCGAACGACCAGGATGCGAGCGTGGCACCGCCCGGATCGCGCAGGTCGAATCTCATTCGGCCGGGGAGCGCGATGGGAAGGGGGTAACGCTGCTCGTCGAAGAGATAGACGGTCACGGCGATCATGTCGCCGAAGCCGTTGGTGTCGGTGTCTCTCGGGGCTGCCGCGAAGATCTGAACGCTTGTCGCCCGGGCGTCGGCCGGGGGCGGCGGCACGCTTCGCTCGCGGGGCGAGGGCTCCGTGACGCAGCCGCTCAGGAGCAAGAACAGCACGGCGCCGACGGGCCGGAGGATGCTCATTCGTCCGGGCGGGGTGCGGGGACCCGTATTCATCGCGGCGCACTCCCTGGCTCCGACTCGCCGCGGCGCGGCGCTGGGTCGGCTCGCATCGTCGCCGCGCCGATCGTGACGAAGGGCGGAGCGCCGCCGCTGTCGGTGCCGGGCGGGGGCGGCGGGGGAGCCGGTTCTTCGCGCGGGGCT
>CAZCPB010000305.1:0-4164 GCA_964500365.1 uncultured Phycisphaeraceae bacterium
GCATGTTCGAGCCCATCAGCGCGCGGTTGGCGTCGTCGTGCTCGAGGAAGGGGATCAGCGCCGCGGAGATGCCGACGATCTGCTTGGGCGAGATGTCGACGTAGTCGACCTTGCTCGAATCGACCTCGGCCAGTTCGCCGTCCACGCGGGCCAGGATCGCCCCCTTGCGCAGGTGACCCTTGTCCTCGAGGGCGTCGGTCGGCGCGAGGACCGCCTTCATCTCCTCGTCGGCGCGGAGGTGCACGATCTTGCCCGTGACGCTGCCGTCCTTGGCCTGGCGGTAGGGGGTTCGCAGGAAGCCGTAGTCGTCGATCGACGAGTACAGGCCGAGGCTGGCGATGAGGCCGATGTTCGTGCCCTCGGGCGTCTCGATCGGGCAGATGCGCCCGTAGTGCGAGATGTGCACGTCGCGCACCTCGAAGCCCGCGCGCTTGCGGTTCAGGCCGCCCGGCCCGAGCGCCGAGAGCCGCCGCTCGTGCACCAGGCTCGAGAGCGGGTTGGTCTGGTCGACCACCTGCGACAGCTCGCTTCGCCCGAAGAAGAAGTCGATCGCGCTCGAGATGCTCTTGCTGTTCACCAGGTCGGCGATCTTGGCCAGTTCGTCCGGGTTCTTGACGCTCATGCGCTCCTGCACGGTGCGCCTGAGCTTCAGGAAGCCCTTGCGAAGCTCCTCGACCGCCAGCTCGTCGAGCGTGCGGAGGCGCCGATTGCCCAGGTGGTCGATGTCGTCCACCTGCGCGACGGGGCGCCCCGTCTTGGGGTCGGGGCGGTTGGACCGCAGGTCCAGGATGTACTGGATCACCCGCAGGAAGTCCTCGCTCCGCAGGAACATCATGTCCTCGGGCGTGTTGAGGTCGAACTTGCGGTTGATGCGGAAGCGCCCGACGCGCCCCAGGCGGTAGCGGTTCTCGTCGAAGAACTTCTCCGCGAAGAGCTGCTTGGCCTTCTCGACCTGCGGCGGGTTGCCCGGGCGGAGCTTGCTGTAGATCTTGAGCATGGCCCGCTCGTACTCGGTCGGGGCCTCGAACTGCTCGAGCTTCTCTTCCGCGACCGTGTTCAGGATGAGCACATCGCTGGGGTTCTGGATCACGCGGACCGTCTTCAGGTTCGACGCCGTGATCTTCCCCGCCGCCTCGCCGATCTGGCGGCCGACGTGCACGAGCTCCTCGCCCGTCTCGGTGTCCACCACGCTCTCGGCCGCCCAGTGTTCGGGCTTGACCTGCTCGGCCTTGATCTCCGTCACCTCATAGAAGAGGCGGAGCAGGTCCTCGGTCTTGCTCACGCTCTCGTCGAGGCACCGCAGGAAGGTCGTCGCGGCAAGCTTCGTCGACTGGTCGATCCGCATCGCCAGCACGTCCTTCTTGGTCACCTCCAGCTCGATCCACGAGCCGCGCTCCGGGATCACCCGGGCCGAGTGCAGCGGCCGGTCGCCCTCGCTGGTCAGGATCGAGAAGTCCACGCCCGGGGAGCGGTGCAGCTGGCTCACGATCACGCGCTCGGCGCCGTTCACGATGAACTCGCCGCCGCCCATCATGATCGGGAACTCACCGAGGTAGATCTCCTCCTCGGGAGTGTCCGGGTGCCCCTCGCGCTTCAGCCGCAGCGCGATCCGGAAGGGACGCCCGAACGTGAGCCGCAGTTCGCGGCACTCGTCCGGCGTGTACCTCGGCTCCTCCAGCGTGTAGTAGTGGTACTCGAGACTCATCGTCTCGTCGTAGCTCTTGATGGGGAAGATCTCGCGCAGCAGCGCCTCCAGTCCGAGCATGGTGTCGCGCTCGTGCGGACCCTTGCCCAGCTGGAGGAATCGCTCGTAGCCGTTGGTCTGAACCTCCGTCAGGTTCGGGACCGTCACCGCGTCGCCGCGCTTGGAAAAATCGCGCACCTTCGTCGCTGCCATCGGGTTCCTCGCGATGGAATAGACACCGTCGGCGCCCCGCGCCCGGCAAGGGCGCGGCAATCGCCGCAGATCGATCTACAAAGTTCTTTCTTTGAGCCGCATGCTCGCCCGTGCACCCGCTCAACCCGGAATCGGCAAGTATAACCCCCCCGAACGGCGCCGTCCAGTCCACGGCCAGACACCTGCCCGGGTCATTTTCTCAAGAAAAAGGGCGCGTCCCCTCGGGACGCGCCCCGTCTTGACACGCTCCCGGCCCTGCTCAGGCCAGTTCGACCGTCGCGCCGGCCTCTTCCAGGCTCTTCTTGAGCTTCTCGGCGTCCTCCTTCGACAGGCCCTGCTTGACGGGCTTGCCGGGGGAATCGACGAACGCCTTGGCCTCGGCCAGGCCCAGGCCCGTCGCCTCGCGGACGACCTTGATGCACGGGATCTTCTTCGCCGCGTCCACGGCCTTCAGGATCACGTCGAAGCTGGTCTTCTCCTCGGCCTTGGCAGCGCCGCCGCCGCCCGCCGCCGGGGCCGCCATCATCACGGCGCCGCCCGCCGCCGCCTCGATGCCGTACGCATCCTTCATGTACTTGCCGAGGTCGACCGCTTCCTTGAGGGTCAGCCCGGCCAGTTTGTCGCCCAGTTCCTTGATCTTGCTGTCAACTGCCGTATCCGACATGGCTCACGCCTTTCACCGGCGGTCGAGCCGCCGAGTCTTCCCGCGCCCAGTGGGACCGGCACACCCGGTCTTTAATCCGCTCACACCCGACCTGCGGGCTTCCGCGGACCAGTGGGGGTCGCGAAGGGCCAGCATTGTTCGCGGCGACCCGGCCCCGATCAAGCGCGCGAGGACTTCGGGGTGGCCGCCAGGAATGCCGGAATCGACGGTAAGTCTCTGTCCCGCATGAGGTAAACACACCGACTTCGCCCCGGTGTGCCAGGTCCTAGAACCGCGCTTCCCGTGCTGCGTAACGACACCCCGCGGTTCCAGGGGGAGTTCGACGCGTGCGGCCCGCTCGTCGCGGGCCGTCACTCTCGAAATCACTTTCCCCCGGAGAACGTGTGACATCCATTCCACTCCCGGCCGCGCTCGTCGCGGCATGCGTCGCTTTCACCGCTGTCGGCGCGCGAACGACCACCCCGCCCGGGCCCGACCCCGATCCGGGGAACGGCGAGGGCTCCGGCGTCTTCGGCGAATCCCCGAGTCCCGCGCTGCCGCAGCAGATCCTCGCGGTGCTCGACATCGCGCACGCGACCCAGTTTTCCGACGCGATGATGCAGCGGACGCCGACCGCCGCCGCGCAATGGCTGGTCAACGAGCACCTGAGCAAGGCGGCCAGCCGAGGCGTCACCCACGTGATCCTGCGGAACCCGTACCGATGGCGTCCCCAGCCGGCCGAGGACAACCGCTTCGGCGGGATGTACCCGGAGCGGCGCACCGCCCTGCACGCCGCGATCGCGGCGGCCAGGGCGCAGGGCAAGCCCATGCCCTTGCTCGCCTGCTACCAGACCCTGCCGAAGGGCGATTCTTTGTCCGCCGCGGACAAGGCGATCCTGGATTCGCAGTTGGTGCCCTTCAACGAGGACGAATGGGAGGCCATGGGCTGCGCGGAGTGGCAGCAGGACATGCTCGACGCCCGCCGCCTCCTGCGACCGCAGTACCTGGAGCCGATCTGGGCGCGGGGCTTCCCCCGTCAATGGACGTATCCGATCGACGTAACCGAAGAGTTCATGAGCCGACCCAAGGCGCCGTTCCAGCTCTACCCCGACCCGTGCCCGGAGATCCGCTGCTCGATGTACCGGACCGCCGTTCCGCTGCCCGGTGAGACCCCGCGCGAGACGGCCCTTCGGAACGCCCGCAAGTTCCTCGCCTACTGCATCCCCAAGAACTTCGTCCCGATGCTGCCCATCGACCTGTACACGGCCTACGACGCGACCGCGTCGGAAATCTACATCGTGAACTGCGCCGCCGACTACGACGGCAGCGGGTTCGTGAACGGGGCCGACCTCGACGAGTACCTGTTCGATTTCGCGCAAGGTTCACGATTCGCGGACATGGACAGCAACGGGTACACCAACGGCGAGGATTTCGACCATTTCGTGAGCTACTGGATCTCGGGCTGCTGAACCGGCCGCCGCCGCGACGCCGCACGAGTTGACACGCCGCGCCGGACCGCCGTTGCGGTCCGGCGCGACGTTCATTTCTCGGTCTGCTTGCGCGCCCCCGTTGGGCTTCCCCGCCGCGCGTTCGCCGCACGCCCCGAGGCAAAGCATGTCGTCAC
>CAZCPB010000306.1:0-4149 GCA_964500365.1 uncultured Phycisphaeraceae bacterium
CGTAGGCCAGCCACGCCATCGTGGGTTCGGCCGGCATGCCGCCGGGGAGACCCGCGAGCAGCGCATTGGCGGGATCGTCGTTGACCATGTAGCCGGGGAAGTAGATCGCCACGTCGGCGAGCCCTTTCTGCACGGCCTGCGGAGTCTCGAAAGCCGGGGCGATCACCCCCGCTCCGAAGGCCTGGATCTTCACCTCTCCTCCGGTCGTCAGCGCGACGTTCTTGACGAATCGCTCGACGCACTCGCGGAAATCGGCGTTCCCTTCTGGCGAGAACGTCGTCAGCCGCCAGTTGATAGTTTGCGCCGACGCAATCGTCGCCGAGGCGGCCAGCGAGATCACGACTGCGGTGAAGATGCTCATCGCCCTGAACGCCAAGCCCATGTTCCTCGGTGACATTTCTATGGCTCCTCGGTTGGACACAACGGATGCAAAGCCCCTGCGCCTTCGAAATTCCGCGCCTTTACGCGAGGCGCCGGGTGGCCAGAGGGAATCCCTGTCCGCCGACGAAAAAGGCGCCCGGCACGACGGTCGGCGACAGTCCGGGTTCCTTTCGCGCAAAGGGCGTTCCGCTTGGTTCGCGGATCCCTTCCCCGGACCTCACATGAGGCCGAGCGCCTCGAGGGCGCCCTTCAATTCTTCGCGCGCCGCGCCTTCCAGGTTCCGCAGGGGCCGGCGGGGGGCGCCGGCGAAGCGTCCCAGAATGTCGAGAGCGGTATGCGCCACTCGCACGATGCCGTAGCGGCCGCCGATCTCGCTGATCGCGAAGAGCCGGCGCGCCAGGGCATACGCCTTGTTTGCGTCGCCCGATTTCGCCGCGGTCCAGAGCGCTACGCACTCCCCGGGGCAGAAGTTCGCGAGCCCGGTGAACCAGCAGGGCGCCGGGCCGAGCAGCGGCTCGACCGGGATCACGTCCTGGCCCAGGCCGACGGCGACCTTGCCGCCGGTCATGAGCGGAACCCGGAAGATCCTGGTCAGATCTCCGGAGCTGTCCTTCATGCCGACCAGGTGCCTGGACGATTCAGCGAGCTCGACCATGAAGGCGGGCGTCAGGTCGACGTTCGCGAGTGGAGGATTGTTGTAGACCCAGACCGGAACTCCGCTCGCTGCGTCGATGGCCTTGTAATGCTCGAGCAATTCCTTGTGGGTGGGCTTCCAGTAGGTGATCGGGACGGCGAGGACGGCATCCGCGCCGTTTTCCGACGCGAAGCGCGTGAGACGCTCGCTCTCGGCGGTGGTCAGCGCCCCGACCCCGAACATGACCGGGATCCGGCCGGCAACGTGCGCGACGATGGTCGTCAGGCTCTTCCTCTTCTCTTCCTCGGTGAAGAAGCCGTTGCTGCCGGTGCTGCCGAAGATCGTCAGGTTGTGGACGCCGGCGGCGATGCCGGCGTCGACGAGGGTCTTCCACGCGGCAAAGTCGATGTCGCCGCCGGAAGTGGTCGGCGTGATGGAAAAGAACGAGACGCCCTCGATCTTCCTACGGTTGCCAGTCATCTGCGTTCCTCCGGTCAGGCTCTGGTGCAGTGTTCGATCCTCGACGGAGCCTGGAATCTCGACACGATGTTCATCCCTTGCGGCCGAACACGCGGGAGTCGGAGCATGCGAGATCGGCCTCCGCGTCCCTCCATCGGTGCTGCCCGCGGAAAATCATGCTTTCCGACCGCGCGGTCGAGCGCGGCATTGCTCCGAAGATCTCGCACGTGACCAAGGCGCAGTCCGTTCGCGGACCGTTTCATCGCAAGATCTCCCTCGAGCCCGGCCCCCCAGCTTCTGCAGTACTGTAGGAGAGCGACGGGTGATGTCCTAGAGCCACCGCCTGAAACTTGCTAGGGCCATGCCGCGAGGAGGTCGATCAAGCCGAGCGTCGGCCCGAGGCGAACGCCGCAGCAGCCTCACGTCGGGATTGGCGGAGAGGATTCGCGCGACGGCCACCCGATGCGCCCGTCGTCGCCATGATCGTGCAGGAGGGGACTCGCGTCGGTGCGCTCGGAGCGACGACGGTCGCAGCCCGGTCACGTTGCGAGCGTGCGGGGTTACCGAAGCAGGGATCGGACTCGCCGTATCGGTCGTGACCGATCAGGAACCGATGGCGGTGACGGCCATCGACCTCGTCGTCCGCAGCGGCGGGCCGCACGACGTGTTCGGCCTGGACGACTTCGGTATCGGAATCCACCGCGAGATCGCCGAGCCGATGTCGAGCAATTCGATGCGCGGCTGGTAGATCGATGTCACGCGCAGGCGCGGCGCTCGAAGCGCGCCACCAGCGTCCGCGGCCGGGAGGGCCCGGCGACTCGTCTGATCGGATGCCCGGCGATGCGCGCCGGCACATGCCGCGGATCGGAGCAGGCGTCGTGGTCGTCGGTCGACGTCGTGTCGATCGGACTGCGGATACGAGCCCCGCGCTCGCCTCCGGCGCCGGAGTGAGCAACGAGGCGGTTTCGTCGGGCGATCCGAGCCGCTCGGCCCGCCGTCAGCACGGCGTCCGCGGCATGACGCTCACTGCGGCCTGTCCACCCGGCGCCCCTGCGCGAGGCTCCCGTCCAGGTCGGTTTCGGGAACCTCCTTGTGGACCAGATTCTGGTGACAGTCGATGCAGGTGGCGCCCTGCGTGCGCAGCTTGTCGTGCGCCGCCCGGGCGTCGGCGCCGGGGGGCTGAGGATCCTTGTGGCACCCGCGGCAGGTGACGCTGTCCCAGCGCTTCATGTTCATGCGCGCCGCGTAGGCCATCTCGGCGCGCCGCGCGTCGAACTTCCGGATGTCCGAGTAGTCGTTGGTGAGTTCGAGCGCCAGCTCGCGCGCGCCGTCGACGACGTGGGCGGCCACCGCGAGATGGAAGTTGGCGAGGCCCTGCGGAACGTGGCAGTCCCTGCACTCGGGATTGACGCCCAGCGCGCCGTAGTGCGACGACTTCCTGAGCTCCTCGGCCGGATAGCTCATCGAGTGGCAGCTCACGCAGAACGGCGTCGTGGACAGCGCGGCCTCGCCGCCGAAGATCAGGGCGACGAGGGCCAGCGCGAGGGCCGCCCCGAGCGCCAGCGCGCCGCCGCGCGACCTCAGATACCGGCGTAACCGTCCGCTCATCGCTCGATCACTCTTCGCTGCCTTTCACGCCCGGCTTCGCCTTCGACTGGAATTCCTCGTGGAAGGAGGAGACCGGCGGCCCGGTGAAGACGCCGTCCAGCTTGAAGTGCTCGTGCATCGCCTTGTCGCTGCGCACCGCCTTGCCGAAATCGAAGGCGTACTTGCGATCGAGCTTCGGCGTGAACGGCGTGTAGGGCTTCCGCGCGCCTTTCCACGCCGATCCCTCGTAGTTGAGGTGGCAGGAGGCGCAGCGCTCCTCGAACTGGAATTCCTGGCCGGCGTCGACCAGTTGCTGCCGCGCGGAGGTCTGTTTCTTCTTCTCGAAGGACTGGCCCCCCTTGCGGTGGACCAGGCGGTATTCCGAGCCGGCCCCGTGGCAGGATTCGCAGCCCACGCCGGTGAGATACTTGCTCGGCTCCCGGGGATCGTAACCGCCTTCGTGATTGAACCCGGTCGAGTGGCAGCCCACGCAGTCGGGGTCGCCGCGGTAATCCTTGTTCGGGTCGAGCTTCGCCTTCCTCTTCGCCTCGGCCCTGGCCTTGGGCGCGAGCGAATCCATGGCCGTGGCGTGCGCCGTCTTCTCCCAGGACTCGAGCTGGCTGCGATGGCAGGAGCCGCATTTCTTGCGGCCTTCGTAGTTCGGCGCCGCCACGACGGTAGCCGCGGACAGCGACAGCACCACGGCCGAGACGAGGATCTTGACGAGACGAGATCGCATCACACGCTCCTCCGCATGACACCGGACCGCTGTCCGGGGACGGCCCGGGTCCGACGGCGCGGCGGCCCGAAACCGGACGAAGCCGCCGCGGGAAGCGGCTCAGTCGCGGCGCGGAGGCAACTGATACACCCAGTAGCCGCCGTGCTGATAAACGAGTTGCAGCGCCTGCAGTTCCGCCGGCTGCGAGCTCGTGAGCGGCAGCATCTGCGCGAGGAGGGTGCGGCCGCTCCGCTCGGCGGAGAGGAAATAGGCGCGCGCCAGGCTCTCGGACAATTCGTGCAGGGAATAGCTGGCGTAGTGGTGGTCGCGCATCCAGCGTTTGACGAAGGCGACCGGCCCGTGGAGCTCG
>CAZCPB010000307.1:0-4136 GCA_964500365.1 uncultured Phycisphaeraceae bacterium
GATGACGACGAGGATCGGCATGCTCCATTTCTGGAGGAACTCGATGAACTCCTCGTTGAGCCTGCTCTCGGCGAGCCCGGCCCCTTCGCGGATCTGCCTTTGCCTGTCGTCCATGCGTCGCTTTCTGAAAGGGCCGGCGGCGGTTCTGCCGCGGCGGCGGATGAGGGCGGAATCGTAGGGTGGGTGGCGGGGCTGCTCCAAGGGGCGCGGGCGCGCGGCGGGGTCTTCAGGGGTCCAGCGCGGTCCAGAACGCCCAGGGACGGGTATCGGCGAGCGCGGCGGGAGGAACGAGCCGGTCGCGGATGATTGTGACCAGTTCGCGAAGGCCTTCGGCACGCGGCGCGGACACAACGGCGTCGGCGGGCCACGAGGGGCGGCCGAGGTCGGCGCGAAGGGCCACGGTGACCGTGGCGCGGACGACGACGCCCGCCGGCGGAGCGTGAGACGCGTCCCCGCACAGGAGGACGAGGTCGGCGGTTGTCGCGAGGCGGAGGGCCAGCTCGGCGGCGCTTGCTTCGACCGGTCCCGCGCCCGCCCGGAGGCCGGGCGTGTCGGCGTAGCGGACCACGAGGCCCGCGAGGTCGAGCATCACGCCGACGTGGTCGCGGGTGGTGCCGGGCTCGTCGGCGACGATCGAGACGGCGCGCCCGGCGAGCGCGTTGACGAGCGTGGACTTCCCGATGTTGGAAGGGCCCAGGGCGACGACGAGGGGCGGGTTGACGAGACGGTTGAGCGAGCGCGCGTCGGCGAGGTCGCCCTCCGGGTCGCGGGGGAGGGTGCTCCCGGCTCTCGCGCCTTCGCGCCAGCGGCGCGGCTGGTCGAGCAGAAGATCGATCGCCAGGGGGCTCGCGGCGCGGGCCAGCGTGGCGAGCATCAGATCTTCGATGCGGTCGCGGGCCTCGGGGTAGGCCGGGCGTGACGCCGACGGCGCGGGGGAGATTCCCGCCGCGGTGAGTCGATCGGCGAGTGCCCGCTGGACCTCGGCGCCCGCGTGCGGCATGAGGTGGAGGGTGCGGTCGCTCCAGCGGACGACGATGCCCGAGTCGATTCCGGCGAGGTCGCGGAGGGCGGCGCGCCCCGGCGCCATCGGCGGGAGCCCGAGGGCCGACAGAGCGCCGTCGATATCACCGTCGATCTGGAAGGCCGCGATGGCGCCGGCGCTGCCGGCGGGCGTGCACAGGCTCCAGCGGGCGTCGGGCATCGCGGGGCGTTCTCATTCCTCGCCGGGCTCGTGATCTTCGAGCGCGATGGCGCACGCCGCGGCCAGGCCGATCAGCTGGAGATCGGGGACGACGTGCTCGACGACCTCGTCGTCCTCGAAGAGTGAGCGTGCATCCCCGCCGGTGGCGACGACCCGCGGGTAGGCGCCGTACTCGCCGGCGTAGCGCTCGACCATGAGGTGAACGAGGCCGCGCACGCTCTCGCGGACGCCGAGGCGCATGGCGTGGGCGGTGTCCTTGCCGAAGACGCCGCGGGCGGGGTCGGGGACCTCGTAGGCGATGCGCGGCAGGGCGGCGGTGTGCTCGTGGAGCGCCTCGAGCATCATGCGCGGACCGGGCGCGATGGCGCCGCCCTGGAAGGTGCCGACGCCGTCCACGAAATCGACGGTGACGGCGGTTCCCACGTCGATCACGACGCAGGCCTGGCGGGAGCGCCGGAAGGCGCCGAGGGCGTTGAGCAGGCGGTCCTGGCCGACCGTCGAGGCGTCGTCGAGGGCGAGGTTGATGGGGACCTCGAGGTCGCGCCCGACGCGGAAGACGCGCTCGACCGAGGGGAGGAGGGCCTCTTCGAGGGAGTCGGCGACGGGCGTGTTGACCGAGGCGAGGACCACGCTGGCGTCGGGGCGGTCGGAGAGCAGCTCGACGAGCCTTGCGGCGGCGGCGTGGGCGTCGTCGGAGGGGACGGCCGCGGACTCCTCGAGCGACTCGCCCGAGGCCGGGGCGAACTTGATCCGCGAGTTGCCGACGCTGACGAGGAGGAGGGGCGCGCCGGCGGCGCCGGGCGGCATGGGCGCGTCTTCGCGCGGGTGTTCCATGCGGCAACGATACGTCGCTTCTACAGTCGTTCGCGGGGAGCCCGCGCCGGGAGAGTGCATTGACCAGGACCGCGCCCACGCTTGCGCGCTGCAAGGCCGACGACTCCATCGAGCGTGTCGTCGTCAACGAGTTCAGGTTCCCGCTGGGCGTGTACCCCGTCGAGGAGATGGAGCCCAAGGCGGGGTACGCGATGTTCTTCGAGCCGGCCGACGGCTCGGACGAGGGGCCGGGTGACGGCGAGGCCGAGTGGGAGGAATGGCCGGACCGGTACGTGTTCGACGCGGTGGTGCCTTCCGACCGGGTGGAGCCCCTCTGCCGTGCGTTGTTCTCGCTGTTCAAGGGGCGGGTCTACCCGATCCTCGATGTGCTGGGGCACGACGCGTTCCGGGAGATCGACCCCTACATCTCGTACGAGCTTCTGGGCGTGGACCGGTTCCTGGACGCGGTGCGGCGGTTCAGGGACTTTTTCTTCGAGGACGGGCTGTGCGGCTTCGGGGCGATGAGCGAGGAGCCGTTCTTCTACGTGTTCGTGGACGAGCACAAGATCGTGACGGTGAGGGCGGACCCGGCGATGAAGGAGCGGATCGAGAAGGTGCTGCACGCCTTCGACCTGGAGCAGGTGGAGGAGCCCGCCGGGGCCGATTCCGCTGCCCACGAGCACCGGGGTGTCCTGGTCACGCCCGACAAGCGGCCCGACCTTCTTTCGTTCGACGAGATCGTGGAACGGCTGCGGGACGAGTGGCGCCTGGCGCTCAACATCAACCCTCGCACGAACGTGGACGAGGAAGGGAACGACCTGGGCGTGACGCTGTGGCGGTGCGAAGTCCGCTGCTGGGCCGAGGACGGCAAGCCGCAGCGGTACGCCGAGGTCTTCCTGACCGCGTCCCACCTCGAGGAGGCGGAGGACGGGGCGACGGGCGCAGTTGAATCCCTGGATTCGGGGCGCAAGGAGCCCTGGGAGGAGATCGCTGTCATCGTGAGTGACCGTCTGCGACCCGAACAACTTGATGAGTACGGGCTCGGGGCGTCGGGCGAGGGGGGCAAGGCCCGCCGCAAGGGCGGGGCCGCGGCCAAGTCGGGCAAGCCCGTCGGGGAAGCGGCGGGTCCGACGGAAAATAGCGAACCCGGAAGGATCATCGCGGCCCGGTGGATCGAATAATGGGCTCGGACGGGATGCGCCCCGAGCGCCGGGCAGGCCGGGGCCCCGATCCGGCCCGCGGCACGGCGCGGGCGGCGCCCCGAACCACGAAAGGCGGTTGCATCCCCGGGCAGGCCGGGGTATCTTCCGCGCTTCGCTGGGGGAGGGCACGTCGGGCCGGCCCGTGAGGCGCCGGCCCGCGGAGGCGGGGCCTTGACGACCGCCCGCGAGGAGCCGGCGTCCACGCTACGCTGGTGCCCCTCGCCGGGCAGGCCTCGGCGCCAACGAAAGCACGAGCCCAGTGTGTGGGCCGTCGCGGGCGGCAGTGCTCGCGCAACTCGCGACTTTGGAGATGAACATGGACCAGCGCACGTTGATCGCAGCCCGTTCGCTCCTTACCGCCGGCGCCTTCGCCGGTTTCGGCCTGACGGCGCCCGGCGCGCTGGCGCAAACGGCCGGGACCGCCGAGCCGGTGGCACCCGCGGCGCCCAGTGAGCAGGCCGGCCAAGCCATCGAGCGGGCGGCGCGGCTGTTCGAGGCCGGGCAGGTGATCCGGGCCCAGCAGACCCTCGTGCCGCTGGCGTTGGGCGACAGCGCGGACCTGCTCACGGATGCCGAGCGGCTGCGGGCGACGGAGCTCCTGGGGCAGATCAACGCCCGGCTTCGGACGCTCGACCCGCTGGTGGTGAGCCTGCAGCGCGCCGAAGCCGCGATCGAAGCCGGCGACCTCCGCACCGCGGAGGCGCAGGCCGGCGCGGTGCTTCGCAACTCGAAGGCGACCGAGAGTCAGGCGGCGCGGGCCCGCGAGCTGCGCGAGCGTTCGGACGCTCTGAAGGCCGAGATGACGTTCAAGGTCCCCGCGCTGCTCGACGGCGTGGTGAGCGATTTCAACGCGGGCCGGTACGCCGAGGCCAAGGGTTCGCTGAGCGCGATCCGGCGGTCGGGCGCGGTGCTGACGGCGG
>CAZCPB010000308.1:0-4113 GCA_964500365.1 uncultured Phycisphaeraceae bacterium
CTCGGGAGCCCGGCGCTGGCTCAGGATGCGCCGTTGTTGCCTGAACTCGTCGGCGCCCCGGTGCCCGCACTGGCGGGGGGCGGCGCCGAGGCCGCGGCCCCTCTCGAAGACATCAACCCGGTGAGCCTGCTCGATTCGGCCATGCGTGTGGTTCGGCCGAGCGCGGGAGCCGCCGCGGCGACGCAGCAGAAGGGGATCGCGGGGGGTGAGGGCGGGCCGGGCATCTCCTCGGCCGTGAGCATTCTCGTTCTGCTCACGGTGATCTCGCTGGCACCGTCGATCATGCTGATGACGACGTGCTTCCTGCGGATCACGATCGTGCTCGGGCTTCTGCGCCAGGCGATCGGAACGCAGGGCGTGCCGCCGCCTCAGGTGACGCTCGCGCTCTCGCTCTTCATGACGCTCCTGGTCATGACCCCGACGCTGGACCGGATCAACCGCGAAGCGGTGCAGCCGTACCGGCAGGGGGAGATCACCGAGCCAGACCGGCTGTGGGACGCCGCCAAACAGCCGCTGCGCGACTTCATGTTCGAGCAGATCGAAGTGACCGGCAACTGGTCGAGCCTGTACATGGTCCTTGAGTACCGCGGCATCGACGTGAGCGACCCGTCGCGCCTGACACGGGCCGACGTCGACATGGTGTCGCTGGTGCCGGCGTTCATGCTCAGCGAGCTGAAGACCGCGTTCCTGATGGGGTTCCGGGTGTACCTGCCGTTCCTGGTGATCGACATGGTGGTGAGCAGCCTGCTGATCTCGATGAGCATGATGATGCTGCCCCCGGTCCTGATCAGCCTGCCCTTCAAGCTGCTGCTCTTCGTCCTCGTGGACGGCTGGACCCTCGTTGTCGGGAGCCTGATGACCAGTTTCTCGCAGGGCCCGGCACGCCAGGTCGCCGAGGGCGTGGGGTGGGTGACGGGGGTCGGGGTGTGCTGACCGCGGGCGCGGAACGGAGGCGGGCATGGCCGACGAAGTGACGATCGAACTGGTGCGTCAGGCGCTGATCATCACCCTCAAGATCTGCCTGCCGATCCTCGGCGCGGGCATCGTCGTCGGGCTGATCATCAGCATCTTTCAGTCGGTGACGTCGATCCAGGACCAGACGCTTTCGTTCGTGCCCAAGATCATCGTCATGATCGTCGTGACCATCCTGCTGGCCTCGTGGATCGTCCAGCGCCTGGTCGGGTACGCGGCGGAACTCTTCCGGCTCTCGTGAATGGTGACGGCAAATCGCAAGTTGGACGTGCGGTCGCTCCGTGAAGCACAGTCATGCCCGGGTACGAATTACTTCTCCAGCACGCCGTTCCCTTCACGCTGGTCGTCTTCCGGCTGGCGGGGCTCTTCCTGTTCGCGCCGCTGCTCTCCAGTTCCATGATCCCCCTGCGGGTGCGTGCGCTGCTGGCCGTGATGCTCTCTGCGGCGATCTACCCGCTGCTGCCCGCGATCGTGCCGGTCGGGCTCGACCTGAGCGTCTTCGAGCTGCTGCCGATGATCGTCAGCGAGGCCCTCATCGGCGCCGTCATCGGCGTCATCGCGGCGATCCCGCTGGCGAGTCTCGAGCTGGCGGGCACGATCGGCGGTCAGCAGGTCGGGTTCGGGCTGGCTCGGGTGTACAACCCGGAGCTCGAAATCGACGCCGACCTCTTCGGGCAGGTGCTCTTTTATCTCGGCGCCGGGGCGTTCATCGCCATGAACGGGCTCGAGACGATGTTCCGTGCCGTCGCGTCGACCTTCGCCCGGGTGCCCGTGGGCGGCGTGACGGCGACGGACGTGCCCCTCGAGATGTTCATCGGCGTGCTGACCTCGGGGTTCGAACTGGGGCTCCGGGTGGCCGCCCCGGTGACGGGCATGGTGCTGCTGCTGCTGATCGCCTTCGCCGCGGTGGGCAAGACGATCCCCCAGTTGAACATCATGAGCGTGGGGTTCACGGTGAAGATCCTGGCGGCGCTGGCGATCACGGCGGCGGCGGCGCACGCGATCTCCGCCGCGGCGGGTGACGAGATCGCGCGGGCGATGGACGGCGCGCTGGCGTGGGCCGAGTCGCTCGGCTCCTGACCGTCGGCATGGTGGCGGGAATCGCGGGCGCTGCGGAGCGGCGCGGGCTCGGTAAGGGGCAGGAGGCCCGGCGGATGGCAGAGGACCTAGGCGAACGGACGGAGATGCCGACGGGGCGGCGCCTCAGCGAGGCGCGCCAGGAGGGCAACGTCGCGCGCAGCACGGACTTGGGCTCGGCGATCCTCCTGGTGGGTGCGGTGATCCTGCTCGCGGCGTTCGGGGGAGGGCTGGTCGATGCGTTGGCCGGCGTGATGCGCCAGGCGCTCGGGGACGGTGGCGGGGCCGCGCAGATCGCGCCCGACGGGGCGCACGCGCTCTCGACCGCCGCCCTCGCCCAGGTTGCGATCCGCTACGGGCCCGTCCTGCTCGGGCTGGCGCTGGTGGCGTACGCGTCCCAGGTGGTCCAGATCGGGTGGCTCTTCACCACCCGGCCGCTGGTGCCGAAAGCCAACCGCCTCAACATCGTCGCCAACATCGGGCGGTTGTTCGGCCGACGCGGTGTCGCGCGTCTGGTGGCCGACGTCGCCAAGCTCGCGGCCGTGTCGCTCGTGTCGTGGCTGCTGATCTCGCGCGCGGCGGGCCGGCTGGCGACGCTGCCCGGGCTGGAGGTCAAGGCGGCGGTGCTCGCGGTGGCGCACCTGGCGGTCGAGCTGGCGCTGTGGATCCTCCTGCTGCTGGTCGTGATCGGCGTGGCCGACTGGGTCTACCAGCGCTGGCAGCACACGCGCGAACTTCGGATGACCAAGCAGGAGGTGAAGGACGAGCGCCGGAGCATGGAGGGAGACCCCGCCATGAAGCGGCGCCGGTTCCAGATGATGCGCGAGATCGCGACGCAGCGCATCCACCAGACGGTGCCGACGGCCGACGTCATCGTGACCAACCCGACGCACTTCAGCGTCGCGATCAAGTACGACTCGGGGACGATGGCCGCGCCGCGCGTGGTGGCCAAGGGCGCCGACCACATGGCCCTGCGCATTAGGCACCTGGCGCTGCTCAACGACGTGCCCCTGGTCGAGCGGCCCCCCCTTGCCCGCGCCCTGTACTACGGCGTCGATGTGGGGCGCGAGATCCCCCCCGAGCACTACCAGGCCGTCGCCGAGCTCCTGGCGTACGTGTACCGCGTCCAGCAGAAAGCGGCGTGAACCCCGCCGCTGACCCGTCCGACCGCCCATGGCCAAAGCACCTGCCAAGCCCGCTCGAAAGCCTGCCCCCGCGGCGCCGCCGCGGGCGGAGGCCGCGCCGCCCATGCTTCCGGAGTGGGCGCAGCGCCTGGCCCGCTACCGGGGCCTGATCGTGCCCGTGGCGTTCGTGTTCCTGCTCGGCGTGCTGCTGGTGCCCGTGCCGCCGGCGGTGATGGACGTCCTCATCGCCCTCAACATCAGTCTCTCGCTGATCATTCTGCTGACGACCATCTACATGGGCCACCCGCTGGACTTCAGCGTTTTTCCCTCGCTGCTGCTCGCGACCACGCTCTTCCGGCTCGTGCTCAACATCGCCTCGACGCGCCTCGTGCTGACGGCCGACGCCTCGAGCGCCGAGCAGGCGATGGCGGTCGCGGGCCACGTGATCATGGCCTTCGGCAACTTCGTCGCGGGCGACTCGCTCTTCGTCGGGGTCGTCATCTTCCTGATCCTGGTGATCGTGCAGTTCGTCGTGATCACCAAGGGCGCTGGGCGAATCAGCGAGGTCGCCGCACGCTTCACGCTCGACGCCATGCCCGGCAAGCAGATGGCGATCGACTCGGACCTCTCCGCGGGCCTGATCGACGAGGCCGAGGCCCGCAAGCGCCGGGAACGCATCGCGCAGGAGGCCGACTTCTTCGGCGCCATGGACGGCGCCAGCAAGTTCGTGCGCGGCGACGCCATCGCCGGGATCATCATCACCGCCATCAACATCCTGGGCGGGTTCGGCGTCGGGATGATCAGCCGCGGGTGGAACGCCGCCGAGACCGCCGAGACGTTCACCAAGCTCACGATCGGCGACGGGCTGGCCTCGCAGATCCCGTCGTTCGTGATCGCGATCGCCTCGGCGCTGTTCGTGACCCGCTCGGGCGACAAGCAG
>CAZCPB010000309.1:0-4103 GCA_964500365.1 uncultured Phycisphaeraceae bacterium
CGAAGCGCTGGTCGAGCAGGGCGCGATCACGCGCGACCAGCTCGAGAGGGCGCTCACGACGCAGAAGGGCACGAACCGGATGCTCGGCGAGGTGCTCGTCGAGCAGGGGTACATCACGTCGGGCGTGCTGGTGCACACGATCGCGCGGTCGCTGGGCGTGCCGGGGTGCCACCTCCGGCACGGCCTGATCGACCCCGCGCTGCTCAAGCTCGTGGGGGTCGAGGAGTGCCAGAAGCTCCGCGTGATCCCGATGTTCAAGGTGCGGGACGAGCTCACGGTCGCGATGGCCGAGCCGCAGAGCCTGCCGGCGATCGACCGCCTGCGCCAGCTCACCCGCTGCCGCGTGCGCCCGGTGCTGGCGCTCGAGCCCAACATCCTGGAGTTCGTGAAGAAGTACTCGACGGGCGAGGTCGACATCGACGCGTTCCTCACGAGCCTGGCCGAGAGCGACGTCGAGGTGGTCGAGCGGGAGACGGTGGACGAGGGGCCGGCGGCCGAGATCGACACGCTGGTGGCGGGCAGCCCCATCGTGAACCTGGTGAACGTCGCCTTCCTGACGGCCGTGCGCGACAAGGCCAGCGACATCCACATCGAGCCCGACAAGAAGGGGACGCGGATCCGCTACCGGATCGACGGGAACCTGCGCGACCTGATGAAGCCCCCGCCGGGCATGCACGCGCCGATCGTGGCCCGCGTGAAGGTGATCGGGAAGATGGACGTGGCCGAGAAGCGCCTGCCGCAGGAGGGTCGAGTGCGGATCGTGGCCGAGGGGCGGGACATCGACCTGCGCGTCTCGAGCATGCCCACGCTGCTGGGCGAGAAGATCGTGGTCCGCATCCTCGACAAGAGCAACCTGAAGGTGAGGCTCGAGGACCTGGGTTTCCGCCCGCGGGCGCTCGAGGCGTTCAAGCGGGCGCTCGAGATGTCGCACGGGCTGGCGCTGGTCACGGGCCCGACGGGCAGCGGCAAGACCACGACGCTGTATTCGGCGCTCGACCTGCTGCGCGGGCCCGAGGTGAACATCGTGACGGTCGAGGACCCGGTCGAGTACCAGCTCGACATGGTGAACCAGATCCAGGTGCAGGAGCAGATCGGCCTGACCTTCGCGCGGGCGCTGCGGTCGATCCTGCGCCAGGACCCCGACGTGATCATGGTGGGGGAGATCCGCGACCCCGAGACCGCGCGGGTGGCGGTGCAGGCGGCGCTCACGGGGCACCTGGTGCTGGCGACGCTCCACACCAACGACGCGCCGGGCGCGGTGGCGCGACTCGTCGACATGGACGTCGAGCCATACCTGCTCTCGGGCGCGCTCAACGGCGTCGTGGCCCAGCGGCTGGCGCGGACGATCTGCCCGCAGTGCGCGACCAAGTACTACCCGGGCGAGCGCGTGCTCGCCGACGCCGGGCTCTCCGAGCACACGGGGCGGCCCTTCCGCAAGGGCGGCGGGTGCCGGCAGTGCAACGACAGCGGCTTCCGCGGGCGCCTGGGCGTCTACGAGGTGCTCGAGGTGATCCCCGAGACGCGCCGGATGATCCACCTCGGGCGGCCCGCGCACGAGCTCCGCGAGTCGGCCCGCCGGCACGGGTTCCTGACGCTGCGTGAAGAGGGCGTGCTCCTGGCGCTCGACGGCAAGACCAGCCTCGAGGAGGTGCTCCGCGTCACGCAGAACGACGACGAGGATGCCGGAACGGCGCCGGCGGCAGGGAGCGCGAAGCCCGGCGCGGCGCCGTCGCTGATGCTGAAGGAGGCCGCGTGAGATTCCGCTGCCTGGCCTACGACCGCGGGGGGAAGGAGATCGTCGAGGTCATCGACGCGCCCGATGCGCGCGAGGCCTCGGAGACGCTGCGCCGGCGCGGCCTGTTCGTGTCGTCGGTCGAGGCCGACCAGGGCGGAAGAGCCGAACCCGGCGTCGCCCGCCCCGCGCGCGGCGGGCCGGGCGCGGGGACGCGCCTCAAGTGCCTCGCGGCCTTCGCGCGCCAGCTCTCGGTCCTGATCTCGACCGGCACACCCCTGGCCGAGGCGCTCGCGTCGATCGAGCGGCAGACGCCCGAGGGCGCGTGGCGAGACGTCCTGACGGACCTGCGCAAGAAGGTCGAGGAGGGCCGCCAGCTCTCCGAGGCCATGCAGGCGCACTCCGGGTGGTTCGACCCCGTCTCGCGCAGCCTCGTTGCCGCGGGCGAGGGCGGCGGCCGGCTGGACGCGATGCTGGATCGCCTGTCGCGTCTCACGCGCCAGCAGCAGAAGGTGCGGTCGTCGGTGATCGGGGCGATGATCTACCCGTCGCTCCTGATCTGCGTGGCAATCGGCGTGCTGGTCGTGATGGTCGTGTTCGTGATGCCGCGCTTCGAGGGCCTGTTCAAGACGCTGACCACTCCCCTGCCCCCGTCCACGAAGCTGCTGATGTCGCTGGGGGAAGTGCTGCGGGAGCAGTGGATGTTCGTGCTGGGGGGCCTGGCGGCGCTGGGCGTGGGGACGCGCCTGGCGCTCTCGGGCCGTCGCGGGCAGGAGGTGATCGACCGGGTCGTCATCCGCCTGCCGCAGTTCGGGGCGATCGCCCGGGGGATCAGCACGGCGCGCCTCGCCCGGGTGCTGGGTGTGCTGCTGGAGGGCAAGGTCCCGCTGCTCGACGCGCTGCGCCTGGCGCGCGAGGCGGCCGGGAACGGCGAGTACACGCGGCTCATGGGCGCGGCGGAAGAGGCCGTGGGGCGGGGGGAGACCGTGAGCGCGGTGCTTGCGTCCGACGCCGGGCGGGCGCTGATCGCGCCGGCGGTCTACGAGGCCGTCCGGAGCGGCGAGCGCAGCGGCCAGATGGCCCCGGCCCTGCTCACGGTGGCCGACGCGCTCGACGATGCTCGTCAGCGAACGCAGCACCACCTCGTTGTCCTCGTCGAGCCGCTGATCCTGATCGTGCTGGGGCTGATCGTGGGCGGCGTGGCGCTGAGCATGTTCCTGCCCCTGTTCGACCTCACCGCCGCGGGCGGATCGGGGGGCGGATGAGCGGCCGCTTCTCTCCCATCGGCCTGGACGTGGGGACGCGGTGTGTGAAGGCCGCGCAGGTCGCGTGGCGCGCGGGCACGGCGCGGGTGACGTCGGCGGTCTGCTTCGATCGCGCCGAGCCGGGGGCGCCCGCGGGCGCCGCGGAGATGGAGCGCCTCGCGTCGGTGCTGGACCGGGCCGGGTTCGCCGGGCGGCGGTGCGTGATCGGGGTCGATCGTGCCGTGCTCATGACCGCCGAAATCGAGCTGCCCCCCGAGGGGTCCGGCGCGCCGCGCGAGCAGATCGCGAGGCTCGAGCTGGCCCGCGCCCACCGGCGCGAGCCGGCCGGCTTCGAGGTCGCGCTGTGGGACGTGCCCGCCCCGCCGAGATCCGGGGGCACCCACGCCCTTGCCGCGGCGTGCCCGCACGAGCGCGCCGAGGAGATCCTCGACGCCGCCGAGCGCGCCGGGCTCGACGCCGTGGCGCTCGATCACCCGGGGTGCGCGCTGGCGCGCTTCGCGGCGGCCGGCGCGGGGAGCGACCGGGTGCGCGCCGTCCTGGACCTCGGGGCCCAGCGCGGGCGGCTCACGCTGGCACGGGCGGGGAGCGTCCTGTTCGAGCGCGAGATCGATTCGTGCTCGGTAGGGGCCCTGCACGCGCGGATCGCCGAGCAGACCGGGCTCGAGGAACTGGCTGTCGGCGTGCTGCTGTCGGGGGAGATGCTGGCCGGCGCCGAGGGCGCGCGCCGGGGCAGGCCGGTGCTCGACCGCGCGGCGCGGTGCGTCAACGACTACGCCGACGCCGCGGGGCGCGAGCTGCGCCTGTCGCTCGATTACCTGGAGCACCGCTTCCCGCCGGCGCCGGGCGAGCGGGGGCTCGTCGAGCACGTGGACCTGGTCGGGGGCGGCGCGGCGTGCGAGGCGCTGGTCGCCCGCCTGGCCGAGCGGGCCGGGGTGCCCTTGAAGGTGATGCGCCCGGCGGACGTGCTGGGGACCGAGGAGGGCGCTCTGGGATGGGCATCGCGCCCGGGTCTGTCCCTTGCCGCGGGCCTGGCTCTCCGCGGGGAGGACGCGGCATGACGGCGCACGTGAACTTCATCCCGCCTCAGCGGCGCCGGGCGCGCCGGG
>CAZCPB010000310.1:0-4099 GCA_964500365.1 uncultured Phycisphaeraceae bacterium
CGGTCGGCTATGGGCGCGCTCACTCGAAAGCCTGAATCACCGTTCAGCATCCCGGAGTGGCAGCCGGAGGTGGCGGCGCTGCTGGACGAGCACCACCTGGTGGCGTGGTCGACGAACCCGCGCCGGCGGCTGCACTTCGGGGCGTCGATGGCGCAGTTCCTCGGCAGCATCCGCGACGCGGAGGTCTGCCCGTTCTACGGCCGGTTCATCACGGACTTTGAGAGCTTTTGCATCCAGGCCGAGCAGGCGGTGGTCGGGCCGGCCCTGGAGCGGCGGATCGACGGGCCGGGCGGCCTTGCCGCGCTGCTGAGGTACCGGCAGGAGTTCCGTCGGCGGCCGGTGAGCAAGTACCGGTACTACATCTGGCACGACGCGGACGTGCTGCTGCGTGCCGACCGCAAGCTCTTCGGGCGGCTAGTCGAGACGCTGGCGGGCGTCGCGGCGGAGGCCGAGTACGCGAGCGATGATGTGCTGCTGATCCACCGGGCCCTGTTCATCGGAGGCCCGGCGCTTGACCTGTATGCCGAGGACCCGAGCGGGCAATTCCAGCACTGGTCGATCGACGAGCACCCCGAGCCGTTCTGGCAGGTGGTGACGGGGGTTGAGCGGCCGCCGGTGCTGAGGTACGAGGTGGATCAGCTGGGGGGCTGACACCGTCGCGCCTCGCGTCCACGGACCCCTGACTCTCTCGTGCTTCTAACTTTCCGTTCGCGCGCTGTCCCGCGATGCGGTATGGTGGTGACGTGCCGGACGAAGCCACCCGTTCACTGGGTGGGCAGGGGGAACCTGTTCGCCCCGTTGATGCCGCGTCGCCGCTCACGCCGACATCCGGCGTGAGCGATGCGCCTTCGACCTCGGCTCCGGCGCGCCTCGGGCGCTACACCATCAAGAGAGTGCTCGGCGAGGGCGGGATGGGGACGGTGTACCTCGCGGAGCAGGAGAACCCGCGGCGCGAGGTGGCGCTAAAAGTGATACGGGCGGGGTACCTCGCGCCCGAGATGTTGAGAAGGTTCGAGCTCGAATCGCAGGTGCTGGGCAGGCTGCAACACCCGGGGATCGCGCAGATCTACGAGGCGGGGGTCTTTGCGAGCCCGACGCACGAGCGGGGGGACGCTCCTCCGACTCCGTTTTTCGCGATGGAGTTCGTCAAGGGCGTGCCCCTGACCGAGTACGCGGACTCGAAGCGATTGGGAACCCGCCAGCGCCTCGAGCTGATCGCCAAGGTCTGCGACGCCGTCTACCACGCGCACCAGAAGGGCGTGATTCACCGCGACCTGAAGCCGTCCAACATCCTCGTGACCGAGCTTGACCCCGGCCCCAGCACCCAGCACGCAGCACCCAGCACCTCCGCTCTGCCGAAGATCCTCGACTTCGGAGTCGCACGAGCCACCGACAGCGACATCCAGCAGACGACGATGCAGACGGATGTGGGGCAGTTGATCGGCACCGTGCCGTACATGAGCCCGGAGCAGGTGACCGGCGACCCCAATGAGCTGGACACGCGGAGCGACGTCTACGCCCTGGGCGTCATCGCGTACGAACTGCTCGCGGGGCGGCTGCCGCACGACCTCCGCCGCAAGATGATCCATGAGGCGGCGCGGATTATCCGGGAAGAGGAGCCCACACCACTCTCTTCGATCAACCGAACACTCCGCGGCGACGTCGATACCATAATCGCCAAGGCGCTGGAGAAGGAGAAGACTCGGCGGTACCAGTCCGCGGAATCCCTCGCCTCCGACATCCGCCGCTACCTGAAGGACGAGCCGATCGCGGCACGGCCCGCCAGCACCTGGTACCAGGCATCGAAGTTCGCCAAGCGGAATAAAGGCCTCGTCACCGGACTGGCCGCGGCGTTCGTCCTCCTCATCGCCGGCGTCATCGGCACGAGCATCGGGCTGAGTCAAGCCGTCGAAGCCCGCGACGCAGAAGCCGCGGCACGCAAAGAGGCCGACACCCAGCGCGACGCCGCCGTCGCTGCCCGGACGGCCGAAGAACGGCAGCGCAAGCTCGCCGAGGAGCAGCGCGACCGGGCCGTGAAGGCCGAGGCCGAGACCAATGAGCGTGCCAAGGAACTGAAACTCGTCTCGGACTTCCAGGCGGGCATGCTCGAGCAGGTGGACCCGACCGAGGCGGGGATCCGCCTGACCAGGGACGTGAACGAGAGATTCGCCGAGGCGCTGAAGAAGCTGCACGTCCCCGAGGACCAGCAGAAGGCCCGCGTCGACGCGTTCCGCCAGGAGTGGCTGCGCGTCAACGCCACCGACGCGGCCCTGGCGCTGATCGACGAGACGATCCTGAAGCCGGCGGTCGCGACGCTCGACAAGGAGTTCAAGGAACAGCCGGTGGTGGACGCCCAGCTCCGCCAGACTCTGGCCGAGCGCTACCGGAAGTTGGGCCTCTACGACGCGGCGTACCCATTGCAAAAGAGCGCCCTGGCGACCCGCCGGCGTGTGCTGAGGGAGGAGCACCCGGACACGCTCACCTCCATCAACAACATGGGCGCACTGCTCTGGTCCCAGGGCAAGCTCGCCGAGTCCGAGCCGTACTACCGCGAGGCTCTGGAGAAGAGCCGGCGGGTCCTCGGGGAGGAGCACCCGAACACGCTCAGTTTCATCAACAACATGGGCGTCCTGCTCCATTCCCAGGGCAAGCTCGCCGAGGCCGAGCCGTACTGGCGCGAGGCCCTGGAGAAGCGCCGGAGCGTGCTGGGGGAGGAGCACCCGGACACGCTCGACTCCGTCCACAGCATGGGCGTTCTGCTCCAGGCCCAGGGCAAGCTCGCCGAGGCCGAGCCGTACTGCCGCGAAGATCTGGACAAGAGCCGGCGCGTGCTGGGGGAGGAGCACCCGCACACGCTCGCCTCCATCAACAACATGGGCAACCTGCTCCAGGCCCAGGGCAAGCTCGCCGAGGCCGCGCTGTACTTCCGCGAAGCGCTGCAGAAGCGCCGGCGCGTGCTGGGGGAGGAGCACCCGGACACGATCGTTTCCATCCACAACATGGGCCTCCTGCTCTGGCCCCAGAGCAAGTTCACCGAGGCCGAGCCGTACTGGCGCGAGGCCCTGGAGAAGAGCCGGCGCGTGCTGGGGGAGGAGCACCCGAGCACGCTCCTTTCCATCCACAACATGGGCGCCCTGCTCTATTCCCAGGGCAAGTTCGCCGAGGCCGAGCCGTACTGGCGCGAGGCCCTGGAGAAGCGGCGGCGCGTGCTGGGGGAGGAGCACTCGGAGACGCTCCTCTCCATCCACTACTTGGGCTACGTGCTCCACGCCCGGGGAAAACTCGCCGAGGCCGAGCCGTACTACCGCGAGGCTCTGGAGAAGAGCCGGCGGGTCCTCGGGGAGGAGCACCCGAACACCCTCCTCTTCAACAATAGCGTGGGCGTCGTGCTCCATGGCCAGGGCAAGCTCGCCGAGGCCGAGCCGTACTACCGCGAGGCGCTGCAGAAGCACCGGCGCGTGCTCTCAAGCGACCACCGAGACACCCAGACGTCCATGGCCCGGCTGGCGACGCTCCTGGATTCTCTGGCGCGCCCCGTGGAGTCCGAGGTTCTGTGGCGCGAGTTGTTCGACCTTCGGACCGCCGGTCTTCCGGCGGGCCACTGGCTCACCGCAAGTGCACGGTCGTGCCTCGGCGGATCGCTCCTTTCCCAGGCCAGGTTTGCCGAGGCCGAGCCGCTGATCATCGAGGGGTTTTCCGGCCTGAGCCGGGCCAAGGAAACGCCGCCCAAACCCGACGACCGCCTGCGCGAGGCGTGCGAGCGTGCGGTCAGGCTCTACGAATCCTGGGACAAGGCCGAGCCCGGCAAGGGCCACGACGCCAAGGCCGCGGAGTGGAAGGCCAAACTCGACGCGCTCACGCCTTCACCCGAGCCCGCCGCAGCGCCGAAGTAGCACCCATGCCCGACCGCCCCGATCCAACCCCCGACGAGGTGAACACCGCCAACCTGAACGCGGCGGACACAACCGACGCCGCGCCGGCCCAAGAGGCGGCGCACCCGCTTTCATCCGGCAACCGCCCCGGCGACACCATCGGTCCTTACAAGCTGCTCGAGATGCTCGGCGAGGGCGGCTTCGGCGAGGTGTGGCTGGCCGAGCAG
>CAZCPB010000311.1:0-4042 GCA_964500365.1 uncultured Phycisphaeraceae bacterium
TTCGACCCGGCCTGCGGCTCCGGCAACTTTCTGGTCATCGCCTACAAGGAGATGCGTGCCATCGAGGCGGAGATCAACCAGCGGCGCAGCGAGTCGGATCGCGCGTCGGAAATCCCGCTCACCAACTTTCGCGGCATCGAGCTGCGCGACTTCCCGGCGGAGATCGCCCGCCTTGCGCTGGTCATCGCCGAGTACCAGTGCGATGTGTTGTACCGAGGTCAGAAGCTGGCGCTGGCCGAGTTCCTGCCTTTGCGCAACGAGAACTGGATTACCTGCGGCAACGCGCTACGGCTGGACTGGTTGAGCATTTGTCCGCCGACGGGCACCGGCGTGAAGATGCTGGCGGATGATTTGTTTGCAACGCCGCTCGATCAGGTGGAGATCGACTTCGAGAACGAAGGCGGCGAGACGTATATTTGCGGCAACCCGCCCTACAAAGGTAGCCAGACGCAGACCAAAGAGCAGAAGGCTGATTTGGCTTCGGTGTTTGATCCTTGTGGCATTTCGTCCAAACAAATTGACTATGTAGGTGGCTGGTTCATGAAAGCTGCCACCTACGCGCAAGCCACGCGGACGGATTCGGCTTTCGTCAGCACCAACTCCATCTGCCAGGGTCGCATCGTCCCGATCCTGTGGCCGGAAATTGTCAAATGCGGCTCTCACATCCGCTTCGCGCATACCAGCTTCAAGTGGGCGAACCTCGCTACACACAACGCGGGTGTGACGGTCGTCATCGTCGGCCTTTCCACGAATGCGAGCAAAAAGCGCCAGCTTTACGACCTGGATCGGGATAGTGAAACCACTGTACGCGAGGCGCAAAACATCACGCCGTATCTGACCATTGGCGAGAACGTGGCTGTGGAGACGCGACGCGGCAGTATTTCAGCCTTACCGGAAATGGTGTTTGGCAACATGCCGATTGACGGTAGTAATTTGCTACTTTCGTCGCGGGATGCAAATGACCTGTATCTTGCCCCACAAGCCAAAGAGCGATTCGTACACCGGATTTATGGCTCGGCGGAGTTCATTCGGGGATTGGTTCGATTCTGTTTGTGGATAAATGATGAAGATGAAAGTGAAGCACTGGCAATCGATTCCATTGAGAGACGAATAGCCAAAGTTCGTGCGGAGCGACTACAAAGCCCACGCGCCGATACAGTCAAACTGGCTGATACTCCTCATCGTTTCGGTTGGATTTCACAGCGAGGAACTGAAAGCGCAATCATCGTTCCGAGTGTTTCGTCTGAAAGCCGCGAGTATTTGCCGGTCGGCTATCTGCCGTATGGGAGCATCGTCAGCAACCTCGCCTTCGCCCTCTATGACGCCCCCCTCTGGAACATGGCGCTGATCGCCAGCCGCCTGCACCTGGTCTGGATCGCCACCGTCTGCGGCAAGCTGAAAACAGACTTCCGCTACTCCAACACCCTCGGCTGGAACACCTTCCCGGTGCCGACTCTGACCGAAAAGAACAAAGCCGATCTCACGCGCTGTGCCGAGGACATCCTGCTGGCGCGCGAACACCATTTCCCCGCGACCATCGCCGATCTGTACGACCCCGAGAACATGCCCGCCGACCTGCGCGCTGCCCATGAGCGCAATGACGAAGTGCTGGAGCGCATCTACATCGGTCGACGCTTCAAGAACGATACCGAGCGGCTGGAAAAGCTGTTCGAGCTCTACACGAAGATGACCGCTGCGGCTACACCGGCCAAGGGCAAGAAGGGCAAGGCGGGAGCCAGGGCATGAGCGACTTGATTTTGTATACCAGCGACGACGGACAAACCCGTCTTCACCTGCACGTCGAGGCGGAAACCATCTGGTTGAGTCAGCTGGAAATTGCCGAGCTGTTCCAGACCAGCAAGCAGAACGTCTCGCTGCATGCGAAAAATATCCTTCAAGACAGGGAGTTGGAGAGAGGTTCAGTTGTCAAGGAATCCTTGACAACTGCCACGGACGGCAAGAGGTACCGCACCCAGCTCTACAACCTTGACCTGATTCTGGCCATCGGCTTCCGGGTGCGTTCCCCCCGGGGCGTGCAGTTCCGCCAGTGGGCCAACACCCACCTCAAGGAGTTTCTGCGCAAGGGCTTCGTGATGGATGACGAGCGCCTGAAAAATCCCGGCGGCTGGGATTACTTCGACGAACTGCTGGCGCGCATCCGCGAGATTCGCGCCTCGGAGAAGCGCTTCTATCAAAAGGTGCGTGAGCTGTTTGCGCTGAGTTCCGACTATCGGGTGCGTGAGCAGGAAACGAACCTGTTCTTTGCCGAAGTGCAAAACAAACTGCTGTATGCCGCCACCGGCCAGACTGCCGCCGAACTGATCGTGAAACGCGCTGACGCCAGCCAGCCGAACATGGCATTGACGGCCTGGAGCGGCTCACGCGTGCGCAAGCAGGATGTGATCGTCGCCAAAAACTACCTGGCGGCGGATGAGATCGATACGCTGAACCGGCTGGTGGTGATCTTTCTGGAACAGGCGGAGCTGCGCGTCAAACAAAAGCAAAGTTTGAATCTGGATTTCTGGCGCAACAACGTGGACAAGATGCTGGTTTTCAACGATCAGCGGGTATTGCAAGGGGCAGGCTCCGTGAGCCGCGAGCGCATGGAGCAGGTGGCGCATGAGCGCTATGCACGGTTTGACACGCAGCGGCGCGAAGCGGAGCGCATCGAGGCGGACATGGACGACCTCGAGGAAATCGAACGGATTGAACAGGACATCAAGGCTCGGGGCGCAAAACCATGAGCGACCAACCCGTCAAGCTGACACCGGCGCCCGCAGGCTACGCCGATTGGCTGGCCGAGCTGAAAGCGCAGATCCATGACGCTCAGCAACGCGCAGCGCAAGCGCTCAATCTCGAGCTGGTGGTGCTGTATTGGAGAATCGGCAATGCCATCCTCGAGCGACAAGACCGGCAGGGGTGGGGTGCAAAGGTCGTCGACCGTTTGTCGCAGGACTTGCGCTCGGCCTTTCCGGAGATGCAGGGGTTTTCGGTTCGCAACCTGAAGTACATGCGGGCTTTCGCCCTGGGTTGGCCGGATCTGCCATTTGTGCAGCAGGTGTTGCACAAATTGCCCTGGGGTCACAACCTGGTTTTGCTGGACAAGCTGCCCGGCCCGCAAACCCGCAAGTGGTACGCCGCCCAGGCCATCGAGCACAACTGGTCGCGCAATGTGCTGGTGATGCAGATTGAAGCCCGCTTGCTGGAGCGCAGCGGCAAGGCTGCCACCAACTTCGAGCTGACCTTGCCGAAGCCGCAGTCCGATCTGGCGCGCGAATCGCTGAAGGACCCGTACCGCTTCGACTTTCTCGGCCTGACCGACCAGGCGCGGGAGCGCGCGGTGGAGGGTGCACTGGTCAAACACGTCACCGAATTCCTGCTGGAGCTGGGCGCCGGCTTTGCCTTCGTGGGGCGGCAGGTGTTGCTGGATGTGGGCGGCGACGAGTTCTTCATCGATCTGCTGTTCTACCACCTGAAACTGCGCTGCTATGTGGTCGTCGAGCTGAAGGGCGGGAAGTTCCAGCCCGAGCACCTGGGCCAACTGAGCTTCTACCTCACGGCGGTGGATGAGCAGATCAGGCACCCGCAGGACAACCCGACCATCGGCCTGCTCTTGTGCAAGAGCAAGAACAAGGTGGTGGCCGAATACGCGCTGCGCCAGAACACGCAACCGCTGGGCGTGGCCGAATACCAGCTGATCGAATCCCTGCCGCCGGAGCTGGCGACGGATTTGCCGAGCATCGAACAGATCGAACAGGAATTGACGGGACATGATGCCGACCATGATCGATGACGCCAGCAGGCAGCGCGCCGTTCCCTCCGTTTCCGTCACCTATGCCCGCAACGGCGCATCGACCCGGGCCAATGCGCTCGGCATGCGGCCCATGCAGGAGCGGGCCTACGAGAAGCGGGGCGAGCAATACCTGCTGATCAAGTCGCCACCGGCATCGGGCAAGAGCCGGGCGCTGATGTTCGTGGCGCTGGACAAGCTGGCGAACCAGGGCATCCGGCAGGCCATCATCGTCGTGCCGGAGAAATCCAT
>CAZCPB010000312.1:0-3985 GCA_964500365.1 uncultured Phycisphaeraceae bacterium
ACACGAACTACTGGAAGTCCTTCGCGCACGCGCGGCTCGCGGTGCCGATGGGCGATCCCGGATGCCTGTCGCTCTTTGGGAACAAACCCGAGCCGCACCGGCTCTTGTCAGAGCACCTGACCAGTGAGTACCGCGTCAAGACCGAGGGGCGCGGCCGGACGGTCGACGAGTGGAAACTCCGCGTGGAGGGGCTCGACAACCACTGGCTCGACTGCCTGGTCGGTGCGGCGGTCGCCGCGTCGATGGAAGGAGCGGTGCTGTTTGGGACCGACCACAGGGTGACGGCGCGACCCCGGCTGCGGCTGTCCCAACTGCGAGGAGAACGCCAGTGAATCCCCGCACCCCTGCGCGCTCGGCCAAGCCACCACCTCAGGCGCGCGGAATCACGTGCCCGCGGTGCGGATGCCGCCACTTCGAGGTGCTCTACACCCGCGCGGCGCCCAGCGGTGCTATCCGGCGCCGCCGTTCTTGCCGGCATTGCGGACGGCGGATTACGACGGTCGAGCGCCCGATCGGCTGAAGGAGTGCTACTGGTAGATCGTTTCGGCCACATTGCCATCGCACGCGCGACATGGTGGCGGCTGCAGCAGAGGGGTACTGGCGTGCCCCCGGACCCCGATCCAACTCTGGAGCAGGCCATCCGCGACAGCGCGTCGCAACCCGCGAAAGCGGCGGTCGACGGCCAGTCCGTCGAACAGCACCCCCTGAAGGACCAGATCGAGGCCGACCGCTACCTCGCGTCCAAGGACGCCGCGAGGAAGCCCGGCCTCGGCATCAAGTTCGCCAAGATCGTTCCCCCCGGCTCTGTCTGACCCGCCATGTTGAAAGCCATCGCCAACATCATGAGCCGGGTCGGACGCGGGACGCGAGACGCCTCACCCTCCCCGACGGCGTCGCGAGTTCCGCATGGAGGCGGCACGCGCGGCGGCCGTCGTGTGCTCGTCGCCAAGTTCGATTCGGCGCAGACCACGCCTGACAACCGCAAGCACTGGGCGAACGCGGACGGTCTCTCGCCCAACGCCGCGGTCAACCCCGAGGTGCGGCGCATCCTCCGCAACCGCGCCCGGTACGAGGTCGCCAACAACTCCTACGCCAAGGGCATCGCCCTCACGCTCGCCAACGACACCATCGGCACCGGTCCCCGGCTCCAGATGCTCACGGATGACGCCGAGGCCAACGCCCGCATCGAGGACGCGTTCGAGCAGTGGTCCCGGGCCGTGGACCTTGCGGGCAAGCTCCGCACGATGCGGCTGGCCCGGGCCGAGAGCGGCGAGGCGTTCGCGCTCCTGGTCAACAACCCCGCGATCGCGTCGTGGGGATCGCCCGTATCGCTGGACCTCAAGCTCATCGAGGCGGACCAGGTCTGCACGCCACTTCTCCGACGTGGCCGCACCGACGAGATCGATGGCATCGTGCTCGACCAGTGGGGCAATCCGTCCGCGTACCGCGTGCTGAAGCGGCATCCGGGCGATAGCGGCCTTCTCCGCGCCCCCATCGACGACCTCACCGCCTACGACACGTTCGCCGCGTCGGCCGTCGTGCACTACTTCCGCGCCGATCGGCCCGGCCAGCTCCGCGGTATCCCCGACATCACGCCGGCGCTCCCGCTCTTCGCGCAGCTCCGCCGGTACACGCTCGCGACGATCGCCGCCGCCGAGACCGCCGCCAACTTCGCCGCCGTCATCTACACCGATGCTCCGCCCAACGGCGAGGCCGATCCGCTGGAGCCGATGGACGAGGTCGAGCTCGAACAGCGCCTGGCAACTGTGCTCCCCGGCGGCTGGAAGCTCGGGCAGGTCCACGCCGAGCAGCCGACGACGACGTTCGGCGAGTTCAAGCGCGAGATCCTCAACGAGATCGCCCGCTGCCTGAACATGCCCTTCAACGTCGCGGCGGGGAACTCCTCGGGGTACAACTACGCCAGCGGCCGCCTCGACCACCAGGTGTACTTCAAGAGCATCCGTGTCGAGCAGCACCACCTGCAGCTCGCGGTGCTCGACCGTCTGTTCAAGGCTTGGCTGAACGAAGCGGTGTTGGTCGAGGGGCTGCTCCCGCAGTCGATGCGAACCCTCGCCGCCACGCTCCCCGAGCACGCTTGGTTCTGGGATGGCGTTGAACACGTCGACCCCGCCAAGGAAGCGACCGCACAGGCGACTCGTCTGACCAACCACACAACCACGCTCGCCGCCGAGTACGCCCGCCAAGGCCGCGACTGGGAGCAGGAGCTCCGCCAGCGCGCCAAGGAGCTGGCGCTCATGGACGAACTCGGACTGACCCCGGCCGTCGCGACCCCCGCGGGCAACGCGCCGGCAACCCAAGAGGACGACACCGATGGCAACGAAGACCCCGACCGCTCCGAAGACACGACTCGCGCCCAAGCGTCTGTGGCTTGAGGCCGCCGCCGCACCCGCTGGCACGTCTCCGCTCACGCTGACTGGCACGGCGGAGATCACCGCCATCGCCGCAGGCGCCGATGCCGAGAAGGCCCTGCCGCGCTTCAAGATGCTGGCGTACACCGGCGGAGCCATGCGCGTCGCCGGGTGGCGTCATCCGGTGGTCCTGGACCTCGCCGGACTGGCGGTCCCGTCGCAGAACCGGCCGATTCGCTTCGCGCACGACCCGGCCGCAGGGGTTGGACACACGGATGCCATCCGGGTCGAGGGCGGGCAGCTCGTTGCCACCGGCGTAATCTCGCGCGACACGGCGATTGCCCGCGAGGTTGTGGCCTCGTCGCGGAACGGGTTCCCCTGGCAGGCCTCGGTGGGCGCCAGCGTCGAGGAGTTCGAGTTCATTCGCGAGTCGCAGAAGTCGATCGTGAACGGGCTGGAGTTCTCCGGCCCCATCAACGTTGTCCGGAAGGCCACGCTCGGCGAGATCAGCTTCGTGGATCTCGGGGCCGACGGGCGCACCAGCGCTTCCATCGCCGCCCAGCAGGGTGCCGGTGGTGATCCTGACAGCGGAGTTGACCCCGCGCCCGGGGCGAGCGCTGCTGCGCTCCGCGCCGAGGCCCTCGCGGAGACCAGCCGTATCGCTGCGGTACGGAAGATCTGCGCCGGCAAACACCTCGACATCGAGGCCCAGGCCATCCGAGACGGATGGGATGCCACGCGCACGGAGCTCGAGGTGCTTCGCGCCAGCCGCCCCAAGGCCCCGGCCATCCACGCCCCCGACACCAGCATCACGAGCGAGGTCCTGGCGGCCGCGTGCTTCCAGAGCGCCAAGCTCGAAGGACTCGACAAGGTCTGCTCGGCGCAGGCGCTCGAAGTCGCAGCCAAGCGATTCCAGAGCGGGCTGGGCCTGCAGGAACTGCTCATCGAGGCCGCGATCGCCAACGGGTACACCGGCCGCACGTTCCGTGACAGCCGCCGCGTCCTCGAGGCCGCCTTCGGGCGAGGCATTGAGGCGGGGATGACCATCATCGACGTCGGCGGCATCCTCTCCAACGTCGCCAACAAGTTCCTGCTCGAGGGCTTCTTCAGCGTGGAGCGTGTGTGGCGGAGCATCTGCGCCGTCCGCAACGTCTCGGACTTCAAGACCGTCACGAGCTACCGCCTGGTCGGCAAGGACCAGTATGAGCAGGTCGCCCCGGGCGGCGAGCTCAAGCACGGCACCCTGGGCGAGGAGACCTACAGCAACAAGGCCGACACCTACGGCCTGATGCTGGCGATCGACCGCCGCGACATCATCAACGACGACCTCGGCGCGATCACCACCGTGCCCCGGAAGCTCGGCCGCGGATCGGGTCTCAAGATCAACGACGTGTTCTGGACGGCGTTCATGAACAACGCCGCGTTCTTCGCCGTCGGCAACAAGAACTTCATCTCGGGCGCGGACACCGCACTCGGTATCGACGGCCTCACCAAGGGCGAGGTCACGTTCATGGACCTGGTGGATTCGGACGGAAAGCCCACGGGCGTGATGCCGTCGATTCTGCTGGTGCCGACGGCGCTCTCGGCGGTGGGCACGCAGCTCTACAAGAGCGTGG
>CAZCPB010000313.1:0-3958 GCA_964500365.1 uncultured Phycisphaeraceae bacterium
CGATGACCTTGCCCCCGGCCCGCGGGCGTTGTGGCTCACGGTTCGGGACCAGATGGGGCTCACGGACGAGGTTGCTGGAGATTCGCGGCGATTAAAGGGGGTGCTGGCGGAACGGGCCCTGGACAGCCAGTCGTTCTTCGGGCGGATCGCGGGGGAATGGGACAGCGTACGGAACGAGCTGTTCGGCGAGCATTTCATGGCGCCGGCGCTTCTGTCCCTGTTGCCGCGGGACTGGGTGATTGCCGATCTGGGATGTGGGACAGGGAACGTCTCGGAATTGCTGGCGCCTTGCGCTCGGCGGGTGATCGCGATCGATTCATCGCCCGTGATGCTGGAGGCGGCGCGGCTGCGGCTGGCCGGCGTCACCAACGTGGAGTTCGTGGAAGGGGAATTGACGCGTCTGCCGATCGAAGACGGATCGATCGACGCGGCGGTGGCGGCGCTGGTCCTCCACCATCTGGAAGATCCGGCGGTGGCGCTGCGGGAGACCCGGCGCGTGTTGAGGCCGGGCGGGACGGTGCTCATCGTGGACATGATCGCGCACGATCGGACGGAGTACCGGCAGAGCATGGGGCACAAGCACCTGGGCTTTGCGCCGGGGGCTCTTCGGTCGATGCTTGAACGTGAGGGTTTCGAGGCGGCGCACGCGCGCGAGTTGCCGGGCGTTCCCGGCGCCAGCGGGCCGGGGCTGGTGGTGGTGACGGGTCGGAGGTCTGAATAGCCGGAGCACCCGGCATAAAGCATCCAAGGCACGAACGGTCACAGATACTGAGTTCCCTCGGCACGAGGGGCACCCACAAGGAGACGTCGATGACGACCATGGCGAACACGCCGCGCACGATCACGAGCCACGCCGGCGTTGATCACAAGGTGAGGGACCTCTCGCTGGCCGAACTGGGCCGCAAGGAGATCCGGCTCGCCGAGCACGAAATGCCGGGGCTGATGGCCCTGCGCGAGCGTTACCGGGGCAAGAAGCCGCTGGCGGGGGCGCGGATCGCCGGATCATTGCACCTGACCGTGCAGACGGCGGTGCTGATCGAGACACTGGTCGATCTGGGCGCCGAGGTGCGCTGGGCGTCGTGCAACATCTTCAGCACGCAGGACCATGCCGCGGCGGCGGTCGTCGTGGGTCGCGAGGGCTCCGAGGACGCTCCCAAGGGCACGCCGGTCTTCGCCTGGAAGGGCGAGACGCTGCCCGAGTACTGGTGGTGCACGGAACAGATCTTCAAGTTCAAGGACGGGCAGGGGAGCGTGGTCGGACCGAACCTGCTGCTGGACGACGGCGGCGACGCGACGCTCCTGGTGCACAAGGGGGCGGAGTTCGAAAAGGCGGGGAAGGTGCCGGCGTTTGATGAGAAGAACGACTCGGAAGAATGGGGCGTGATCCTCGGCGTCCTGAGCGCTTCGCTGAAGAGCGCGCCGAAGTACTGGACGGGGATCATCAAGGACATCAAGGGCGTGAGCGAGGAGACCACGACGGGCGTGCACCGCCTGTACGACATGGCCAGGAAGGGCCAGCTTGCGTTCCCGGCGATCAACGTCAACGACAGCGCGACCAAGAGCAAGTTCGACAACCTGTACGGCTGCCGCCACTCGCTGGTGGACGGGCTGAACCGGGCGACCGACGTGATGCTGTCGGCGAAGGTCGCGGTGGTGCTGGGGTACGGGGACGTGGGCAAGGGGTGCTGCCAGGCGCTTCGCGGGCAGGGCTGCCGCGTGATCGTGACGGAGATCGACCCGATCAACGCGCTCCAGGCGGCGATGGAGGGCTACCAGGTCACGACGCTCGAGGACGTGCTGGAGTCGGCGGACATCTTCATCACGGCGACGGGGAACAAGAACGTCATCACGCTGGCGCAGATGCAGAGGATGAAGGACAAGGCGATCGTCGCGAACATCGGGCATTTCGACAACGAGATCGACATGGCCGGGCTGTACGCGGCGGAAAAGGCCGGGACCGTCGCGCGCGTGAACATCAAGGCGCAGTACGACGAGTTCGTCTTCAAGAAGTCGGGCAAGAGCATCCTGGTGTTGGCCGAGGGCCGGCTCATGAACCTGGGGTGCGCGACCGGGCACCCGAGCTTCGTCATGTCGAGCTCGTTCACGAACCAGACGATCGCGCAGCTTGACCTGTGGTTCAACGCGTGCGGGAAGCCGACGCAGAGCGGGATCCGGTACGAGACGGGCAAGGTGTACACGCTGCCCAAGAAGCTCGACGAAGAGGTCGCCCGCCTGCACCTCGAAAAGATCGGGGTCAGGCTGACGAAGCTCTCGCAGGAGCAGGCCGACTACCTCGGCGTGCCCGTGGACGGGCCGTACAAGTCGGACCACTACCGGTACTAGCGGCGCGCCGGCGCCGGGGACGGGGCGATGCGAACAGTCGGCTACCTGTCGATGGAGATCGGCCTGGACGCCGGTCTCCCGACGTACGCGGGCGGGCTGGGGATCCTGGCCGGGGACACGGTGCGCGCCGCGGCGGACCTCGGGCTGACGTTCGTCGCCGCGACGCTCCTGTACCGGGACGGGTACTTCACGCAGCGGCTCCGGCCCGGCGGTCTGCAGGAGGAACAGCCGACCGAGTGGGTGCCCGAACGGCTGCTGACGCCGGTCGATGCGCTGGTAAGCGTGCCGGTCTTCGGGCGCCGGGTGTACATCCGGGCGTGGCGGCGCGGGGTCCGCGGCGTGCGCGGGCATGAAGCGATCGTGTATTTCCTCGACACCGACGTCGAGCTGAACCATCCCGACGACCGGCTGATCACGCGGGCGCTGTACGCGTCGGGGACCGAGCTCCGGCTCGCCCAGGAGATCGTGCTGGGGATCGGGGCCCGCCGGATGCTCCGCGCGATCGGGCACCACATCGACGTCTTCCACCTCAACGAGGGGCACGCGGCGCTCTTGGCCGTCGAGCTGCTGAGCGAGCAGATCTGCGTGAAGGGCACGCACCAGATCGACGCGTCTATGGTCGATGCCGTGCGGTCACGCTGTGCGTTCACGACGCACACGCCGGTGCCGGGCGGGCACGACCAGTTTCCGCTGGCGCTGGCGCGCCGGGCCGTCGGCGATCACCCTGTCTTCGACCGGCCGGACCTGTGCGCCGTGGACGGGAACTTTCACACGACGCGGTTCCTGATCAATCTGTGCCGGCACGTCAACGGTGTGTCGCGCCGGCACGCGGAGGTGACGCGGGCCATGTTCCCCGGCGCGCGCATCGAGCACGTGACCAACGGGGTGCACACGGCACGCTGGGCTTCGGCGGCGATGGCGGGCCTCTTCGACCGGGCGTGCCCGGGGTGGCGGGAGGACCCGGCGAACCTGCACGGGGTGCTGGCGGTCGACGACGCGGAGGTCGCGGCGGCCCACGCGGAATCCAAGCGGACGCTGCTCGCGCATATCCAGCGGCGCACGAACGAGTCGCTCGATCCGCGCCGACTCACGCTCGCGTTTGCGCGGCGGCAGACCGAGTACAAGCGGCCGACCCTCCTGCTCAGCGACCCGGAGCGGCTGGCGCGGATCGGGCGCAGCGCGGGCGGACTGAACATCGTGTACGCGGGCAAGGCCCACCCGGGCGACGGGATCGGGCGGGGCATCATCAAGACCGTTCACGAAACAGCGGAGAAGCTGGGCGACGCGGTCCGGCTCGTCTTCCTTGAGGACTACGACGCGGACCAGGCGGCGCTGCTGGTCGCGGGCGCTGACGTCTGGGTGAATACGCCGCGCCCGCCGATCGAGGCGTCGGGAACAAGCGGCATGAAGGCGGCCGTGAACGGCGTGCCGTCGCTCTCGTCGCGGGACGGGTGGTGGCTGGAGGGGTGCGTCGCGGGCGTCACGGGATGGTCGTTCGGTGGTGCGGGAGCATCGGACGAGGACGACGCCGCGGACCTGCACGACGTCCTCGAACGCAGGGTGGTGCCCGCGTTCCACGAGAGAGGCGGTTCGTTCGTGTCGATGAGAAAGCACG
>CAZCPB010000314.1:0-3942 GCA_964500365.1 uncultured Phycisphaeraceae bacterium
ATTCGTGGTCGGCGCGGGCGGGTCAAGCGGGCGGTTCTTCGAGGTCGATTGCGGTCGTTGAATCGCGGGGGGCGGGGCGCGAACGCGGCGCCGGGGTCGAGCGCTCCATACAGTGTGCGCGATGAGCATCCTGAGCGGGCCGGGTTACCCGGTATCACGGACGACGGGGCGGTGTGCCGCCAGCGGGAAGGAACTCGCCCATGGCGAGCGGTACATCGCGGCGCTGGTGGAGCGGGAGGGGTCGCCGGAGCTGGAGCGGCTGGACTACTCGATCGAGGCGTGGGAGAGTGGCGCCAGGCCGGTGCCGCCTCTGTCGCTGTTCGCGCACTGGCGGGCGGTCATGACGGGGCAGCAGGACAAGAAGTCGCCGCTGCTCGGCGAGGACGAGCTCATGGAGCTCTTCGAACGGCTCGCGGAAGCGACCGAGGCGCGGCGCGTGGCGTTCCGGTACATGCTGGCGCTGGTGCTGGTGCGGAAGAAGGCGCTCAGGTACGAGGGGACGCTGGACGGGGTGATGCGGGTCCGGCCGAGGCCCGCCAGCCCGGGAGGCCCGGAAGCGTCGATTATCGAAGTAAAGGATCCGGGGCTGACGCAGGATGTGCTCGCGGGTGCGATGGAGCAACTGGGCGAGATCATGACTCTGGACGCCGAGCCGGGCGCGCCCGGAGCCAAGGGGGGGGCGTGAGCGGGGCGATTCGACGCGCGGGCCGATGGATTGTTCTGGCTGCGCTCGTGCCGGTCGTCGGCGCGATCGTCGTGGGGTGCGCGAACGACAAGGACAGCGGCGTCCCGGTGGAGCGCGGGCCCGCGCCGACCTTTGAAGAGGTCGCGGCACGGTACAACGCGCGAGTGGCCGGGCTGGACCGGTTGTGGGCGCGGACGACGGTGCGGTACTGGGGGTACGACGCCGAGGACCGAAAGGTGGAGGAGTCGGGGGAGGGATACCTCCAGATGATCCGACCCCGGAAGCTGTTTTTTTCGGTCGGCAAGGTCGGGGAGACGGGGTTCGAACTCGGCTCCAACGACGATCGGTACTGGTGGATCGACGTGCAGAATAAGATCGCGACGGTGGGCGAGCACGCGCGGGCGCGGCCGGAGACGCTGCGGCGCAGCGGTGTGCCCGTGCACCCGCTCGACCTCATCGAAGTGCTGGGCGTGACGGAGCTGACCCGCGGGGCCGAGACCAGGCCGCGGTGGACCCGGGACGGTCGGCGTCTGGAGTTGAGCCTGCCCGGGCGCTGGGGCGGGACGCGGGTGCTGTACCTCGACCCAGAGCGGTGGGAGCCGGTCGAGATCCGTCTGCTGGACGCGGCGGGAGAACTCGCGGTGCGGGCCGAGCTGAGCGATTACGAGCGAATCGAAACGCCCGTCGAGCGGGAGGTGGCGACACGGGTCGCCACGCGAGTGATGATCTCGGTGCCGGGCCGCCGCAGCGAGATACGAGTAACGCTGTACGACCCCGAGAACCGCGGGGCGCGGATGAAGGAGCGCGCGTTCTCGCTGGAGACTCTGCTCTCCGAGTACGGAGTCGAGCGCGAACGCAACCTCGATGCTCCCGTGGCGGGGGCCGACGGCGTGGGGCCCTGACGTGAGGCGGGCGTGCCGAATCCTCGTCGCGGTGATCGCGGCGCTTGCGGGCGCTTCGGCGCGGGCGGACGGTCCGGCGAGGCTGCTTCCGAGCGCCGGCGGCGGCTCGTCATCGGAGCACGTGGGTTCGCACGGCTGGTTCGTGGTGATCGATGGGCGGGGGCGGGGCACCTTGGCGCATCTGCCGCCGCGCCGTGCCGCGGGGCCGGACGGGCGATTGCGGGGTGTGTCCAACGGGGTCGCGCAACCGGTGCCTTCGCTGGACTTCGTGCCGCGGGCGGTGGCGGCGTGGGAAGAGCGGGCGTGGGTTGTCATGGAACGAGGCGGTCGGACCCCTCGTCAGGTCGGCTCGGTCGCGGCGGTGCCGACGCCCCTCAGCGACAACTGGAGGTTCGAGCCCGCGGGCCGGCTCCGGGTCGAGCCGGCGCTGCCGGGGGATGGCGAAATTGAGTCGTTCGCCGGGAGCGACCTGGGGCCCGGCGCCCTCATCGTCGACCGCGCGGCGGACGGGGAGCGCCGGCGGCTCTACGTGCTCGCGGGGCGGGCGTGGGAACGGGCGAATCTGCCCGGAGATCTGTCCACGCTCAACGATGCGGAGCCGGTGTTCCTCTTGGGGATGGGCGGACGGCTGGGCGTGCTCGTGCGCGATCGGACCGGTTGCGTTGACCTCTGGCTGGGGGCGCGCGCTGCGGAACCGCCCCGCCCGGCGATCGGCGAAAAGGACCCCGAGGAACGGCTGCTCTCGCCGCGTTCGCGTGAACGCGCCCCGCGGGACTTGAGCCTCACCTGGGAGCGCCGGGTGCTTGCGCAAGACCGTTCTGCGCCGGAAATGAGCGCATCGGACACGAGGGTTTTCGCCTCCGCGGGCCGGGTCTTCGTAGCGCAGACGACCGCCGAAGGGGGCGTCGAGATCGGAGAACTGACGGGCGCGTCCTTCGTGCCGGTGGCTCGAGAGGATCGCGTGGGCGCGATGGTTTCGGTTGCGGGCATGCAGGCCCCGTCGCGCGTCGTGCTGGCCTGGGTCGCGCCCGGCCCGGTGCGACCGGGCGAGGGCGGCGCCGCGGCGGAGGTTCGGGAGATCTCGCTCGTGGACGGGCGGGTGGAGTACGCCGGGCCGCTGGTGAACGAGCCCCCGCTGACGGCGCGCGAATTCCAGTGGTTGGCGCTGGGGCTGGTGCTGCTGATGGGCGCGGTGCTGCTGGTGGTGCTGCGGGCCGATCCGAGCGGCGATGTATTTTCTCTTCCCGACGGGGTTTCGCTGGCTGGTCCGGGGCGGCGGGTGATCGCGGGCGCGGTGGACCTGGGGCTGGCCGCGGTGATCGCCGCGCGATTGCTGGGTGTGTCGATCACGGAACTGGGCGAGCCGGCGTTCCTGATGCGACACTCGATCGGTTTCGTCGGGGCGGTGATCGGGGTCGGGCTGGTGCTGAGCGTCCTGGGCGAGACGCTCGGGGGAAGGTCGATCGGAAAGCTGTTGACGGGGTGCGTGGTGATCGATACGCGTGTCGCCGACCGGGTCGCGACTCCCAGCTTCTGGCAGGCGGGGGTTCGCAACCTCGTGAAGTGGGTGCTTTCACCGGCCGCCGCGCTGGGGCTCATGGAAGCCCAGGGCCGGCATCGGGGGGATTCGCTGGCGCGGACGGCGGTGGTGATTCCCATCGAGGACGAGCCGGGTTTCCCGCCGGAGGAATAGGGCGTTGGGAGCCAGCCCCCCGGCCGGGCGGGGCTCGGTGGCCGTTCCCCGTGAAGAGTGTTGCGCGTTCCGCCCGATATGAGGCGTTGACCTTTGCGCGTCCGGTGTGCGGCGTGCACCTCTGGAGGGATCCGAGGGGATGGTCTTGGGCGGAGGCTCCCGGGTTGGCGGACGATCGGACCAAGGCGGGTGATGGGGGGGCGGGTGCAACGCCGGCGATCGCCGGCGCGCCGGAGGGGGCCCAGCGCCGCGGGCCGTCCTGGCGGGACGCGTGGCAGATCCCTGCGCTGGCCGTCGCGGTCGTCGCGTTGGGGGCGGGAGTCGTCGGTGTCCTCTCACTGCGTCCCAAGCCGGACTTTGACGATGCGATCGCGCGGTCGGAGGCGCTCATCGCCGATCGCAGGTACGAAGAAGGCCTCGAAACGCTCAACGCCGAGGTTCACCCCTTCGTCGAGAAGGGCGTGGTGCCGGCCGAGGCACGCCGGAAGTTCCACGCGCTCAGGGCCCGGTCCATCTATCTCTGGCAGGACGCGGCCGCGGAGAAGCGGCCGGAGAACTACCTCAACGTGGTCGGGGAGTACCTGGAGGCCGAGAGCGTTGAGGGGCGGCTGAGCGCGCCGGACGCGGCGTACCTGGCCGATACGTACCTGGCGCTGGGAAGG
>CAZCPB010000315.1:0-3933 GCA_964500365.1 uncultured Phycisphaeraceae bacterium
CCGGCCCCAACGACCCGCGCGAGTTCTGGCAGCGCGCCGAGGACCGCAACCGCGACACCGCGAAGCTCTACGACCGGCTCGGGCTGCCGGAGTACCAGGCGATCGAGGGGTTCGTGCGGTGGCGGCCGAGCGCGGCGGACGGTTCGCTCGTCCGCGCCGCCGCTCGCGGGTCTGAAAAGCCCGCCGCGGCAGGAAAACAAGCCAGAAACACACGCTCCGATCGACCGATCGAGCGGAGCACACCCAACGGGACGATGCCCCGGCACCCGCGACCGGTTCGCCCGCCGCGCTCCCCGGCGCGCCGGCGGCGCGCCAAGGCCGGAGCCGCGCGATGAGCGCGCCGTTCACTCCCGAGCACCCCGTCGGCGTCGGCGTGGTGGGTCTGGGGTTCATGGGCTCGACGCACATCCGCGCGGTCCACCGCGCCGCGGCCGACGGTTTGCCGTGCCGCCTCACCGCGGTGTGCGACGCGTCGCGCGAGAGGCTGAGCGGGCACGTCATGGCCGCGGGCAACATCACGACCGGCGCCGGGGAACGGCTCTTCGACCCCGGCGCGCTGGCGACGTACACCGACTACGACGTGATGCTCCGCGACGAACGCGTCAACCTGGTCATCGTCTGCACGCACACGGACACGCACGTCGAGTTCGCCCGCCGGGCCCTGAAGGCGGGCAAGCACGTGCTGGTCGAGAAGCCGGTCGCGATCACGGCGGAGCGGGTCCGCGCGCTCGTGCCCGACGCGGCGGCCGCCTCGGCCCGCGGGCTCCTGTGCATGCCCGCCATGTGCATGAGGTACTGGCCCGCGTGGACGTGGCTCAAGGCCCGCGTCGATTCGGGCGAGCTCGGCGCCGTCGTCTCGGCGAGCTTCCAGCGTCTGGGGAGCGGGCCCAGCTGGGGAGCCGACTTCTACCGCAACCACGCGCTGAGCGGCGGCGCGCTGATCGACCTGCACATCCACGATGCCGACTTCATTTCGTGGTGCTTCGGCTCGCCGCGCGAGGTCGCCTCGCTGGGGACGCTCGATCACGTGACGACGCTCTACCGGTTCGAGATGGGGCCGCCCCACGTGTCGGCCCACGGCGGGTGGGACCAGCACCCGGGCTTCCCGTTCCGCATGCGGTACATCGTGACGTTCGAGGGCGCGACGGCCGACTGGGACCTGACGCGGACTCCCGCGCTCCTGCTCTGCCGCGAGGGGCGCGCCGAGGCCGTCGAAATGCCCGCGTGGCTCGGCTACGACGGCGAGGTGCGGGCGATGGTGCACGCGATCGCCTCGGGCGCCCCGTCGCCGCCGACCACCGTCGAGGACGCGCTGCGGACCGCGGAAATCCTGGACGCCGAGCGGAAGAGCCTCGAGACGGGCACTCCGGTCCGGGTCACCCCGGCCGCAGGATGAACACGGCGTACCCGGGCTCGCTCGGGGTGATGGCGTTGCCCTGATCGTCGAGCACCGCGTCGACCGAGAGCGCCGAGCGTGCGACCAGCGTCGTCCACTGCTTCAGGTCGTACGCGCGGAGCGAGTACACGAAGTCGTGATCGAATTCGCGCCGCCCGCGCGTTACCGTCATGTGGTTGATGCACCGTTCGTCGCGGGCGCCGCGTCCGCGTCCGCCGGGGGCCGGGATGTACTGCACGACCTGCCGGACGCTCACCCTCCCGCGACGACCGACCCAGATGTCCTCGGTGGGAATCTCGTTGCCGTACGAGCTGAGGCTGAGCCCCACGGCGTAGACGCCGCCGGGCCTGAGCACTCTGGCGACCTGCCCGAAGTGCGCGAGCATCGCGGCGTCGCTCCCAAGGTGCCGGATGGTGTTGATGAGGTTGAAAGCAAGATCGACCGAGTGGGCGGGGATGCGCCGGCCGAAGTCCGTCATGTCGGCGCGGAAAACCAGCGCCCCGCGGTTCCGCGGGCGCTGTGCGCTCCGCCGAGCGATCGCCGCGTCGATCCGGCGTGACGCGTACTCGACCATCGGCGCCTCGAGATCGAAGCCGACCACCTTCCGACCCTTCGCCGCGGCGAGCCTGAGCAGACGTCCGGTGCCGCAGGCCGGTTCGAGCCACGTGATCATCCGGGGAGCGCGCGCCCGCCCGGCCGTGCGAACGCCAGCGTCGGTCCGCACGTGCTCACGCTCGATTCTCTCGAGCACCCGAACCTCCTCCGCGCTTCCGGCGGCGTGGAGGACGTCGTACTCCTCGGGCATCACGTAGAAGTCGGGGACGTTCCGGGCCGGCACGGCGTGAGAATACGTGGTCGCCCGCGCCGCGGCGATTTGATAGGCTCGGCGCGTCCTGCATCGCACCCGGAACCCCACCCGATGAAAAACCCTGCCTCGCCGCACGACGCCGAGACGACGCACGGGCCCGCGCTCCTCAAGCTCCGCCTGAGCGTGATGATGTTCATGCAGTACGGGATCTGGGGGGCGTGGCTGCCGCTGCTGTACCCGTTCCTGAGCGAGCACCGCGGCTTCACGCCCAGCCAGATCGGCGACATGTTCGCGGTGGGCGCCATCGGCGCCATCGTCGCACCGTTCATCGCGGGGCAGATCGCCGACCGCTATTTCTCGACCGAACGGTACCTGGCCTTCAGCCACCTGATCGGCGCCGTGCTGGTCTGGCTGCTGGCGCGGGCCACGTCGTACAACGAGTTCCTCGCCCTGTCCCTGGCCTATTCGCTCGTCTATTCGCCCACCCTGCCCCTGACCAACGCGCTGGCGTTCCACCACCTGCCCGACCGCAACCGGGACTTCGGCAAGGTCCGGGTGTGGGGCACGGTCGGATGGATCGCCGTCGGCATCGGGATCGGCCAGTGGCTGCTGCGCCAGCACACGCCCGCGGGCCTCACTCCCGACCAGGTCCATGCGGCTCAGGTGGCGGGCATGGGCGACGCCTTCAGGCTGTCGGGCATCCTGGGCGTGCTGATGGGGCTGTACGCCTTCACGCTCCCGCACACGCCGCCGGCGCGCGACGTGAGGTCGAACGCCGCGTTCAAGGCCATCACCGCCGTGAAGCGCCAGCCCCTGCTCACGGTCTTCCTGCTGGCCGTGCCCATTTCCTGCGTGCACCAGTTCTACTTCGTGCACACCGCCGGCTTCCTCGGGAAGTTCCAGACCGACATGGCCACGCGGATCAACGACGTCTTCGGCGTCGGGGGCGGCGGGCTCATGACCGTCGGCCAGATGGTCGAAATCCTGGTGCTCGCGGCCATGCCCGTCCTGGCCCGTTCGCTGTCGCGGAAGACGCTGCTCGGGATCGGCCTGGTCGCCTACGCGGCGCGCATGGCGCTGTTCGCGTTCGTCGGGCCCATCAGCGCCTCGACGGGCGTCCCCGAGGTTGCGGTCCTTGTGACCGGCGTCGGCCTGCACGGGCTTTGCTTCGGGTGCTTCATCTTCGTGTCGTTCATGATCGTGGACGAGGAAACGTCGGGCGACATCCGGGCCAGCGCCCAGAGCCTGTACAACCTGGTCATCATCGGCTTCGGGACGATCGTCGGGAGCAAGGTCGCCGGGTGGGTGGCCGAATGGGCCTCGGGCGGGGGCGCCATGGATTACACGCGCCTCTTCTCGGTCCCGATGTGGGCCTCGATGGTGTGCCTGCTCCTGCTGCTGACCGTCTACCCTTCCCGCGGCCGCGCGGCCGCAGCGTCCCCGTGAACCCCGGGACACTCGCCGCGTAGTCACATGACGCGGCCGGGCGCCGCGCCACGGATCGAGAATCAGCCATCACCGGAGCACCACGGATGAATCGTGCGTTCACGCTGCTTACCGCCGCCCTGGCGGGCCTTTTCTCGTCGGCCACCCTCGCGGGGACGCCCAGAATCCTCGGCGCGCCGACCCGGGAAGCCGACCCGGGCACGCAAGATCAGAGGATGGACTGGTGGCGAGAGGCCCGGTTCGGGATGTTCATCCACTGGGGCATTTACTCCGTGCCCGCGGG
>CAZCPB010000316.1:0-3933 GCA_964500365.1 uncultured Phycisphaeraceae bacterium
TGGCTCCTCTACCGCATCGCCACTCTTCATCCAGGCGCCCCACGCCGAACCCCAAGCGCCAGCGCGACCCCTCTTCCTCCCTCTCCCGCGCCCCGCGGGAGAGGTGTCGCGCCTCGCGACGGAGAGGGCTACGCGTCCTACCCCTTCTCCCTCGCTCACGAATCCCCAGCGCCATTTCCCACCGCAACCGCCAACTACCCCGAGTTCTCTTCCGTTCCATCTCCTCCCTCTCCCGCGCCCCGCGGGAGAGGTGCCCCGCTTCGGGGCAGAGCGGGCTTCGTGTCCTACCCCTTCTCCCTCGCTCACGAATCCCACGAGCCAGTCCCCGCCGCAATCGCCTCTCAATCACCGACCGATGCCCAGCACGGGCCCCAGGCGCCGCGCTCACCAGGCGCGCCACCGCGCAGCACCATCGCTCACCCTTTTCCCGATGCCGATCCCCTGCGCCAGCCCGCACTCATCACCCCGCCCCGCGCTGCTGCGCGAGCGCCCCCCGGATCATGATCGCCTCCGCGACGTTGTCCGGCGTGAGCAACCCGACGATCGCGCCGTTCTCGACCACCGGGATCAGCGGGCAGCGCGCCGCGTGCAGTTCCTTCAACGCCCGCGCCGCCGGGTCGCGCGGCCGCATGGGCGCGCACGGCTCGCGCATCGCGTCGCGGACCGTCGCCGCCGCCCCGTGCCGCGCCAGCCCCTGCACGAGGTCCGCCCGCGTCAGCAGACCCACGATCGGCGCGGCCCCCGAACCGTCGCGCGTTACCGGGAAGTCCGACTGCGACAGCGCCAGCAGCGCATCGACCGCGGTCTGGAGCGAGTCCGTCTCGGCCAGCACCCGGAAGTCGCGCACCATCACCGCGTCCACCGCCACGCCGCGCAGACGCTCGTCGGCCTCGGTGCCCGCCGACTCCGCCCCCGCGCCCAAAAACACGAAGATCGCAAGCACCAGCAGCATCGGCCAGCCCTGCAGAATCCCGAGGAGCGCCATCAGCGCGGCAATCACCTGCCCGACCCGCGCCGCGGCACGCGTCGCCGACACGCGGTCGGTGAACATCGCCAGGACCGCCCGCAGCACCCGCCCACCGTCCATCGGGAACGCCGGGATCATGTTGAAGAGAACAAGCCAGATATTGATCGCCGCCAGCGACGCGATGAACTTCTGGCCCCCGTCGGCGGGGCCCGCGAAGACCGACAGGAACCCAGCCTCGTTCCCCCACAGCAGCCCGGGGAGCAGCGCGCCCGCGATCACGACGTTGACGAGCGGGCCCGCCACCGCGACCACCAGCTCCTGCCACGGCTTCTCCGGGATGCGCTCGAGCGCGGCAACGCCCCCGATGGGCAGCAGCGTCACGTCGCGGGTCCGGACACCGAACGCCCGCGCCGCCAGGATGTGCCCGAACTCGTGCGCCACCACGCACGCGAACACCGCCGCGACCAGCGCCAGCGTGCTCAGCCCGCCGGCCCACGACCCGCCCCCCGCGAAGCCCGAGCCGAACGCCCACGCCAGCAGGATGAAGAACGTCCAGTGGATGCGGACGGGAACGCCCGCGATCGTGGCGATCTTGAACGAGCCGCGGAACACGGCCAATGGTTGGCGCGCCGGGGCCCGCGCGTGGTTCATCCGCGGGCCCGCGCCGGACGTAAGAAAGGGTGGAGCAGGGCGGCAGACCCGTGAGGAGAACATCATGGAAAAAGCCCGGAAGACACCGCGGCTCTGGGTCGCGACGGTCGATGCCCGCCGCGCGAGTCTCTACTCGTGGCGCCGCGCCCCCGGCGGCCGGCTGAACCTCGACGAGCAGCGCGCGATCGACAACGACGAGATCGGGGCGCACGAGCGCCGCCGGCCGAGCATGCTCTCGCGCGGGCCCACCGCCAACGCCGTCCACCACGCCGACTGGGGCCACCAGAACGAGGAGGAAGTCCGCCGCTTCGCCCGGCGCGTCCTCGGCTGGCTGGAGGATGCCCGCAAGGCCGACGCCGTCGAGCGGATCTGCGTCTTCGCCCCGGCCCGGATGCTCGGCATGCTGCGCCAGGAATTGAACGAGGCGGCCACCGACGGGGTCGAGCTCCGCGAGGGCGAGTTCAGGAAGATGCCCGCCAGCGAGATGGCCGAGCACCCGGCCCTGCTCGACGCCCTGGGACCGGTGTGATGCGCTCCGGCGCTGCGCCACGCGGCGCGCCCGGGCGCGTATGCTGTCGCGAGGTGCCAGCGCACCGCCCCCCGGAGGTTCCCCCTTGAGCGCGACCGGGCCCATCATCGTCGGGATCGATTTCACGCCCTCGTGCTTGGCCGCGCTGGCCGAGGCGCTGCGTCGCGGCAAGGCGTCGGGCGCGCCGGTGAAGCCAGTGCACGTCATCGACCGGCTGGTCGTGACTGACCTGACCGAGGTGCTCCCGCCGGGGCCCGCCCCGCTGGAGTCGGACCTGGTCGAGGATGCGCACCGGGCGTGGGCCGAGTTCGCGGCCGCCACCGACGGCGTGCCGGCCCCGGCGCTGACGGTGCTGGTCGCCCACCGGGTCCACGGGCTGGTCCGCGCGGTGCGCGATGAGAACGCCTCGATGCTCGTGGTCGGCTCGCACGGCGAGCGTGCCCGCGACGCCGGCGTCGGATCGGTCGCCGCGGCGTGCGTGCGGCGAAGCCCGGCCGACGTTATGCTCGTCCGCGATGGCCACCGGGGCGCCTTCCGGCGCGTGGTCGCGTGCGTCGATTTCTCCGAGCACTCCCTGTGCGCGCTGCGCCGGGCGGGCGAGCTCGCCGTCGCGGACGGAGCCGAGCTCCGCGTGCTCCACGTCTTCCAGGCCCCGTGGCACCGCCTGCACTACCGCGCCCCGACGCCCGAGGTCGACCCCCACTTCCAGCACCAGTACCGCGAGGCGCTGGAGCGGCGGCTCCGGGCCGTGACGGAGCAGGAAGTCGGGGCCGCGCACGCGGCAAAGGCGGTCTACGCGGTGCTCGACCGGCGCGCCGACCGCAACGGCATCGTCGAGTACATCGACGAGTGCGGGGCGGACCTCGTCGTGCTCGGGAGCCACGGGCGCACGGACCTGCTCGACTTCCTGCTCGGCACGACGGCCGAAGCGGTCCTGCAGGACGCCCGCGCGTCGGTGCTCGCGGTGAAGATCGAGCGGGCACGGCACGCGGCAACCCGCGCCGCCGACGCCGTCGCCGCGACGCAGCGGCGCCCGGCGTTCTAGGTCGGCGGTTCACCCGCGACGGCGCCGGCGCGGACCGAAGACCGGGAAGGAGGCGCGGGTGGGCGGCGCGATCGTGCAGTTCCTTCTCGCCGCGGCGGTCGTCGTGGTCGCCGGCGGGTTCCTCGCGCGGAGCGCCGACCGCATCGCGGAGGTGACCGGGTTCGGCCGCCTGCTGGTCGGCGGCGTGCTGCTGGCCGGCGCGACCTCGCTCCCCGAGCTGTCCGTCGACGTGAGCGCGGTGCTCAAGGGCCACGACGACATCGCCGTCGGCGACCTGATGGGCAGCAGCCTCGCCAACCTCCTCATCCTGGGCGTCGCGGACCTGCTCCACCGCGCGCCCCGCGGCATGCTCTCGCGCGCGGCCGCCGCCCACGCCATCTCGGGCGCCATGAGCATGGTGCTGACCGCCGCGGCGGGCGTCATGCTCCTCAGCCGCTTCGGCGTCGGCGTCCTGGGGATCGGCGCGGGCTCGGCCGTCCTGTTCACGGTCTACGTCCTCGGCGTCCGGATCGTCTTCTACGACCAGAAGCACGCGGTGGAGCAGGCCGGCGCGCCCGAGAAGCCGGCGCGAAAGCCCGGCGAGCTGCGCAACGCGCTGCTGATCTTCGCCGGCGCCGCCGCCGCGGTCTTCGCCGCGGCGCCGTTCGTCGCCGACGCCGCGGGCACGATCGCCGAGGCGACCGGCCTCGGCGGGACGTTCGTCGGCACGCCGCCCGCGCCCGGCTCCTACGCCACCATGCG
>CAZCPB010000317.1:0-3929 GCA_964500365.1 uncultured Phycisphaeraceae bacterium
GCGTCCTGGCGATCCCGGTCGCGCCCGTGATGACGGCGGAGGCGGCGGCCGTCATCCGCGGCTTGGCGACGTCGGGCGCGGCAGTGGTCGGCGCATCGCCGCGCGCATCCCCCTCCCTCAGCCCAGAGGTCGGCGACGGCATCGCGGGGCTCCGCGGCGTCCTGCCCCTCTTCGGCGGGGCGAGCGCTCCCGAGACACCGGAGGCAGAACTCCCCCGGGTCGGCGTCGCTCCCGATGTCCGGTTCAGTTCGCCCTCGGGCTCCAAGCCCGGCGCCGCCTGGATCCACCGCGCCGCCGGCGACACCGATATCTACTTCGTCTCCAACCAGAAGCCCCGCGGTGAGGTCCTCGAGTGCTCCTTCCGCATTACCGCGAAGGTCCCCGAGCTCTGGCACCCCGACTCCGGCGTGATCGAGCCCGCTCCCGTCTGGCGCGAGGAGTCCGGCCGGACCATCGTCACTCACCGCTTCGATCCTCACGGCTCAGTCTTCGTGGTTTTCACGCGAGCCTCTGCCGCGCAGCGCCCGCCCGGCGAGCGCATCAACTCGATCACGCCCCCCGCGGCCGCCATCGAACAGGCCCGAGCGCCGAAGATCGAGGTCCTCAAGGCGACCTACGAGGCCATCGACGGCGCCGGCGGCGCGGACGTCACGGCCAAGGTCACCGCGATGGTCGAGGCCGGGCAGACCGACATCCCCGCCAGCAACGCGGCCTTCGGCGATCCGACGTACAACCACGTGAAGCGGCTCCGCGTCGAGTACGCGCTCGACGGCAAGCCCCTGACCCGTGAAGCCGCGGAGAACGACACACTCGCCCTCATCCCGCCCGAGCCCGACCGGCCCCCGGCGTTCACGCTGGATTCGACGTGGGCGGGCGTCACGCTCGAGGCCTTTGCGCCCGGCCTGTACGAGGTGCGGTATTCCGGGGGCAACTCCCGCAGGTTCGACATCGCCTCGGTCCCCGGGTCTGTGTCGATCACCGGCCCTTGGAGTGTCACGTTCGAGCCCGGGCGCGGCGCGCCCGACGCGGCAACCTTCGACACCCTCGCATCGTGGACCGAATCGTCCGACCCCGGCATCAGGTACTTTTCGGGGACCGCGGCCTACGAGACGAAGTTCATCCTCCCGCCCGATCTCGCCGGCCCCGGCGTCCGCGGCCGCTACGCGCTCGTCCTCGACCTGGGCTCGGTCGGCGAGATCGCCGAGGTCACGCTGAACAACAAGCCTCTGGGGACGCTCTGGAAAGCACCCTTCTCTCTCGACATCACCGCCGCGGCAAAGGCCGGCACCAACCGCCTGGTCGTCAAGGTCACCAACCTCTGGGTCAACCGCCTGATCGGCGACGAGCAGCACCCGGACGATGCCCAGTGGCAGCGCGCCCCCTCGACGCCCCTCAAGGCCTGGCCCGAGTGGTTCGCGCCGCAGGCGACGAACCCCGCGGCAACGCTCTCCGGGCGCCCCGCGAAGGATCGCATCACTTTCGCGACGTGGAAGCACTGGACCAAGGACTCGCCGCTGATCGACTCCGGGCTGCTCGGGCCGGTGGCGGTGAGGGTGGGGGTCCGGGAGCCGATCGCCGGGACGCCCTGAGTTCGCCCGTCACGCGACCCGGGCGGCGGGCGCGTGTGGCGGGCGCGGCGTAACGTTAAGGCATGAGCGTACATACGTTGCGGATCATGCTGTGCGCGGCTGCCGCGCTGCTCTCGGGCTGGGCGGCGGCGCGGGCGCAGCCCCCGGCCGAGGCCGTGCCGGGGGCCAGCGAGTGGAAGGCGCCGGCATCGCTGGAAGAGGCCGCGTCGATGATGCGGCGGCGGCTGAAGGACATCCGCGCGTGCCTGGAGAGCGGGGCGCTCGGCGCGGTCGGGGCCGACGCGGAAGGCATCGCGCGCCTGGCGGCGCTTGTGCCGAAGCTCGCCCCGATGGAGTCGTCGGCCCTGCCGCCGGGGGGCGAGGCGGCGCTGATCCGGGCCGCGGAGGATCTCGGGCGCAGCGCCTCGGCGCTCGCCGGCGCGCGGGGCCTGGCCGATGCGCGGGCGCGGCTCGAAGATGCCGGCGGGCGCTTCGCGGCGTTCGAAGCGCTCGTGCCGGGGCGGTACCTGTGCCCGATGCTGTGCGAGGGGCAGAAGGAGTACGGGCTGCCCGAGCGCTGTCCGGTGTGCGAGATGAAGCTGAAGCGCGTGACGCGCGACGAGTACTCGGTGACGGTCGAGCCCCGCGAAGGCGACCTCGAGGCGGGAAAAACGTCGGTCCTTGTGTTTCGGATCACGGACCCTTCGGGGGCGCCGGTCAAGAACGTCGAGATCGTTCACGAGCAGCCGCTGCACCTCCTGATGGTCTCCGAGGACCTGTCGTGGTACGCGCACGAGCACCCGGTCCAGCGCGAGGACGGGGCGTTCGAGCTGGAGTGGGCGTTCCCGGCGCCGGGGCGGTACACGCTGTACCACGACTTCACCCCGCCGCGCATGGGGATGCAGGTCGTGCCCGTGACGGTCGAAGTGCCGGGCGAAGCGCCGCCGCCGGTCCCGCTCGACTCGGACATGGAGCGGACGAAGGAGGTCGACGGGCTGCGGGTGACGCTGACGATCCCCGGGCCGATCGTCACGGGGCGCACGACCAAGATGCGTTACCTTTTCATGGACGGCAACACGCCGGTCAAGGACCTCGAGCCGTACCTGAGCGCGATGGGCCACCTGATCATCGTCAAGGACGACCGGTCGCAGTTCGTGCACAGCCACCCTCGCGGCAAGTCGCACCACGCGGGGACGATGGGCGGGCCGGTGGTGCTGTTCGAGGCGTATTTCAAGGTGCCCGGCCGGTACAAGGCGTGGGCCCAGTTCCAGCGGGGAGGACGGGGGATCACGGTTCCCTTCGTATTCGATGTCGGGCCCGGGGAGGGCGCGGGGGGAGAGTCGCGGGGCGAGTGAGAGGTTGTGCGGCGCTGCGGGGTGGACTGAACGATGGGGGATGAGGCGACGGGATCGTTGAGTGGCGGCGCCGGGTCGGGAGGAGAGCCCGGCGGGTCCCGGGCTTCAGCGCGGGCGGGGCCGAACGCGGGTATCGGGTCGGGGGCGCCGATCCCGGATCGGCTCGGCCGCTACACCATCAAGCGGGTCCTGGGCGAGGGCGGGATGGGCACCGTCTACCTCGCCGAGCAGGAGAACCCGCGCCGCGAGGTGGCGCTGAAGGTGATCCGGGCGGGATACCTCGCGCCGGAACTGCTGCGAAGGTTCGAGCTCGAATCGCAGGTGCTGGGCCGGCTGCAGCACCCGGGGATCGCACAGATCTACGAGGCGGGGGTCTTTGCGAGCCCGATACGGGAGCGAGGGGACGCCCCTCCGACTCCGTTCTTCGCGATGGAGTTCGTCCGGGGCGTGCCCCTGACCGAGTACGCCGACTCGAGGAAGCTGGGCACCCGCGAGCGCCTCGAGTTGCTCGCCAAGGTCTGCGACGCTGTCTACCACGCGCACCAGAAGGGTGTGATCCACAGGGATCTCAAGCCCTCCAACATCCTCGTCACCGAGCTTGATCCCCCTTCCGGCAGCATCCAGCACCCAGCACTCAGCACCTCCGCCCAGCCGAAGATCCTCGACTTCGGTGTCGCCCGCGCCACCGACTCCGACATCCAGCAGACGACGATGCAGACCGATGTCGGCCAGCTCATCGGCACCGTGCCGTACATGAGCCCGGAGCAGGTGACCGGCGACCCGTTCGAGCTGGACACGCGGAGCGATGTCTATGCCCTCGGCGTCATCGCCTACGAACTGCTGGCGGGCAGGCTGCCGCACGACCTCCGCCGCAAGATGATCCACGAGGCGGCGCGGATCATCCGCGAGGAAGAGCCGACGCGCCTGTCGTCGATCAACCGGACGCTGCGCGGCGACGTCGAAACCATCGTCGCCAAGGCGCTCGAGAAGGAGAAGACCCGCCGGT
>CAZCPB010000318.1:0-3921 GCA_964500365.1 uncultured Phycisphaeraceae bacterium
TCTCGTCGGCGGCGGCGCGGCGCGCGTTGCGCCCGCGGAACTGGTCCACCACCGAACGCAGGTCGGCACGCTGACGCTCCATGAGCGCGGGGGAGCGGAGCAGGTCGAGCGCCGCCCGCGCGATCGGGGACGCGCCGCCGAAGTGGGGAACGAACTCGGGGACGATCCGCCGGGTCGCGATCACGTTCGGTAGCGCGAAGTGCTTGGTGGCCAGCATGGCCTTGACCGCGATGAACAAAGGCAGGTTGCGCTTTTTATAGACGATCACCATGGGCCGGAGCTGGCGGGTGGCCTGCAGGGTCACCGTGCCGCTCTTGACCAGGCAGAGCGTGCTCCACCGCACCACGGCGTTGGTGGCCCCCGAGACGCTCGACACCCCCGGCGGCCATGGGCCCTTCCCCGAGGGCGCGCGGGCGGCGGCAATCTCCCGCAGCCTTGCTTCGACCTCCGGCCGGGTCGCGGCGACCACGCCGCACGCGCCCGGGTACTCGCGCCGGATGTGGTCGAAGGCGTCGAGCAGCAGGGGGAAATTCATGGACCACTCACCCGGCCGCGAGCCGGGGAACATGGCGATCCGTGGCTCGCCCGCGGGGAGGTCCGCCGCCGCCCGGTCCAGCATCTCTTCGTCGGGGGGCTCGTCGAAGAGGAAGTGGCCGATGAAGCGGGCGGGAACGCCGCGCCGCGTGAAGAAGCGCTCCTCGAACGGGAGGAGGCAGAGCACCATGTCAGTGAGCCGCCGCAGCTTGTGGATGCGCCAGCGGGCCCAGGCCCAGATCTGGGGGGCGACCAGGTGGACCACGCGGATGCCCCTGGCCTTGGCCAGGGCGCACACGGGGAAGTTCGCGGCGGGAGAATCGACGGGCACGTGCAGCGCGACTGGGTTCTCGTCGAGCCACTTCTCGATGCGTGCGTTGATGCGCTGGTGCTCGACGATCTTCTCGAGGCCGGGCATGCCCATGACGGCGTCATCGCCCGTGCGTTCGATGATCTCGGCGCCGGCCTCGGCCATGCGCGGACCGCCCCAGGCGTAGATGGGCAGGTCCGGCCGTCGGGCGCGGAGCTCCCCGATGACGGCCGCGGCGTGGTCGTCGCCGCTGGGCTCGAAGGCCGTGAAAAGCACGGCGTGGGCCCGCGCAGGCGGGGTGGCTGTGGCCGTGCGTGTCACCGGCAGAGTGAAGGGGTGCGCCGGCGCCATGTCAACCGGGACCTCACCCGCCGGGGGACCCGAACTCGGGGAGGAGCAGGTCCATGTTTCCCCGCGCGTGCATGGCCTCTCGAGGGATGAGTATGACCGGCGCCAGCACGGGGTCCCGGACCGTGTCCCCGTTCATGCGGGCGATCGCCGCGCGGACAGCGTGGTAGCCGATGGTGTCCGCGTCCCTCACGACAAGGGCATCGACCTCGCCGGCGGCCATGGCCTCGACCAGGGTGGCGTTCGAGTCCACGCCGACGATGCGGAGCTGGCCCAGCAGGCTGCGGTCTCGAACCGCCTGCAGCGCGCCGAGCGTGGTCTGCTCGCTGGGGCAGAAGACCGCGCGGGCGCCGGGGTGCGCGTCGAGCGCGTACTCGACGGCGAGCTGGGCCGCGCGCCGGGCAGCCTCGCCCACGGGGGGCGCGTCGTGGATCGTGATGCCGGGCTCGCGCGAGATGCGTTGGCGGAAGGCGATTTCACGCCGGTCCGCGCCGTCCGACCCCTGCCCATCGCCCAGGATGATGACCGTCCCGGAACCGCCGAGCTTCTGGATCAGGAACTCCGCGCCCAGCGTCCCGGCCTGCTCGTCGTCGCTCGACACCCGAAGTCCGCCGAGGCTCTCGAGGGCGGAGGCCCCGGTCTCGGTGAGCACGAGCAGCTCAATCCCCGCGGCGTGGGCCTCCGCGAGCGCCGCCGCCAGTTCGGGACCGGAGCGGGAGTCCGGCGCGATGATGATCGCCCCGACGCCGGCCTTGGCGGCCTGGCGCACGGCCTCGACCTGGCCCGCCGCGCCCGGCCCGACCGGCGTGCGCACGTCGATCTGGATGCGGCGCGCTTCGCGGGCCGCGCGGGCCGCCCCGTTGCGCACGCGGGCGGCCCACGGGTCACCGGCGGCGTGCTCAACGAGTGCGATGCGCGTGTTCGGCGGGGGTGGCGGCGGGTCGCGGCGCGAGCACGCGGGCGTGCCGAACATCGGCAGCAGCGCCGCCAGCCACCGTGCACAATCGGTTCGGATCATGAGGACTCCGGGCGGCGAAGGACCGCTCGTCCGGCCATCGTATCAGGCGGGTTGCGACGGCCGGTTAAGGCGTCCCCGGTGGTTTCGCCTCGCCGGGACGCGGCTTTTCAAAGTCCTCCTTGCGCAGCTGGAGGTACGCTCCCTGGAGATTCATCAAGGCCCCGCCCGGTTTCCTCATCCGCTCGGGGCGGATGATCACCGTGTACCGTCCCGGCCGCGTGATCTCGAACGGGCCGGGTCCGAACTCGCCGAAGTTCGTCCAGCTTCCGGTGACCGGCACGAGGCCCACGACGACTTCATCGCCCACCACGATGCGGTACTCGCCGCCTCCCTCCCCGCCGACGCACGCCCCGGTGAGGGTCATCCGGAAGATCCCGGTGCGGCGGATGTCAACGTCCCAGCTGATGAAGTCGCCGGGGTCGGTCCAGAACCCGAGGCAGCGCTTGTCCATTGCTCGTTCGAGCCGGGCGGTGTTGCCGACGATCGTGGCGTCGAAGACCGACAGCACGATCGTCCGGTTGTCGTCGAGCTGCGGGATCACCCGCGGGCGGACGTCGTGCTCCCCCTCGAACTCGACCTTGACCACCGTCGCGGCGAGGTCCCGCTGAGCCATCACCGGGACGCGGACACTGACCCCGTACTGATGCGACTCGATCCGGAACTCCTCGCCGGTGGCCAGGAGCGTCGCCCTCGTCGCCTTGGAAAACACGCCGCGCAGCCGGATCCAGCCGTACTCCGGCCACTGGTAGACGGCGAAGTACAGCGTCCCGGGCTTCGCGGTCGAGTCGCCCCAGTAGTAGGGGGGCACGGGGCTGGCGCTGGTGCCGTAGATCGCCTCGTGGTTGACGTCCATCCACGTGCCGATCTCGGCGAGCCGCTCGACGCTCTCGGGCGGGATCTCGCCCTCGGCGGTGGGGCCGACGTTGAGGAGCAGGTTGCCCCCCTTCGAGGCCGTTTCGCAGAGCATGCGGATCAGCTCAACGCTCGACTTCCAGTCCGAGTCATTGGCGTGGTACCCCCAGGACTTGTTCATGGTCATGCAGGTTTCCCAGTCCACCCCGGGAAGCCCGCCCGCGGGGATCTCCTGCTCGGGCGTGCCGAAGTCGCCGGGCGAGTCCTTGGTCTTTGTGAGACCCGCCATGCCGTCGCGCCCCTTGCCCACGCGGTTGTTGATGATGATGTCGGGCTGAAGTTCGCGGCAATAGGCGTACAGGTCCTTGCCCTGCTCGTCGGTCCAGGTGTCCACCCACTCGCCGTCGAACCAGAGCACCGCGACCTTTCCATACCGGCCCGAGAGCAGCTCCTTCAGCTGGGCCTTCATGTACTCGACGTACGCGGGCCAGGTCTCCTTGGACTTCGCATCGGGGTGGTGCCAGTCCATGATGGAGTAGTAGAACCCCAGCCGCACGCCCTGCTTCTCGCACTCCTCGGCCAGTTCCTTGAGCACGTCGCGCTTGAACGGCGTCGCGTCCACGATGTCGTAGCCGGTCTGCGCGGTGTCCCACATGCAGAAGCCGTCGTGGTGCTTGCTCGTGATGATGATGTACTTCTGGCCGGCGTCCTTGGCGATCGAGACCCATTTCGCGGCGTCGAACCGCGTGGGGTTGAACTGCTTGGCCAGGGGTTCGTATTCCGGCACCGGGATCTTCGCCGCGTCCATGATCCACTCGGCCAGGCCCGGGTAGGACTTCTCCTTCCAAGTGCCCGCGGG
>CAZCPB010000319.1:0-3920 GCA_964500365.1 uncultured Phycisphaeraceae bacterium
CGGCCAGGTCGTCGGGGCGGACAACCGTCAGCGTCATCAGCCCGGCGATCTTCTTGCCCGGTCCGGCCAGGCCCAGGATTGCGCCGGCGAGGATGCGTTCGCGGTTGGCGCACTGCGAGGGCGACCGGGCGCTCTCGTCGGTCTGCGGATCGTCGATGAGAACCAGCGAGGGGCGGGCGGACGTCCCGTCCGCTCGCTTGTGCTTCATGCCGCGGATGCGGCCGGTGATCCCGGCGACGCGGATGATGGCGCCGGCGGCCGCCGAACCGGAGATCGTCGGAAGCACGATCTCCCGCGCGGTCCAGCCGATGTGCGTCTGCTTGCCCTGGTAAAGCTGCCCCGACGCGCGCTGGTGGATGCCCTCCAGGGACCGGATCGGGTGGCAGACTTCCGGGAAGTCGCCGGCGAGGAGCTCGCTGTTCTCCAGCTCCGCCTTGATCGACTCGAGCATCCCGGCGGCGTGCTCTTCGTCGGAGCCGATCAGCGCGACAAAGTCGCGGTGGCCGTAGAGCATGGCCCAGAGACACGCCACCTCGCACAGCGAGGTCTTGCCGCTGCCGCGCGGCATGGCCATCCCGAACAGCCCGCCCTCGAGGACGGCCTGCTCGATCTTGGCGATGACCTTGAGGTGGTCGTCGGACCATTTCAGATGGAACGTCTGCAGGAAGTACGTTTCGCAGAAATACCGGAAGTCCCGGGCCGCCCGCTCGCGTCGCCCCGGGTCGGCCACCGGCGGGAGATCGCCGATGTCGCGTCCCGAGAGCGAGAGCATGGCGTTGCGCAGCCGCGCCCGCTCCTTCATCGCCTCGTAGCCGGTGAGCCCCTCGGGCTGGCGGGCTGCTTCGGCGATGGCCTCGTGCCGCGTCGTCACCAGCCACGCGACGTACCTGAACAGGTCCACCTTGCCAGCGTCGCCGTCCGCCGCGACGCGGAACCCGGCGCGCGTGCGGTGCCGATGGAGCTGCCGCTCGCTGACGACCTCGCCCAGCGGTGTGCTGTTGAGCAGCCGCGCGAGCTCACCGGGCTTGAGTTTGCGCGGGTCAATCGCCACCGCCACCCCCCGAGGTCATCTCCTTCACGAGCCACGCGGCGTAGTGCACGAGGTTCAGTGTGCCGTCGCTGTTCACCGGCGCGCCCGCGTCGATGTCGGCGCGGAGCATGGCGTCGCTCACGGGCTTGCCGCCCAGGCGTGTGAGCACCCGTGCTGCGTCCGACACCGGGAGAGCCGCGGGGTTCAGTCGGGACGTCCCCTGCCCGGTGGCGTGGGGGACGGGGGGGTCGGGGGGGTCGGGACTAGGCGCGTGTTCGGGAGTCATCGCGGACCTCCCGCCCGAACTTGCCCACATGTCTGGCCGAGTTGCCCACATGTCGCGGAATGACGGCGAAGCCGCTCGGATTCGCCTTGCCTGTTCGCGGATGTCATGGCTTCATGTGTCACAACGCGGGGCGAAAGACCACGGGCCCCGCGACGGAGACCAACGCGATGAAGACCACCACGAAGAACACGATCGAGATCGCACAGGCCCTTGGACGCCGCGGGTTCAACGTCTGCAGCGTCGAGGTCCACACGCCCGACGGCCGGGCATGGGCGGTTGCCGCGGTGCCCGCGGGACGGGGCCGCCGAGCGGACGGCTCCTGGGGCCCGATCGCGGGTGCGGGCGGCGGCTACCGCCTGTTCGAGATCGATCGCGAGGGGCGCGACGGCCCCAACGAGCACGACGCGGTCGAGGCCGACACCTGGAACTCGGGCGACCTGATCGACTACCTCGACGCGGTCGGACAACCCAAGGACACGACCAGTTGGGACCGCGACAGCGGAACCCGCCCGACGGCCTGAAGCCCGCGAAGAGCGGGCTTCGTTGTTTACCGGAGACACCACGCACCCCAGGCCACCCACACGACGAGAGGTACCAGTATGAAGAAGCGCACGAACAAGACCGCCAAGCCCGCCCCCACGCAGCCCACCGCCGCCGAGATGTACGCCGCGCAGCGCAACGACATCGCCCGCCTCCTCGACGTCCTCCAGATGGAACTGGACAAGCACGACGAGCGGGCCAAGGCCGACCCGACCAACTGGGGCATCACCGGCAACCTCGGCAAGGTCCGCAGCGACCTGATGGACACCGTCGCCTTCCTCAGCGGCATGGACCGCGAGGACGTCGAGCGCTTCCTGGCCGAGTGACCACCCCCGACCGTCGCACCCCGACGAAGGAGCACGCCCATGAACATCAAGACCATCGTGATCGAAGGCCACGAGAAGGACGTCAAGATCAGCCGCACCGAGCGCGGCGCGGAAGCGACCATCGAGCAGAACACGCGCCACGCGGGCAGGCAGGACATCTGCATCGCCCACATCACGCGCGATGAGGACCGCGGCGCCCGATACGCCAAGGCCGTCGAGGTCGCCAAGGTCGTCTACGGGACCGACCGCCGCGGCCGCGCCGCCGCCACCAACTCGATGGTCCACGACGTCCTGAACGAGATGGAGCGCGTCGCGGGGTGCTGACCCGCCCCACGCGCCCCCGCACGCGCCGCCGCGGGAGACCGCGCCGGACGCGATTCCCCGCCGCAATGTGCGGCGGGCTTCCGCACCCGTAGTTGGGAGATTCGCATGAGCACGAAGACCAAGAAGCCCCGCACGCCCCGCACCCCCAAGATGTCCAAGAGCGCTGCCCGCGCGGAGGGCGCGGCCAAGACCGACCGCCTTCGGAAGAAAGCGATCGCCGAGATCAGCGACCGCCTCGTCGGCGGGAAGCAGGACCACGAGGTTCCCAGCGCCAAGGAGGTCGCCAACAACGACATCCTCGCGGCGTCCGCCAATGGCAAGAAGGCCAAGGCCCCGAAATCGCCGAAGCCCACGAAGGAACCCAAGCCCAAGCGCGTCAGCGCTCTGGACGCCGCGGCGCAGGTGCTCGCCGATTCCGAGGTCCCCATGCGGGCCAAGGAGATGATCGCCAAGATGGAGGCGAAGGGCCTGTGGAAGAGCCCCGGCGGGAAGACCCCCGAGGCCACGCTCTACGCCGCCATCATCCGCGAGATCGCCGCCAAGGGCGACAAGGCGCGCTTCAAGAAGCACGACAAGGGCGTCTTCGTCGCCGGGAAGGGAGCCTGACCCATGCAGGCCACCCGCGCCCAACTCGAAGTCCTGCTCGACGCGGCCGAGCGCCTGCTCAACGCCCGCGAGGTCCAGATGCTGACCACCGAGGAGTGGGACGCGCTGGAGCACGCGGTCGCGGCCTGCAACGAGCCGCCCGCGAACGAGCGGACGGAGACGTTTACGGTCGATGGCACGCGGGCGCTGGTCCGCAGCGTCGTCCCGATGAAGGGCGAGCCGTACCAGCACCGCTGCCCGGAGGACGCGTTCGAGGCGGTCGCCCATGCGGTGGCCGAGGCCACGAGCCCGTTCAACCTCGAAGACCTCCGGCACGCCGCCAACATCCCCTGGACGCAGGCCGCCGTCGCCTTCGCCTTCCTCAAGGAGCGGAGCGTGGTCGTTCCCGCGGGCGGGCGCGACCACGCCGCCGCGGGAACGACGCCCTACGAGGATGCGATGGTCGAGTTCCACGCCCTCCGGGAGAAGGGCCCCAGCGCCTGACCGCATCGGTGCCCCCTCCCTCACGCCTCGGCCTTCGCCGGGGCTTTCTCTTCGGCCACAGAGTTTGACCGCGCGGCGGAGAGCCGTTCCGCCCTGCGGCCCGTGAACTTCTCCCAGCGCTGCACAATGACATCGCAGTAGAGCGCGTCGAGTTCCATGAGGAACGCCCGCCGCCCGGTCATCTCCGCGCCGATGAGTGTGGAGCCGGAGCCGCCGAACAGGTCAAGCACGTTCTCCCCTGGCCGCGACGAGAACTCGATCGCGCGTCGCGCGAGCTCGACGGGCTTCTCGGTGAGGTGGACCATGCTCTGCGGGTTCACCTTCT
>CAZCPB010000320.1:0-3912 GCA_964500365.1 uncultured Phycisphaeraceae bacterium
ATGCTCGGGAGTCCGGAGCCCCAGCATCCTCGACACCAGCAGCCCCGCCCCGCCGACCAGCTTGTCCGAGACGAGGATCACGCGGCGCTCGGTGCCCCCGGACGCCGGCTCGCCGCCCTGGAAGGCGGAGAAGTCGACGATGCTGTAGAGGTTTCCCCGGACGTTGGCCACGCCCCGGAACCAGGGCCGGGTGAGCGGGACGGGAACCAGCGCGGGCATCGGGATCACCTCGCTCACCTGGTGCAGCGCCACGAACCAGTTGACGCCCGCGACCTGGAAACCGAGCTTCGACGAAAGCGCCGCGCGGGTCGCCGCGGTGCGAAGCCGCTCGGCGACCGAAAGCTGGAACTCGCGAAGTCCGGTGCGACGCGCCAAGGGCCGCGCTGCTTCAGCCGAAGGACTTGATCTTGTCGATCAGGTCGGCTTCGTTGATCGGCTTGGTGACGTAGTCCTTGGCCCCCTGGCGAAGGCCCCAGATCTTGTCCGTCTCCTGGTCCTTCGTGGTGCAGATGATCACGGGGATGTGCTTGGTCGACTCCTCGCGCGTGATGGCGCGGGTCGCCTGGAAGCCGTTCAGCCCGGGCATCACGACGTCCATGAGGATGAGGTCCGGGCGGTCCGTCTTGGCGCGCTCGATGGCGGCCTCGCCGCTGTCGACGAGGATGACGTCGAACCCCTTCTTCTTCAGGAGGTTCTCGAGGTAGGCGCGCTCCGTCGGCGAGTCGTCTACAACCATGACTTTCTTGATGGGCATTTGGCGTGTGCTCCGTTTCGTGATTTCCGTGATTCTTCAGGCCGGGCTGCGATGGACGAGATGCGTCTCGACCGCCCGGAGCAGGCTTTCCTTGGTGAAGGGCTTCGTGAGGTACTCGTCAGAGCCGACCATGCGGCCCCGCGCGCGGTCGAAAAGGCTGTCCTTCGACGACAGCATGATGACCGGCGTCGCGTGGTGCTTGCCGCTCTTCTTGATGAGGGCGCAGGTCTGGTAGCCATCGAGACGCGGCATCATGATGTCGACGAAGATGAGGTCCGGCTCGTGGTCGGCGATCTTGGCGAGCGCGTCGAAGCCGTTCTCCGCCAGGATGACCTGGCATCCGGCTTGCATGAGGAAGATCTCGGCGCTGCGACGAATGGTGTTGCTGTCGTCGATCACCATCACGCGCACGCCGGCCAGGGTCTTCGTTTCCGCCACGCCTACCTCAGTTGGTCTTGCTCTCCGTGGACGCCGAAGACTCCCCACCGTGCGCCCCCTCGGGGCCAGCGCGGGCCTCGATGAACCCGGGCCTCCCGGCGAATTCGCTCTGCGGCGACTACTCGCTTAACGAATGTAGCCTATGCCATTTAGTCCGTAAAAACAAGGTTCAGGCAACGCAACTTGAAGCCGTTTCGAAATATTTCGAATGTAACTTTCAAAGCGCCACCATCTCGAAGTCGTCCTTGCGCGCGCCGCACTCGGGACAGCTCCAGTTGGCCGGGACGTCGTCCCAGCGCGTGCCGGGGGCGAGGCCGTCCTCGGGCGAGCCCGCCGCCTCATCGTAGACGAAACCGCAGACCAGGCACATCCAGGTTCGGTAGGGGGCGGGAGCGGGGGCGGTGGACATGGGTGCGGGAAGGGCGCGGCGCCGGAAGTGGGTAGAATGGGCAGGCAGGGTCCCTGGAGCGCGCCGCCGTCGCCGGCCGGGCGCCGGCGTCTCCCGCCTGCGGCAAGCCGCCAGTTGACCCTGCGATCCCCCCCGCTTCCATGCCCGTTCCCGCCCCCGTCCCCCCAGCCGTGCTCACTTTCGCGGCGACCGACCCCACTTCCGGGGCGGGCCTGCAGGCCGACCTGCTCACCCTGGCGAGCATGGGATGCCACCCCCTCTCGGTGGTGACCGCCATCACCGTGCAGGACAGCGCGGGCGTGGAAGGCTTCCTGGCGCTCGACCCGGACTGGGTGGCCGACCAGGCGCGGTGCATCCTCGAGGACATCCCGGTCGTCGCCTTCAAGGTCGGCGTCCTCGGCTCGCCGGAGATCGCCGCCGTCGTGGCCGAGGTGGTGTCCGACTACCCCGACATCCCCCTCGTGCTCGATCCCGTGCTCGCCTCGGGCCGGGGAGACGAGTTCGGGGGCGAGGACCTGGTGTCGGCGATCCGAGAGCTCCTCGTCCCCCAGAGCACCGTCGTCACCCCGAACATTCCCGAGCTTCGCCGGCTCGCGGAGGTCGAAGAGGACGAGGATCCCGACCATGCCGAATGCGCGCGGCGGCTTCTGGACGCGGGGTGCGAGTACGTCCTCGTGACCGGGACCCACGACGCGACCGCGTCCGTGGTGAACACGCTCCACCATCGCGACGGCGTCGTCCGGTCCGACACATGGCAGCGCCTGCCCGGCAGCTACCACGGGTCGGGTTGCACCCTCGCGTCGGCCATCGCCGCCAACCTCGCCCGCGGCCTGGAAGTGGCCGAAGCGGTGCACGAGGCGCAGGAATACACCTGGCAGGCCCTTTCCCGCGCGTTCCGCCCGGGGATGGGCCAGTACATCCCCGACCGCCTGTTCTGGGCCCGCGACGACGATGACGAGCGCGACTGAGCGCCGTGCGGGATTGCGCGGCCTCTACGCGGTGACGCCCGGCATGGGCGACCGCTCCCGCCTCGTCGCCCTGGTCGCGGCCGCGATCGAGGGCGGCGCGAGGCTGGTGCAGTACCGCGCCAAGACGGTCGCGCCCGCCTCGCGGCAGCGCGAGGCCGAGTCGCTCCTCGCGCTGTGCCGCGACCGCGGCATCCCCCTCATCGTCAACGACGACCTGGCACTCGCCGCGGCGATCGGCGCGGACGGCGTCCACCTCGGGCGCGACGACGGCGATCCCCGTGACGCCCGCGCCCGGCTGCCGGACGCGATCCTGGGCGTCTCCTGCTATGCGGACGCCGACCTCGCCGTGGCGGCGGCCGCGGCCGGGGCGGACTACGTCGGCATCGGGTCCGTCTTCGCCTCGCCGACGAAGCCCGGCGCCGTTCGCGCGGCGCCCTCCCTGCTCGGCGAGGCGCGCCGCCGGGCCCGGCTCCCGGTCGCCGCGATCGGCGGCATCGACGCGGCCAACGCGCCCGTCGCGGTGGCCGCGGGCGCCGACATGATCGCGGTCATTTCCGCCCTCTTCGACGCCCCGGACGTGGCCGCCGCCGCCCGGGCCCTCTCCCTACCCTTCGCCACGGATGCCCATGCCCATGCACGAACGCAGCCAGCAGCTCTTTGAGGCCTCGCAACGCGTCATTCCCGGGGGCGTCAACTCGCCGGTCCGCGCCTTCCGGGCGGTGGGCGGGACGCCCGTCTTCTTCCGCGAGGGCAAGGGCGCCTGGCTCGTGGACGTCGACGGCAACCGCTACGTCGACTACGTCGGCTCCTGGGGGCCCGCCATCCTCGGGCACGCGCATCCGGAAGTGCTCGCCGAGATCGCGGCGGCGGCCGCGAGGGGATTGTCGTTCGGCGCCCCGACGGAGCTGGAGCTCGAGATCGCGGAGCTCATCACGCGCAGCCTGCCCTCCGTCGAGCAGGTGCGGCTGGTGAGCTCCGGCACCGAGGCGGTGATGAGCGCGCTTCGCCTGGCGCGGGGCTTCACCGGGCGATCGCTCATCGTGAAGTTCGAGGGCTGCTACCACGGCCACAGCGACTTCCTCCTGGTGAAGGCCGGCTCGGGCGCCCTCACTTTCGGCAACCCCACCTCTGCGGGCGTGCCGGCCGAGCTTACCTCGAAGACGCTCGTCCTCGACTACAACGACCCCCAGCAAGCCGAGGACGCCTTCCGCCGGTACGGGGCCGACATCGCCGCGGTCGTGCTCGAGCCGGTGGCCGGAAACATGAACTTCGTGCGTCCCTCGCAGGCCTTCGTGGAAACGCTGCGGCGGCTGTGCACCGAGCATGGCGCGGTTCTCATCTTC
>CAZCPB010000321.1:0-3904 GCA_964500365.1 uncultured Phycisphaeraceae bacterium
GCGTCCAGCCCGACAAGTCGATCGACGTGATCGACGAGGCCGGCGCCCGCGTCCGCATCCGCTCCATGACCAAGCCGCCGAACCTCGCCGAGCTCGAGGCCGAGATCGAGCGCCTCAGCGTCTCGAAGGACGAGGCCGTCAAGAGCGCCGACTACGAGAAGGCCGCCGAGCTCCGCGACAAGGCCGAGCAGGCCCGCAAGAAGAAGGAAGAGATCCAGAAGCAGTGGCGCGCCCGCTCGCAGGAGTTCGACGGCACGGTGGACGAGGAGGTCGTCGCCGAGGTCGTCAGCAAGATGACCGGCGTGCCGCTCAAGCGCCTCGAGAAGGAGGAGGCCCAGCGCCTGCTCGAGCTCGAGAACGAGCTGCACAAGAAGGTCATCAGCCAGGACGAGGCCATCAAGGCGATCTCCAAGGCGATCCGGCGCGCCCGCGCGGGCCTCAAGGACCCCAAGCGCCCCATGGGCTCGTTCATCTTCGTCGGCCCCTCGGGCGTCGGCAAGACGCTGCTCTCCAAGGCCCTGGCCGAGTTCATGTTCGGGGACGAGGAGGCCCTCGTGCACCTCGACATGAGCGAGTACATGGAGAAGCACAACGTCAGCCGCCTCGTCGGCGCGCCCCCGGGCTACGTCGGCTACGAGGAGGGCGGGCAGCTCACCGAGCGCATCCGCCGCCGGCCCTACAGCGTCATCCTCCTCGACGAGGTCGAGAAGGCCCACCCCGACGTCTTCAACATGCTCCTCCAGATCATGGAGGAGGGGCGCCTCACCGACTCCTTCGGCCGCAACGTCGACTTCCGCAACACCGTCCTGATCATGACCAGCAACATCGGCGCGGACCTGATCAAGGGCGGCGCGGGCTTCGGCTTCGCCAAGCGCGGCACGGACGTCGATCACGAGAACGTCAAGACGATCCTCATGAAGGAGATCGAGCGCTTCTTCCGCCCCGAGTTCATCAACCGCCTCGACGACATCATCGTCTTCCGCCCCCTCAACAAGGACGACCTCACCAAGATCGTCGAGTACGAGGTCGGGAAGGTCGCCAAGCGGATCACGGGCCAGGGCTACTCGCTCGTGCTCGACCAGCGCGCCAAGGACTTCCTGATCGACAAGGGGTACAACCCCGAGTACGGCGCCCGCCCGCTCCGCCGCGCGATCGGCACCTACGTCGAGGACCCGCTCAGCGAGATGCTCCTCTCCAAGGACATCCAGCAGGGCAGCACCATCAGCGTCTCCCGCCGCGCCGACTCCGAGGGCAAGGACGAGGAGCACCTCTTCTTCGACTTCGTGAACCCCCCGGCCGCCAAGATCGAGGGCAAGCCCGACGGCGACAAGCCCACCCCCGCCGGCGCCGGCTCGACCTGAGCCCGCGCCCGGTCACCAGACCGCACGAGCCCCGGGCCGGCCCGGGGCTCTTTTCATTGCCGCGACGAGGCCCGGGGATCGACCGCCGGGCGCGGGTCGCCGTGCGCGGCAACCATGGCCCCCGCGGTGCTCCAGAGCAAACGCTCGATGAGCCGCCGGGCGCCGCGCGAAGGGGCCGCGCCGGCCTTGGCGAGGATCACCCCCGCCGTCGCGCGCACCGCGCGCGCGCGCGGCGCGCCCCGCGCCGCGCACTCCAGGCCCGTGGGCTCGATGTGCAGCGACGCGAGCATCTGGGCCGCGCGACGCACGCTCCCCGGGGGGCAGCGGCGGATCGCGACCGTGTCGAGGACCGTGAGACGCGGGCCGTCGCCGCCCGCCGAGACGATCAGGTTCGAGGGCTTGTGATCGCGGTTGTACACCCCGGCCCCGACGATCTCCCCGACCTGCGCCCCCACCGCCTCGGCAAGCCGGTGCTGCTCCGCGACCCCCATCCCGGGCCTGTCCATCACGTCGATGAGCGTGCGGCCCTCGACCTCCTCGAGCACCAGGCACTCGGCGTGCAGGCCGGGTCGGTGATCACGCGCCAGCACCAGCGGTCGCGCGGCAGGCACACCGGCCCGCTCCAGCCGCTCGGCGCCGCGCCACTGCCGCCGGGCCCGCGAAGCGCCGAAGAGCAGCTTCAGGCGATCCGAAACCGACCGCCACTCCCAGCACTTGACGATCACCCGGCGCCCGCACAGCGTCGCGCGGTGCACCGACGCCGGGCCCTCGGACTTCAGGCACTCGGCCCCGCCCCGGTCAAAGCCGCGAAGCGCCTCGGCCCAGCCGCGCTCCGGCCCTGCGCCCGACCAGATCTCGGCGATCACGGGGTTCACCAGGCGCGCGCCGCCCATGCCCGAGCGTAGCAGAAGCCGGCCCGTGCCCCGCGGCCCCGCCGGCGGCGCCGATTGACACGGAACACGCCGCGTCAGACCATCGTGCCCGTGTCCCTCCCGCTCTCGGTCGCCATCGTCTGCAAGAACAGCGAGGCGACCATCGCGCGCACCCTGGAGAGCGTGAAGGGGCTCGCCGCCGAGATCGTGGCGCTCGACTCGGGCTCGACCGACGGCACGCTCGCGCTGCTCGAAGCCCACGGCGCGCGGGTCGCCCGCGTCGAGTGGCGCGGGCACGTCGCGACCAAGCAGGCCGCGCTCGAGGCGTGCACGCAGGAGTGGATCCTCAGCCTCGACAGCGACGAGTCGCTCGAGCCCGACCTCCGCGCCGCGCTCGAGCGCGCCGTGTCGTCGGCCCCACCCGGGATCGACGGGTACGAGGTCAACCGCAAGGTCTATTACCGCTCTCGCCCGCTCAACTTCGCGTGGCAGCCGGAGTGGCGGCTCAGGCTGGTCCGCCGCGGCACGGCGCGATGGGGCGGCATGGACCCGCACGACCAGCTCTCGATCCTGTCCGGGGGAGAACCCGCCCGCCTCGCGGGGACGCTCCGGCACGATTCCATCGGCACCTTCGCCGAGTTCCTCGCCAAGCAGGCCGTCCACGCCCGGACCATGGCCGCGAGCATGCGGCGCGAAGGCCGGCGAGGCAGCGTCCTCAGGCTGCTCGTGTCGCCCCCCGGCGCGCTCCTCAAGCAGCTGGTGCTCAAGCAGGCCTGGCGCGACGGCTGGCCGGGGGTGCTCGCCGCGGCGAGCACCGCGGCCGGCGCGCTCATCAAGCACGCGGTGCTCATCGAACTCACCCGAACGGAGAACGATCCGAGCGCCTAGAATCGTTCGATGGGGCGCGTCGGAGCACGCGCTCACGCCCGGCCTTTCTGGTTCGCGCGGCACCGGGCGGCCGCGGAAACGCTCGAGGACATGAGCTCACTTACCGAGATGTCGCAGAACTCACCCGCAGAACAATCGAACAACGGAACACCCCGCAAGCGCCGCCGCCGGCGCGGCGGGCGCGGCCGCACGCGCCGACCCGACGAGGGCGCCCCCGCCGAAGCCCCCGCGGCGGGCCAGGAAGCCGCGCACGAAGCCCCGGGCCACCACGCCGAGAGCCACCACGGGCGCGGCCGCACGCGCTCGGCGCTCGAGGAGCACCACCCGGAGATCTTCGACACCGCCAAGAGCTTCGGCGATCTCGGGCTGCGCGACATCGTCCTGCAGGGGCTCGACGCCGCGGGCTTCAAGCACCCGACGTTCATCCAGGCCGCGCTGATCCCGCCGATGGTGGCGGGCAGGGACGTGCTCGGCCAGGCCAAGACCGGCACCGGCAAGACCGCGGCCTTCGGCCTTCCGCTCCTCCACCTCTGCGAAACCGACACGCCCTTCCAGGCCCTGGTGCTCGCGCCGACGCGCGAGCTGGCGATCCAGATCACCGACGAACTGAACGACCTGGGCCGGTTCACCCCGGTCCGCGCGACGACGATCTACGGCGGGCAGGCGATCCGCAGCCAGGCCGAGAAGCTCAAGCGCGGCTCCCAGATCATCGTCGGCACGCCCGGGCGCGTCATGGACATGGTCGAGCGCGGGCTCCTCCACTTCAGGAACATCCGCTTCGCC
>CAZCPB010000322.1:0-3849 GCA_964500365.1 uncultured Phycisphaeraceae bacterium
GGGGGGCGGGGGGCGGGGAGGAGAACAGGAGAAGAGGAGAAGAGGAGCAGGGGAGCGAGTGCGCGGCGGCGGGTTTTACTTGAGCTCTGGCGATCAGTGAGGAGGTCGATATGGCACGCGGCGTGATGACGGGTCTTGCGGCGGTCCTTGGCCTGGTGCTCCTCAACGGGTGCGGCGACGGGGTGCGCTCGGCGGGGGAGATGAGCGTGCCCCTGATCACGCGCCCGACGGAGATCTCCGTGGTGGACCCGCTCGTGCTCCCGGGCGGCCGCTCGGCGAGTTCGATCGTCGTGCACGTCGAGCCGGTGACCGACGAGCGGACCGACGCCGCCAAGGTCGGCGAGAACCTCGAGGAAGAAAAGCCCGTCGCGATCAAGTGGGGCGGCACATCGCCGGCCGACTTCGTCCGCGCGGCCATTGAGCGCGGCGTGCAGGAGATGGGCGTTCGCGTCTCGACGAGCAAGACCGACGCGACGCACATCGTCCGCGCGCGGCTGGTGCGCTTCTACACCGCCGAGACGAACACCTACCAGGCCGACGTGCGCACCGTGGTCGCGATCGCCAGGCCCGGCTCGTCAACACCCCTCTGGGAAGGCCCCGCTACCGGCCAGGCCAAGCGCTTCGGCCGCAGCCTGAGCGCGGAGAACTACCAGGAGGTCTTCACCGACGCGACGCAGCGGATGGTCGCCGAGGCGCTGAACGCGCCGGGGGCGCGTGAGGCGCTGGCGAAGTAGCTGCTCTGATGCCTCACGCTCCACGCCGGCCCGAGAGAACGCGGAGCGGCGGAGAGCGCAGAGTGTCGCGGAGAGAGCCACCTCGAAGGCCTCGAAGAACTCGAAGAGTTGGAAAGGCACGCACAGCCGGGGGAAGTCGCCCCGGTCTCGACGTGCCCGGGGTGAACACCTCTCGGAACATCGCCCCGTTCACCGATTCTTGTTCGACATTCGTGGCGAATGGGGCAACCTCGCCCCATCTTTCCTTGCACAGCACATTCAGCGGTTGGAGTGTTCATGCGGACGGTCTCCAGCAATCGTGTTTGGGCTTTCGCTTCCGCGACGCTCGTGCTCGGGTCGGCCGTCGCCGGGGCGGCCCGCGCCGACATCCCGCCCGACTACGACTTCCAGTGGGCGAACATCGGCGATGTGAACAACCCGGCCTATCCCGGCGGCCCGCCGGTCAATGGCAACGCCGGGCGAGGCTCGGTGTCCTACGCCTACCGGATCTCGAAACTTGAGGTGACGACCCGGCAATGGGCGGACTTCCTGAACATGGCCCTGCGCGACGGGGTTGACCTGAACATCAAGCAGCTCCGCCCGGCCTTCTGGGGCGCGAGCCAGTCGGGCGGGCAGTACGTGGTGAGCGACCCGATGCGCCCCGTGATCGGGCTGAACTGGCGGGCGGGGGCCTACTACTGCAACTGGCTGAACAACGGCAAGCCGGAGGGGTGGGCGAACTGCCTGAACGGCGCGTACGACGCCTCGACATTCGGCACGCTCGCCGACGGGACGTACACCGATCAATTGGTGCATTCCCCGGGAGCGAAGTTCTGGATCCCGACGCTGGACGAATGGCTCAAGGCGGCGCACTACGACCCGAACCGCGACGGGCTCGGGCAGGGCGGGTGGTGGAGCTACCCCTACCGCTCGGAGACGGCGCCGGTGTCGGGGGCGCCCGGAGAAGGGCAGACGACCGCGGGGTGGAACCCTCCCAACTTCGGCGAGTTGCTGGTGCCGCTGGGCGCGTACACCGACCAGACCTCGGCGTACGGGCTGTGGGACCTCTCGGGGGGAGCGCGGGAATGGCTGGAGGAGCCTTCAGGAGCGAGAAACGGACGGTTCCAGTTTCGGATGATCGATGGAGCCTTTGCGGGTGAACTGTCTACGGGATTTGATCACGTGCAAGGCACGGATGCTGAGCTTCCCCAAGTTTCTTCGTACTTTGGGCTCCGAATCTCCAGTAGCATACCTTCAACGCCGGTCTGCACCGTTTTTGTCCTGGCTTTGCTGCAGTCCTCGCTTCGGAGGAAGATATAACATGCGACAATTTGTGTTCGCCGCTACATTCCTCGCATCACCAACGATCGTCAACACCCCGCCGCGAACGCCTCGACGAACACGTCGAAGTCCTCGCCCGTCACGAACGTGTCGCCGTTGAAGTCCGCCGCCCCGTCCCCCGACACGAACAGCGCGATGAACTCGTCGAAGTCCTCGCCCGTCACGAAGCCGTCGCGGTTGAAATCCGAGGGGCAGTAGGGGTTGATCTGGAGCGCGGCGGGCTGGCTGGCGCCGCTGCCGCACGGGCCGGTGATGACTACGTCGTAGTCGCCGGCGTCGGCGGGCTCGACGCTCAGGATGTTCAGCGTCTTGGTTGCCGCGCCCGTGATCCGGCCGTCGTCGAAGAGCTCCACGCCGTCGCGGCGCCAGCGGTAGGTCTCGCCGGTGCCGGCGCAGGCCTCGACGCTGAACGTCACGGGCTCGCCCTCGGGCACGGTCTGCGCGAAGGGCTGGAGCCAGACTTGCACATCGCAGAAGTCGGCGCCGTCGGTGACGAAGGCGTCGTACATCATCTGCCCGATGTAGACCCCGCCGGAAGGTGAGAAGTGCCAGCCGTCGAGGTAGCCGCTGGACCAGAAGAAGTCGTAGGGTCCGCCCGCGGCAAAGATGTTGATGAAGCCGAGCGACCGCGAGGCCGCGACGTTCTGCATCGCGCCGACGAGCTGCGGGATCGATGCGCCGCCGGCGTTCCACGTCCCCACCAGCACGACCTTCGCGCCCGGCGCGGCGGCCTGCACCCGGTCCACCAGCAGGTTCATCTTGCTCTCGTACGTCGCCTCCGGCGTTCCCTGGTCGTTCTGCCCGAGCCAGATGTACACCAGGTCGGGGGCGAGCGATCCGAGCTGGACATCGAACGTCCAGTCGCGCTGGAGGTAGTTGTTGACGCCCCACCCGCCGTTGGCGACCCGGTGGACGAGGACGCCGGGCTGGCCGGATTCGAGCACCACGCCCAGGAGCGTCGCGGGGCCGGCGGTCGTGAACGAGACGTTCCCCAGGCCCCCCGGGTTGGCGACCGTCGCGGTGCGCAGCTCGTTCGTGCCGCTGGCGCCGTCGAGGGGCACGGGCGGGAAGCCCGCGGGCTGGATCGTCACCGACCCCGCGCCCGGCTCGCCCGCGATCATCAGCGTCAGGAACTTTGCCGCGCCCGCGCCGTAGGTCGCGGTGCCGGAGGACGGCGGCGAGAGCGACCACATGCCGGTGAGCGAGCGGTGCGGGGACGTGTCGGCGCCGATCAGGCCGTGGGTCCATCCCGACCCGAAGGTGCCGCCGGACCAGAGGCTGAAGTCCATGAAGCCCGGGCCCGCATCGCCGTGGGCGTTCTGAAGGTGAGCCCGGAACTCGGGCAGCCACGTGCCGGCCCGGTACGCGAGGCTGTCGCCGATCACGACGATCCGCGCGGTCTGGCCCGCGGCAAGCTTGGCCTTCACGGGCGCGAAAGCGTCGGCGAGGTTGAAGGACAGCGTCTGGGCGCGCAGCGATCCCGCGGCGCACAACACCCCGGCAAGCGCGAGTCCGCGTTTCGTCAAAGGGGCCCCCTCTCGAACGACGCTCCCAGCATACCAGGAGGATCGGCGGCGGCCCCGGAAAACCTCTTGAAATTACGGCGCGGCGGGGTTCTCAGGCGGCCTTGCGCCGCTCCGCGTCGATGCCGGCCCGCTCTTCCCAGCGCGCCGGCCGGACGTTGGCCGGGGCGTCGGAAGGTTCGAGCCAGTCTTCGGCGTTGGTCAGGTTGAGTTCGCTGGGCATGGTCTTGCGGTAGCCGAGCAGGCGGACGACCTCGAGCACGTCGGTCCAG
>CAZCPB010000323.1:0-3810 GCA_964500365.1 uncultured Phycisphaeraceae bacterium
AGCGTCACGACCGCGCCGGGCTTGAGGGCGGGGATCTCCCCTTCCACCACGACCCGCGCCCCCGGTGCGCCCGAAGTTTCGATCGTGTACGTGCGGTCGACGGAGTCGCGGTTGCGTATCTTGATGCGCACGGGATTCGAAATCTCGCCCGAGTCGAGCCGGGAGAAGGGGCGGCCTGTGCCGCGGAGCACGCTGATGTCCGCGTTGCCCTTGGTCGAGAGGACGACGATGAACGCGGTGAGGAGGATCGTGAGGATCGCGGGGTAGACGACGACGCGCGGCCGGAGCACGCGGCGCTTCTCGCCTTCGACCGCGGCCTGGGACGAGTACCGGACGAGGCCGCGGGGGCGGCCGAGTTTGGTCATCACGGCGTCGCAGGCGTCGATGCACTGCGTGCAGTTCACGCACTCCATCTGGAGGCCGTTGCGGATGTCGATGCCGGTCGGGCAGGTGGCGACGCAGAGGCCGCAATCGACGCAGTCGCCCGTCCGCTCGGTGGCCGGCGCGGTTCCGTTCCCGCTGAACTCAGCGACGACGGGGAGGGCGACGTCCGCGCGCGCCGCGCCCTTTGTCCCGGCCTTGCCGCGGGGCTCGCCGCGCCGGCGGTCGTAGGTCACGATGAGGGAATTGCGGTCGAGGAGCGCGGATTGAAAGCGCCCGTAGGGGCAGGCGACGATGCACGTCTGCTCGCGGAAGTAGCAGAAATCGAACATCATCAGGCCCGTCACGACGAGCACGATCAGGAACCCGGCGGGGTGCTCGAAGGGCGAGCGGTGCGACCACTCCCAGAGCCGGTCCACGCCGACGAACCACGAGAGGAACGTGTGCGCGAGGTGGAGGGAGATGACGAAGTACGCGGCGTACTTCAGGAGGCGGCCCGCCCCCGAGCCCTGGAGGAACCCCTTTTTCACGCGCCCCGGCGTGCCCTCGAAGAATCGCTCGATGGGACGGTAGATGAACTCGAGGTACACGGTCTGCGGGCACGCCCAGCCGCACCAGACGCGCCCGAAGAGCGCGGTAAAGAGGAAGATCGTTACGAACACCAGCAGCATCAGCAGTGCCAGAAGCAGCGTGTCGGTCGGGAAGAACGTCTTGCCGAAGAACGTGAACTCGCGGGCGACGACGTCGAGCAGGATGAGAGGCCGGCCTTCGAGCTTCAAGAACGGCGTCAGCGTGAAGAGGGCGATGAGCAGCCACGCCACTACGCGCCGGCGCGAAAGGAAGCGTCCGGGCGACGGGCGCGGCTTGAGCCAGCGGCGTGAGCCGTCGGGGTTGAGCGTCGAGAGCACGCTCGGGGCTTGGGGCTGTGATTCGACGGCAGGGCACATGGGTCTTGTTCCGTGGGGTCGGCACGTCTGAGAGGCACCGGCGCGCCCCCACGTTCCCTCACTTGCCCGCCGCCGCGCCCTCGAACCACGGCCCGAGCGGTTCGCCCTCGGGCGCACGCCCGGCGACGGGCTTTTCGCGGAGGCCGGCCACGTACGCCGCGAGGATCATCCGCTCGTTGGAGGAGAGCCGGTTCTCCCACGCGGGCATCGCCCCGTTGTTGGCGCCCTTGGTGATCACGTCGAAGACGTCGCCGAGCTTCTTCACGTTCTTCCACCGGTCGTCGGTGAGGTTGGGGCAGTTGGAGCCGGCCATGCCCGCGCCCTCCATGCCGTGGCACTGCGCGCAGTTGCCCTGGAAGATGCCCTTCGCGACCAGCATCAATCGCTCGTCGCCCATGGTCTTCCGGAGGCTCTCCGGCGTGTTCTCGAGTGCGCCGAGCGCGCCGAAGATCCGCCGGAACTCGTCCTGCTGCTTGGCCTCCCACGCGGTGTGCGGCGTGGGCGAAATCGGTGAGTATTCGTAATAAGCGAAATAGAAGAGCGAGAACACCACCGAGCCGGCGAAGATGAGGTGCCACCAGCCCGGAGTCGGGTTGTCGAACTCCTGGATCCCGTCGTACTCGTGGTCCATCAGCCTGGGTTCGGCGGGCGCGCTCATGGGTTGGTCCTTGCGTTCGTGGAGGCGGCTTGCGTCCGTTCGACGACCGGGCTCTCGTCCAGCGGGAGCGAGGCGTGCGCGGCAAACTCAGAGGCCGTGCGCCGGTGGAAAACCCGCCACACGACCGCCGCGAAGACCGCGAGGAAAATGACCAGGGCGACCTGCGGGTACACCGTCAGGTCCATGTTGCTCATGATGTCGCTGAGTCTCACGGTGCACCTCACTTGGCGGCCATGGGGACCGGCCCGGACGCGGCACGGTTCGTTCCGGGTTCCCCGGGGGAGGCCGGGGCGTCCGCAGGGGCGTGGAGGTCGGTGCCGAGGCGCTGGAGGTACGCCACCAGCGCGATGATCTTCTTGCCTTCCATACCCGGGCTGCCGCCCTGGGTGACCAGGTCCGCGGCGATCTGGCGCGCCTGCGCGCGGGCGGCCTCGACGGCCTTGCCGTTGCGGACGGCCTCGCCGTAGGGGACGCCGATCATCGCCATGCCGTCGACCCGTGACTGGATCGCCTCGAAGTCGAGGTCCTGGGCGAGCAGGTGCGGGTAGGCGGGCATGACCGACTGGGCAATCAGTTGGCGCGGGTTCTCCATGTGCCGCACGTGCCAGTCGTGGCTCTGCTTGCCGCCCTCGCGGTGCAGGTCGGGGCCGATGCGCCGGCTGCCCCATTGGAACGGATGGTCGTAGACGAACTCGCCCGGCTTGCTGTACTCCGAGTAGCGCTTGGTCTCGGCCCAGAGCGGGCGGATCATCTGCGAGTGGCAGTTGTAACACCCCTCGGCGATGTAGATCTCGCGCCCGGCGAGTTCGAGCGGCGTGTACGGCTTGACCGAAGCGATCGTGGGAACGTTGCTGCGGATGAGGAACGTCGGGATGATCTCAAAGAGCGACGCCGATCCGACGGCGATGAGGACCCAGACGCTGAAGCGCAGCGGGAGCCGCTCCCACCGGCGGTGCCACGCGGCCTGGAGCCAGACGCTCCCCTTGTGGCCCAGGTCGATCACGCCCGTCAGGCGTGACGCGGGCGGGGGCGGGTCGCGGTACACGGCCGACAGCGCGGGGGCCTCGTGGACGGGCTCGTCGTAGACCGCGGGGCGGGCGCGCCAGGTCTTGTAGAAGTTCACTGCCGCGAAGACCGCGCCGGTGAGGTACAGAACGCCGCCGATCACGCGGATCCAGTACATGGGCATCAGGGCGGTGACGGTCTCGACAAAGTCGGGGTACTGGAGGCGCCCCACCTGGTCGAACGCGCGCCACATCAGCCCCTGCGTCAGGCCGGCGGTGTAGATCGCCAGGACGTACAGGAGGATGCCGATCGTGCCCAGCCAGAAGTGCCACTCGGCGAGTTTCCTGCTGTAGAGCCCGGTCTGGAACAGGCGGGGCAGAAGCCAGTACATCATGCCGAAGGTCATGAAGCCGTTCCAGCCCAGCGCGCCCGAGTGGACGTGAGCGATCGTCCAGTCGGTGTAGTGACTGAGCGCGTTCACGCTCTTGACCGACAGCATGGGCCCCTCGAACGTGGACATGCCGTAGAAGGTGATGCCGACGACGAAGAACTTGAGGACCGGGTCGGCGGCGACCTTGTTCCAGGCGCCGCGGAGCGTGAGCAGGCCGTTGATCATGCCGCCCCAGGAGGGCATCCACAGCATGACCGAGAAGAGCATGCCCAGGCTGCTGGCCCACCCGGGGAGGGCGGTGTAGTGGAGGTGGTGCGGGCCCGCCCAGATGTAGATGAAGACCAGCGACCAGAAGTGCACGATCGAGAGGCGGTAGCTGTACACCGGCCGCTCGGCGGCCTTGGGGAGGAAGTAGTACATGAGGCCCA
>CAZCPB010000324.1:0-3808 GCA_964500365.1 uncultured Phycisphaeraceae bacterium
ACGGTGCGAGCGAGCTGATGGTCGAGGTCTTCGGCGAAGCCGGGCGGCACGCGCGTGCCGCGGTCGGCTCGATCGCCCTGCCCCTGGGCGCGCCCGTCGAGGTCGAGGTGCTGGCCGAGGTGGAGTGAGCCGGCATGACGCCCCGCCGCTTCATGGCGATCGGCCTCGCCGCGGCGTGGCTCGCGGCGTGGCCCGCGGAAGCGACGTTCGCCCAGGGCGCCGCCGGCAGCGCCGGGTCTGAGGCCGCCGGGGCCGGCGCAGCGCTCAAGAACTTCCGCGACCTGATCGCCACGCACTGCTCGTACGTCGTCGCGACCGGGAGCGCCGAGCGCGTCCGCGCGATCGTCGATGAAGGGCTCGCGCCGGAGCCCGACCGCGCGGCGGCGGTGCGGATCATCGCGCGGGCCCTGGGCGCGACGATCGACGGGCACGCGTCCGTCCGGGCCGAGGGGCTCGCGCCGGGCAGCGTTCTTCCCGTGGAACTGATCCCGCTCGATGACTCGCCCGGCGGGCCGGTGGTCTGCGTTCACCCCGATCGCTCGGGCTTCTTTGCCGCGGACGCCCCGTTCGTCACGGCGATCAACGGCGTGGGGCTCGAATCGCTTATCGAGCGTGCCGCGCTGGAGATTCCCGATGGTTCCGCCGCGATGGTCCGGCGGCGCGCCTGCCGGCTCCTGACCATGTCGCGCCTCATCGGCCCCGAAGAAGCCCCCGCGGCGGTGCTCACCCTCGCGCCCAGCGCCGAAAGCCCGGACGATCAGCGCGAGATCGGCGTGCGCCTCGGCCCGCCGGTCAGGTCACGCGGCCAGTGGCCCCGCGCGGGAACGCGCCGGATCGACGTGCACACCGCGTACCTGCGCCTGGCCGAGATGGACGACGGCGAGCGGTTTCTCCGCGGGCTCCGCGCGACGCTCGAAAGTTTCCGCGACGCCCGGACTCTCATCATCGACGTGCGCGGCAACGGCGGCGGCCGGCGCGATGCCCTGCTCATGATCGCGTCGTTCGTGATGGCGCCCGACGCGGCTCCCCTTGTCTACAACGCCGCGCGTCCACTCCGCCTCGGCCGCTCCATCGAGGAACTCGACGCGCAGATGACCGATCGCTTCATGCGCCGGGCCGACGACGGCGCGTGGAACGTCGCCGAGCGGCGCGCGATCGCCGAGTTCCGAGATCGATTCTCCATCGCGACCCCCGGCCTGACGCTGGACGATGCGTCCTTCGGCCCGTGGTACTACGGCGTGCTCAGCCCCGACGCCGCGGCCGCGTGGTGGTCGCCGGGCCGGCGCGTGCTGGTCCTGATGGACCACGAGTGCTTCAGCGCGACCGACGTGTTCCTCTCGGCGATGGCGGAGATCGAACACGTCACGCTGATCGGCCGGCCCTCGTCGGGCGGGAGCGGCCTGGCGCGGCGCTACGCGCTCGGCGCCGGGATCGAGGTGCGGCTCTCGTCGATGGTCTCGTTCAGGCCCGACGGCACACTGCTCGACGGCAACGGCGTCGCGCCCGACGTGCTCGTGTGGCCGACGGCGCGCGACTGCATCGAGGGCGGCACGGACACAGCGCTCGAGCGGGCGCTCGAAGCCGCCGCGCGGCCCTGAACGACGCGCCGCCGGAACGGGTGGAGCAACTGGCCGAGGTAGCCGCGCGGCATCGGCTCGTGGACCCCGAACGCTTCGGGCTCGTGGTCCGGGCATGTGTAGGTTCCGAAGACGACGTCCATGACGGGCGAGATATTGGCGTAGTTGCCCGCATCGCGCGCCCGGTCGTGGTGCCAGTGGTGCAGCTCGGGCGCGCCGATCAGGACGCGGAGCGGCCCGATGGGGAGCCGCACGTTCGAGTGGATGTAGATCGCCCACAGGCCGCGGAACGCGACCAGCCCGGCGAGCGTCTCGATCGGGAACCCCAGCGCGAACGCCGGAAGATTGATGAGGGCCATCGTGTAGATCGTGTCAACCGGGTGCTCGCGGTGCGCGGCGAGCCAGTCGAGGTCCTCGGCGCTGTGGTGGATCGAGTGGAAGCGCCACAGGAAATCGACGCGGTGCTGGAGCCGGTGGCCCCAGTACACGCACAGGTCGCTCAGCAGCACGACCTCGACGGCCTGGAGCCACCACGGCTGGGCCGCGACCATCGCCCGAAGCCCGGTCGGGACCGCGATGTCCAGCCACCCCGCCGCCGCGTTCAGCGCCCAGAGCACCGCGCCGTTCCAGAGCAGGTACTGGCCGAGGAAGAAGCAGAGATCGGTGACCCACGCCCGCCGGAAGAACTTCTGTCCGGGCCGGGCCGGGAAAGCGCGCTCGAGGGGCCAGAAGACCACGAATAAGAACAGAAAGCTCAGGCCGCACGCCAGAATGGCGGAGGGGATGCTCATGGAGCGGCCCTACTTCGGATCTTCGCTTTCCGGTGGCGGGGGCGGCGGCTCGCTGCTCCGCCGGAAAGGACCCGAGGGCAGGTGGAACAGCCCGCTCATGTCTCCGCCCGCCCCTTGGCGCGCCGGCTCGTCGGCGGGCAGATCCTCCAGCGAGTTCAGGACCGCGGCACGCTTGGAGCTCGGGAGCATCGTCCTGCTCTTCTTCGGGCGGTCAATCTCCGCCTGGTCCGTCAGGATCGGCGCGGATTTCGACCCCGGAAGAAAGATGTCGGAGGTCGGGTCGGCGTCGACGGGCTGAACGACGGGGCGGGGGAGCGCGTCGCCGGCAGGCACGGAGCGCACCGCGCCGCGATACCAGACGTAGCCCGCCGCGAGGCCGATCGAGCAGGCCAGTGCGCACCACCTCAGCGGAGTCACGCGCCGTTTCATGGCGCGAGTCTACCAGCGCGCCCCGGGCGGCGCGTAACCGGTGCGCAACTCTTCGCGTCGGCTATTCCAGCTCGGTCTTGATCTTCAGCACCAGCCTGCCGTGCTCGGGGTGCTCGAGCGTGACGCGCCGGCCGGCCGAATCGATCTCGGCGAGCGTCCAGTTCCCGTCGAACTCCTCGCCGATCCGCCGCGCCTTGCCGTTGATGAAGGCGAAGGTGTGGGCGCCCGAGACGATCGACGTGAGCGTGAACTCGGGGGCCTTGGCCGGCTGTCCCTTGCCCTTCTGGTTCTGGAGCAGACCCTCGCGGGCCGCCTCGCTCAGCGGCACCACGAACGGCGAGCGGAACTCGGGCGTCCGCGTGCGCAGGGCCGCGGCAAGCGCCGGCTGCTTGCCGGTGAGCAGCGGGTCGGCGAGGGGCCTGACGGGCTCGATGCGCTCCTGGGACAGGGGCCGCGCCGAGGCCGAGGCGGGCCCGGCGTGCGGCGCGATCGCGCGGACCGCGAGCACCGCCAGCGCCGGCGTCAGCGCGGCGCCCGCGAGCACGAGCCGGTTGGCCAGGGTGGCGTGGTTCACTTGCGGCGCTCCGGTTTGGCGCCGGCGTCCTTGCCGGCCTCGCTGGCGACGGTGAGCTTGTAGTGCGCGGTCTCGATCGACGCCGAGATCGCCGGCGGCGCGCCGGGCGTGACCGCCGCGGGCGCCATGCGCACCGACACCACGCGGCTGAGCCCGAGGTCGCGCTCGAGCGCCTTCACGAACCGCGCGAGGTCGGCGTACTCCCCGCTGGCGTCGATGATGTAGTTGGTGGCCTCGGTCGTGACGCCCGCGCCGGCCTTGGACCCGCTCCGCGCCGGGCGCGCGTCGCGCACTCCCGCACGGACGGGCTCGATCCGGTCCACCCGCACGTTGCACGAGCCGGCGACCACGCCCAGGGCCTCGTACACCTTCGCGGCGTCCCCCGAGATCCGGGCCAGCTCGCGGATGTGCTTCTCGCGCTCGGCCAGGTCGAGCAT
>CAZCPB010000325.1:0-3773 GCA_964500365.1 uncultured Phycisphaeraceae bacterium
CCAGGAGCGCCGTCAGGTGGTCGCACCCGACGATGTTCCCCTTCTCGTCCACCAGGACGCACCTGTCCGCGTCGCCGTCGAAGCACGCGCCCAGGTCGGCCTTGTGCTTCTTCACGGCCTCCTGGAGCTGCTTCAGGTTGGACGCGACCAACGGGTTGGGCTCGTGGGCGAACTGGCCCTTGGTGTTCTCGTAATTGAGCTCGACGAAGTGCAGGCCGGGCACGGGCGAGCCGCCCGCCCCGCCTCTCGAGAAGATCCTGGGCATCATCGTGCCGGCCATGCCGTTGCTGGCGTCGATGACGACCTTGAGCTGGCGGTGCGTGCCGTCGCGCGTGGTGGTGTCGAGGAACGAGCGCACGTGCTTGGCGTACGCGGGCCACAGGTCGCGCTGCTCGATGCGCCCGTTTCCCTTGACCAGCGTCGCCTTGTCGACCATCGCCGCGTGCTTGCGGACCTCGGCGAGCCCCGTGGCCTCGCCGACCGGCTTGGCCTTGCGCTTCGACACCTTGAACCCGTTGTACTGCGGCGGGTTGTGGCTGGCGGTCACCATGACGCCGCCGGCGCAGTCGAGGTGGTTGATCGCGAAGTAGATCATCGACGTATCGACCATCCCGATGTCGATGACATGCCCGCCGTGGTCCGTGATGCCCTGCACCAGAGCCTTGGTCAAGGACGGGCTTGACGCTCGCATGTCCCGCCCCACCACGATGTTCCGCATCATGGGCGAGGTGTCGCCCGCGGCGTCCGCGTCGGCCAGCAGGAACTTCGAGCAGCCGTAGCCGATCTGCCACGCGAGGGTTTCGTTGAGAGGGTCCGGGTAGGTACCGCGGATGTCGTAGGCCTTGAAGACGCGTCCGAGCATGCAGGACTCCGAATTTGCGCCGAAACCGGCGGGCACAAGGGTAGCGTCGGCGATGGGCACAAGCGACGATGTTCGTAGTTTATTCGGACTGCTCGCGATCCGATTTCATCTCCTGAATTCCGCTTGGGAGGGCGTCGAGAAACCTCTTTCCGTATCTGGCCGTCACGATCCGAGGATCAAGGACGACCACCCGCCCGGTGTCCGTTTTCGACCGGATCAACCGCCCGAACCCCTGCTTGAACATGATGATCGCCCGCGGCAGGGAATCCTCGACGAACGGGTTGCCGCCCCGCTGCTCGATCCGTTCCAGGCGCGCCTCGGTCAACGGGCGATCGGGAGGTTCGAACGGGAGCTTGGTGATGATCACGTTCCGAAGGCCGCGCCCGCGCACGTCCACGCCCTGCCAGAAACTCGCGGCCCCGAGCAGGACGCTGCGCTCGTCCGCCCTGAAGCGCTCCAGGATGTGCGAACGCGAGCCGCCGGCCCCCTGCACGAGCAGCGGCAGGCCGAGCGCGTGCAGCGGCTCGGCGATCAAGCGCGCCACCGCGTTGAGCGTCGCGAAGCTCGTGAAGAGCACGAACGCGCCTCCGTCGGTTTCCGCGACATGATGCGCGACGCGCTCGGCCAGCGCCCGGACGTACACGGGGTGCTTGTGATCCGGGACGGAACGGTCCACGATGAGCCGGAGCTGGCGCGCATGGTCGAACGGGCTGCCCAGTTGCAGCGTGCGCGCCCCCTCGCACCCCAGGCGCGAGATCGTGTGCGCGAAGGCCGTCTCCCCGCTCTCGGTGTTCTCGTCGTCGCGGACGGTGCGCACCGCCAGCGTCGCGCTCGTCAAGACCACACTGTGGTCCTCGGAGAAGAGCCGCTCCTTCAGCAGGGGCGCCACCTCGACCGGCGAGCACGCCAGCGTCACGCGCCGGTAGCGCGAGGACTCGCCCGGGCCGTCGTCGCCCCCCGACACCTCGACCCAGTACGCGCACCCGGGCATGGTCTGGTCGATCAGCGTCGCGGCGTCGGCGGCGATCTCCCCTGCGCGGATCGCGTAGGCGTTGAGCTCGAAGCGGTCGGGCTCGTGGTTGGTCAGTTCGCGCAGCGCCCGCAGGTGCACCGCCAGCGCCTGGATGGCGGGCGAGAGCGTGTTGGGCACCACCCCCGGCCGCCGGACCCGCCCGGGCCTGGCCCGACCCGGCGCGCGCGCGGCGCCGCTTTCCTCGCCGTCCGCGCCCTCGTTGAGGGTGAGCAGGGCCTCGAAGAACTCGCGCGACGCCTCCTGCGCGTCAGCGACCGCCCGGATCGTCTTCTCGATCAGCTCGTGGTCGTGCACCGTGACCGCGAGCTGCGACAGGTAGCCGCGTCCCGTCCGCGCCTCGTACAGCGTGCGGAGCAGGTGGTTCACCCGCCCCTCGCCGAGCGAGACCCCGAAGTGCTCGGCCGCGACGTCCTCGACGTGGTGCGCCTCATCGAGGATCACGTGCTGGTAGCGCGGCAGGAACCCGACCTCCTGCGCCCGCAGCGCCAGGTCGCTGAAGAACAGCGCGTGGTTGCAGACCAGGAGGTTCGCCCCGTCCATCGCCCGGCGCGCGTTCTGAAAGAAGCAGTCCGCGTTGTTGGGGCACCTCTTGCCCATGCAGTTCCCGGAGTCCGACTGCACGCGGTCCCACACCCCCGGCCGCTCCAGCGGCGGCAGCGTCGAGAGCGTTCCGTCGTGCGTGTCCAGCGCCCATTCCTGGATCACGTGCAGCGAGCGACGCGACGCGGCATCCGAAAACAGCCGCTCCTGTCGCTCCGAGGCCATGCGAAGCCGGCGGATGCTCACGTAATTGCCCCGCCCCTTCACGAGCACCGGCTTGAGGCGCCGCGGTGCGGGCTCGCCGGCCGCACCCGGAGCGGGGTCGGGGTCAAGCAGCGACTGAAGCAGCGGGATGTCCTTCCGGACGAGTTGCTCCTGCAGCGAGATCGTGTTGGTGACGACCACCACGACTTCGCCGTGGTTCAGCGCCCGCAGAATCGCGGGGACCAGGTACGCGAATGACTTGCCCACGCCGGTCCCCGCCTCGACGAGCAGGTGCGACTTTTCCTCCATCGCGCGGGCGACCGCCGCCGCCATCTGCAACTGCTCCGGGCGCGACTCGAAGGCCGGCCCCAGCGTCCGCGCGATTGGGCCGTCCTCCGAAAGGACCGTCGAAAGCGTGACCGGGCCGCTCATGCGCTCCTCGCCCCCCCCGACCCCCCCATGGCCCCCCCCTTGGACCCGAGCGGCGCGCGCTTCGGCTCGCCGTCCCGTCGCGGGTAATCGCGCGGCGTGGCCGAGGCTTTTTCGAGCACGATGACCTTCCCCGTCGGCGTGTCGATCGTCCCCGCGTGGACCGCGTGGAGCCGTCGCAGCGCCTCGCCCGCCTCGGCGAGTTCTTCCTCGGCCTTCTGACCCTTGATCAGCAGCGTCCGGCCCCCGATCCGGCAGAACGGGACCGTCAGCTCGGCGACGACCGCCGTCGGGCCCACGGCGCGGGCGATGACCGCGTCGTACGCCTCGCGATGCCCGCCCCGTCGGCCGGATTCCGTCCGCTCGCCCCGGTCGTGCCCCGCGGCTTCGGCGCGCGACGCCAGGACCTCGACGTTGGAGAGCCGCATTGCCCCGGCGACTTCTCGCAGGTAGTCGGCCTTTTTCCCGGTGGCTTCCAGAAGCGTGAACCGCAGGTCCGGCAGGACGATCGCCAGTGGCACGCCGGGAACCCCACCCCCCGACCCCACGTCGATGATGCGCGACCCCTCTGGAAGCTCGGCCAGGAACGGCAGGAGCGTCAGGGAATCCAGGATGTGGCGCATCCACGCCTCGCCCGGCTCGGTGATCGAGGTCAGGTTGATCGATTGGTTCGCGTCCAGAAGCAGCGCGAGGAACCTGCCGAGC
>CAZCPB010000326.1:0-3771 GCA_964500365.1 uncultured Phycisphaeraceae bacterium
CGAGCACCGCCAGCTCATCGGCACGCCCGAGTACATGAGCCCCGAGCAGGCCGAGGGCTCGCTCGACATCGACACGCGGACGGACGTGTACTCGCTCGGCGTACTCCTCTACGAGCTGCTCACCGGCACCACCCCGTTCAACAGCAAGGAGCTCCGCTCCGCGGCGTACGCCGAGATCCAGCGGATCATCCGCGAGGTCGATCCTCCCAACCCCAGCACCCGCCTCAGCCATATCACCGACACGATCGCGAGTGTGGCCGCGCAGAGACGCACCGAGCCCAAGAGGCTCGGCACGATGATCCGCGGCGAGGTGGACTGGATCGTGATGAAGTCCCTTGAGAAGGACCGCCAGCGCCGGTATGAATCCGCGAGCAGCCTCGCCGACGATATCCGGCGCTACCTGAGCGGTCAGGCGGTCATCGCCGCACCCCCCGGAACCGCGTACCGGGTGCGAAAGTTCATCTCGCGCCACAGATTCGGCGTGCTCGCGACTTCCACGGTCGCGGCGGCGCTGGTGCTGGGCCTTGCCGGCACCGTCTGGCAGGCCCGGATCGCATCGGAACAGCGCGACAAGGCGCGCGCCGAGGCGGACCGCGCGGTCGCCGCCGAAGCGGAAACTCGCCGGCGCGCCGAGGAACTCAAGAAAGTCGCCGACTTCCAGGGTCGGATGCTCGCGCAGGTGGACCCGACCTCGGCGGGCGTTCGCCTCGCCGACGATGTCAGGGACCGTTACGGCGCCGCCCTGGCCAAGGCGAGGGTTCCCGACGGCGAGCGGGCCCCGCAGATCGAGGCGTTCGTCGGTCAGTTCAGCCGCGTCAACGCGACCGACACCGCCCTCAGGCTCATCGACCAGACCATTCTCAGCCCCGCGGCCGACGCCATCGAGAAGCAGTTCGTCGAGCAGCCCATCGTCGCCGCGACACTTCGTCACGTGCTCGCCGCGAGGTACCACGACCTGGGCATGAACGAGGCGGCGCTGAAGCTGGGCCACCTCGTCCTGGCCGAACGCCGCCGCACCCTGGGCGAAGAGCACGGGGACACGCTGTATGCGATCTTCAACCTCGCCGTGTACATGAACGACCTCGGAAGGCGCGATGAGGCCGAGCCCCTGTACCGCGAAGCATTGGAGAAGAGCCGGCGGGTGCGAGGCCAGGACCACATCGACACGCTCGACTGCGTCGCCAGCCTGGGCCATTTCTACCTTCTTCAGGGGAAGCTCAGCGAGGCCGAGCCCCTCATCCTCGATGCGCTCGAAGCCCGCCGGCGGGTCCTGGCCGAGGACAACCCCGACACGCTCGAGTCCATGTCGCACTGGGGCCACCTCCTGCGGGAGCAGGGAAAGCTCGCCGAGGCCGAAACGCTGTGCCGGGATGTCCTTGCCGGACGGCGCAGGATCCTGGGCGAGGATCACTTCCGGACCATCAGCTCCCTCACCGACCTTGCGGCGATCCTCAGACAGCAGGGAAAGTTCGCCGAGGCCACGCCGGTGTTTCGAGAGGTTGCCGATCGCCGGCGCCGCATCAACGGCGAAGCGCACCCCTCGACCCTCGTCACGATCCAGAACCTTGCCACCGTGCTCGTGCAGGCCGACCAGCGCGCCGAAGCCGAGTCGCTCCTTCGCGAAGCCCTGTCGAAGCAGCGTGAGCTGCTCGGCCCGGATCATTCGAGCACGCTGGTCACTCTGGGTAACTTCTGCGTCTATCTCATCAACCAGGGGAAGTTCGCCGAGGCCGAGCCCCTCTGCCGCGAAACGCTCGACCGCCGCACGCGAGTCCTGGGCGAGAATCACTCGGGCACGCTCATCGCCAACAACGTCATGGGCCTGGTGCTGGTCCGCCAGGGCCGCCTCGCCGAGGGCGAGCCCTACTGGCGCCGCGCCCATGAGGTCGCTCAGCGCACGCTCGGCCACGATCATCCCGAGACCCTCGTCTACGCCCACAACCTGGCCGGCCTGGCCGAGGATCAGAACAACCCCGACGCCGCCGAGCAGTTCTTCCGCGAGGTCGTTCGGGCCGGCCTGCCACGGCTCGGCCTGGCGCACCCGACGGTCATGAGCGCCACTCGCAGGCTCGGCACACTTCTGAACGAGCGACAAGCCTTCGCCGAAGCCTTCGAGCTTCTCGCCGGCGCCGAGCCCGCCGCCCGCAGCGCGACCACGGTCGATTCGGCCTTCAGCCTGGCGCGGATCCTCCACGAGCTTGGCGTCGCACGCGCAGGGCTCGGCCGGTTTGCCGATGCCGAGTCGAATCTGCTCGAAGCCCACGCCACCCTCGTCTTAGCCCGCTCACCGGAGCACGAGGACACCCGCGAGTGCGCCCGTGCAATCGCCTTGTTCTACGAACGGTGGGACGCCGTGGAGCCGGGCAGGGGCTACGACGCCAAAGCTGCGGAATGGAGCGGCAAGGCTCGGCCGCCGGGCTGAGCAAGTGCCGGCGCCGTTCAGCCGCTGGCCTCATGTCACATGCCCACAATTCGCCGCAAATCGGCGTACATGCGCTCCCCAGCCCCCCCAGTCATCGAGTACGAGAACGGCTAGCGACGCGGCAACAGGGCACTCGGATGGCTTCGCGCCTATGCGCGGCCGGCCGACTCAACGTCTACTCGGCCCCGCGCGAGTACTCGTACCGCCGTGGGGTGCCGCCCTTCAAGAAGCCGATCGTGGCATGCAGGCCTCCCTCGGCCGAGAGTTCGTACACGATGCGCTTGGGGTAGTCGTGGCGCGGGTTGTCGAAAACGGCGCGCGTGGTGCCCTTCTCAGCGCCCTCGCCGGTGTGGAGTTCGGTGAGCACGAACTCCGTCGCCGTGCGACCGCCGGGCTGCGCGATGTAGACCAGCCCGCCGTCACGCTCGACGATGCGCAGGAACTCGAACATGGTCATCTTGCCGCCCCTGACCGAGCGCGACACGGCGAGCATCGCGCCGCCCGAAGGCGGGCTCCATCGCTCCTCGATCGACGTCGAGTTTCCCTCACCTCTTGTTCCGGCCCACGCACCGGCCAGCCACGCCATGTCGGCGATCGATGCCTTCGCCGGCTCGGGCAGCGGGATGTCTTCCGCATGACGGTAGAGCCCCACCCACTCCGGCGAGGCTGGCCTTGGCCAGACGCGCACCAGGAGTCCGTCGGCGTTCAACTGAAAACTCCGCCGGATCAGACCGCCCGGCGAGCCGTTCGCACGCTCGAACGCGACCTCGTACTCCAACGTGCCGTCCTTCCACGCGCCGTGGTAGCGTGCGGTCCCGTACTGGTCCGCGACCTCGGTGATCGAGCCGTCGAGCGCGATGCGAACGTCGCGGTGCCCGGAGCCGTGGCCGTTCAGGACGATCGCGCCCTCCTCGACCCGCATCGAGAACGACGAGGCCATGGGGGGGCCCAACTGCTCCAGGGTGCGCCCTTCGGTGCGGTCCTCGACGTAGATCCATTCGCCGTCCAATGGGCGCACCTCGTCGGGGTCCACCGGCCTGCTCGAAACCTGCTCCAAGGTCGAGTTCTGCGCGAGCGCCGCCGAAAGCGGACCGAGGGTCGCGATGAATACGAGCGCCGTTGTTCTCCAGATGTGCAAGAGCATGTATGGTCTCCCTGCCAAGGGTTCCTACCGAGCCGCGCGCGGCCGCCCAGCGCAGCGCAATATACCAGTCGGGTGGAGCGCCATGAGCAATCGCTCCACACTTCCCTTCGCCGTGGCTCTCGGCGGCTTCTCAACCGCAAAAAAGAGGCCCCGGCGACTGCGCCGGGGCCGTTCCTCGAAATAGAGGCCGGGGGATGGTGTGACG
>CAZCPB010000327.1:0-3735 GCA_964500365.1 uncultured Phycisphaeraceae bacterium
GCTCATGGTCTCCTCGCGCGTCACGGCCGGCGCGCCGCCGATCGCGGCGACTCTCGGGAACACCTCGATGCCCCCCCGCCGGATCGTGAAGTCGTGGTATCCCTCCATGAAGGCGCCGCCGCGCAGCTTGCCGACGATGAGCCGGCGCCGGATGGACCCGAAATCGGCCACGGTGCGTTCGAGGCTGAACACTCCGTGCGCGATGCTCTTGAGCTGCTGGTCCGTTTCCGTGCCGGTACGGTCATCGATGAAGACCGCGGTGCACCCCCGGCGCGCAAAGTGGTGCTTGTACGCCAGCACCTGCTTGCGGTACCTCAGCGAGTTCTCGGAGAGAAGCCTCAGTTCCGAGAGCGAGTCGACGACCAGGCGCGCGGGCTTCACCCGGTCCGCGACCTCGAGCACCGCCCGGGTCTTCTCCCCCAGTTCCACCTCCGAGGGGTGGAACATCGTGTACCGAGATTCCCCGCCGGGGCGGGAGTCCGAGTGGCTCAGTTCGAGCACGTGGATCCCGTCGAGGTTCCACCCGTGCGACGTGGCGGAGGCTCCGAGTTCCTCCTCGGTCTCCGAGAGCGTCACGTACATGCACGGCTCTCCCCGCGCTCGCCCTTCGAGCAGGAACTGAAGCGCGAGCGTCGTCTTGCCGGCGCCCGGGTCGCCCTCGATCAGGTAAAAGCGGTTCCGCGCAAGCCCTCCGCGCAGAATCTGATCAAGGCCGGGAACCCCCGTCGAGACGAGGTCGAGTTGGGCCGTGTCCTGCGGCATCCCACGTCTTCATCCGCCGATTTTCGTCCGCTGATCCCGCGCACACCCGGTGCGCTCCGGGGCGCGACCTATCCCGGCGCTCACATTCTAAAGGAAGTGAAGCCCCGCGCGATAAACTGAACGCGCGCCGGGGCCTTAAAAAAAAGCCACGCGAAATTCAGGGGCTGTTTGGGCGCGCCCGGCCGTCACGGGCAAAAGTTCGCCGGGAACGCCGTCTCCCCCCGGTCGATCCGCCGCATCGCGTCCAGGATGACGCCCACGGGCTCGAACTTGTCCACGAAGCCCCACGCCCCGGCCTCGAAGGCGCTCCGCATCGTCTCGGCCCCGTTGCGCGCGCTGTAAAACAGCACGCGGCAGTCGGGCATGTCGCGAGCGACTTCCGCCGCGGCCCGCAGGGGATCCGTACCCGGCAGCGTGAGGTCGAGGAGGACAATCCTCGCACCGGTCCGGCGGACGTGCTCGACGAGATTGTCCGCGTTCGACAGGCAGGCGGCGAGCGCGAAGTCCTTCTCCCCGGCGAGCACCTTCTCCCAGCTTGCTCGGAGCGCAGGTTCGTCGTCCACGAAAATGACGCGGATCGGTTCGCTCATCGCACCGCCACAGGCTCGGGATCCTGTCCACCGCCGGACGGCCCATGGTAGGTCGAGCCGTCCGGCACCGCATGACCGATTCGGAGTGGGTCAACCCGCCGGGCGCAGGTGCTCGCCGGCCTGGGCGCGCAGCGAGATCAGCGCCCGGTGCATCGCGGTCTTCACGGTCCCCAGGGGCGTATCGAGGTTCTCGCCGATCTGCCGGAGCGTCTGCCCGCCCTTGAACGCGCGGGTGACCACGGTCCGCTGGAGCGGCGGCAACGCGTCGATGCGCTCCCGCACGAACTCGAGACGCCGCGATCGCTCGTCGCTCTCCGCGACCCCGCTGGAGTGCGAGGCCGTGGCGAAAGGCGTTGCCGCGCGATCGATCGACTTGAGCTCGGCCCGCCGGATGCAGCGCAGCCGCCGGATGCGGTCGACCAGCTGCCTGCGCGTGATGAGCATGACCCAAGTGACCAGGCCGGCACGCGAAGGGTCGAACCTGGAGGCCGTCCGCCACAGCCGGATGAAGACCTCCTGCACGGCGTCCTCGGCCTCCGCGCGAGTGATCATGGTCCGCAGCGCCATGCGATAGACCAGCGGCGCGAACCGGTCGTACAGCTCCGCGACGGCCCGCTGGTCGTTGGCGGCCACTCTGCGCATCAGTTCGAGGTCCGGGTTGTTCGGTGCAACGGTGCGCGTTTCCATCGAACGATCCTCCTTGTTCGGGCCGGCGCGCGTCCCGCGCGCGGGCTCCGGGGAATGTGCCTGGGGCAAAGGTGGTACGAAGTCAGCGGGAAGACTTGGCGCGGCGCGAACGGCCCGAGGAGCGGCTCGACCCCGAGCGGTTGCCGCCCTTGGCGCCGCCGTCCTGCTTGTTCACGGTCGCCCAGCCGATCTCGGCGGCCTTCTTCTCGGAGTGGCCGCGCTCCCGCGCGGACTCCTCGATATGGTGTGCCTGCCGCTTCTGCTTAGGCGTGTAGGACGATTTGTCACCGCGTGGCATCGTGAATCTCCTGAAGCGGGTCCGCATCTCCGCGGCGGGTCCCGGCATGACTCACTATCCCCGATGGCCCTGAAGGGGTCTCGGCAACGCGGTGAAAGTCGAGTCATCCTTCGGTTCACTCGTGCGACGTCAGTTCGGGTCGCGCGCCGTGGCGCGGAGAATGTCGTTCCCTTCATGCGCGCTTCACCGCGCCGGGCCGGCGCGCCCCGCAAGGAGCCGTGGGCGCGAGAAAGCGATCTCACCGCCCGGGAGACCTCAGCTATGAAACCCAGGAACGTTGTTCACGTGATCCACCTGCTCGTCGCGCTCGCGGGCGTGCTCGCCGCGCAGGGGTGCGAGGAACGGGACAAACCCGACGTCGCCCCGACCCCTCCCCCGGCCGCATCCACCCCGCCCGCCAGGACGGGCGAAACCCCGCCGCCGCCGAGCGCTTCGAAGGCCTCACCCAAGGACTCCGCGCCGTCCGGGGCCGACAACACGGCTCGGAACACCGGCGACGCCGACAAGGGCACGCCCACCCCGATCACGCAGGGCGAGAACGAGACCGACCTGCGCATCACCGCGGAGATCCGCAAGGCCCTGGTGGCCGACTCGGCGCTCTCGACCAACGCCCACAACTGCAAAGTGATCACCAAGGACGGGGTCGTCGTGCTCCGTGGCCCGGTGGAGACGCAGGCCGAGAAGGACGCCATCGCGTCGATCGCAAGGGCGACGGCCGGCGTCAACAGGGTCGTCAACGAACTCGAAGTCAAGAGCTGACCGCGCCCGCTCGGGCCGGCACCACACAAGGAGTGGATCCGATGGGAACCTCGGTGTTCGGAATCGCACAATCCCGCGACGAGGCCTCGCGCATCGTCGAAGCGCTGCGTGTCGCGGGCTTCCCGTACAGCGCCATCTCGGCCCTGGCCTCCGATTCCCAGGGAGCCGGCGGGCTCGGGACGGTGAAGCAGACCAAGGCGCCCGAGGGCGCCGCGACGGGCGCCGGGGCGGGCGGGGTCGTCGGGGGGGCCCTCGGCCTGCTCGCCGGGATCGGCGCCCTGGCCATTCCCGGTGTCGGGCCACTCCTCGCCGCCGGTCCGATCCTTGCCACGCTGAGCGGCGCGGCGGTCGGCGCCGCGGTCGGTGGCCTCGGGGGAACGCTGATCGGCCTCGGCATCCCGGAGTACGAGGCCAAGCGCTACGAAGGCAAGATCCTGGGGGGCAACGTTCTGATCGCGGTGCACACCGACAGTTCGGACGACACGAAACGCGCCGAGAACCTCCTGCGTGACCAGGGCGCGGAGGATGTCCACACCGTGGGCGAAACTTCGCCCGAGGTCAAGGTGCCCCGCGGTCAGGGAACGATGCGCCCCCGCGTCTGACGGGATTGACCACCGCGACGGAGGGGACGGGCCGGGC
>CAZCPB010000328.1:0-3689 GCA_964500365.1 uncultured Phycisphaeraceae bacterium
GGCCAAGGGCAAGACGCAGAATCAGCGTTCCCGTCAGGCCCGGGTCGAGGGCGGTGCCGGCGCAGGCGATCGCCAGCGTCAGCGCGAACAGGCCCGCGAGCGCCGACATCCGCGCCGCGTTGGCGCGAATCCGGGCGCAGAACAGCCCGATGTACCCGGCGAGCGCGAGCGTCACGGCCGAGACGATCCCCAGCACGCCGGCGCGCCGCAGCCACACCATCCACCCGTCCTCGCTCTGGCCGAACGCGCGCATCTCGGCGCGGTACAGGTCGAACTGGGCCCCCGTAAGCACCTCGCCGCGACGGAACATCACCTGGCCGACCGGATTGCTCTGGAAAACAGGCGGAACGGCCGCGGCGGCGTCTTCCTTTGCCGCGGCGGTCGCGGCGGCGTCGAGCCGGAACGTCGGCCGCGGCGAAACCGTCAGCCGGTTGACGACGACTTCCCGCGCCGCGCCGCTGAAGCCGGCGTCGCGGGCCATGATCCCGGCGGCCTCGGCGAGGCGCGCGGCGTCCTCGACGTTGACGAGTTCCGAGCGGCGCACGGCCTTGACGTCGCCCCCCAGCCGCAGGCGAACCTCGGTGTGCAGGCCCTCCTGCATGGACCGCTGCCACGTCGTCGCGTCCAGAAGGGGGCGGAGCTTGAGCTGCGCCATGAGCAGGGCGACCCGGCTGTCCCACGACTGGATCATGCGCGGGTCGGCCGTCTCCGCACGCACGGACGAAACCTGCTCGGGCGTCAGACGGAACTGCTCCCGGATCGCCGGCTCGAGTTGCTCGACCGTCTGCACCGACGAGAGCGTGCGCGGCAGATTGCGGATGGACGATTCGATTTCGTCCAGCACCCCGGACTCGGCGACGTACACCCACGGGGTCCTCTGGCGGGCGCTGTCGCGGGCGGCCTCGGTCGCCGCGATGTCCGGCAGGTTCAGCGGGACGCGCACGGTGCGGGTGGTGTCCATCACCCGTCCCACGGCCACCAGAGGCCGCTCGCGCGCCCAGATCGCCAGGCCCCCGCAGATCACCACCATCGCCAGGCCGATCGCCAGCGCCCACACCAGCCTGGGCAGGTCCACGCCCTCGTCCTCGGCCCGTGTCACCAGCCCCGAGAGCGAACGCCGTTGCCGCACCGACCGCTTGATCGCCTCGGCCCGGGAAGTGGATTTGGTCGTGTCCTTGGCCATTCGCCGTGGCACCGGTCCGGGCGGTGTCGCCCTGCCGGCGCGGGTGCCGCTCACTCGGTACGGATGAAGCATACCGACCGGACGAGATCGGCGGTCGTACGACCGCACTTGGAGATTACCGGCTGTGTTATAGGACTAATATACCTATCATAATTCGTACAATAGGTAAATTCGACCGCTCTGTCAAGGTTGTGTACGGCTTACATCAAGGCCGTAGGCGTCCACGATCCGTTGCACCAGGGGATGCCGAACCACATCGCCCCGGTCGAGTGCCACGAACCCCACGCCCGGGGTCTTGGCGAGAATTCGGATCGCTTCGACCAAGCCGCAATCGTTCGGATCCGGGAGGTCGATCTGGGTGATGTCACCGGTCACGATCATCTTTGAGCCGTGCCCCAGACGGGTCAGGAACATCTTCATCTGTCCGCGGGTCGTGTTCTGCGCTTCATCGAGGATGACCACGGCATTGTTGAGTGTCCTGCCGCGCATGTAGGCGAGCGGGACGACTTCGACGACGTCGTTGTCCATGAACCTCCGGATGGTGGGAAAGTCCATCATGTCGTGGAGGGCATCGAGCAGGGGCCGGAGGTACGGGTTCACCTTCGCCTGCACATCTCCGGGCAGGTAACCGAGCTTTTCGCCCGCCTCGACCGCGGGCCGGACGAGGATCACCTTGCGGGCGCGGTCGCTTTTGAGAAGGTGGACCGCCGCGGCAACGGCGAGGTAGGTCTTGCCCGTGCCCGCGGGGCCGATGGCAAAGACGAGGTCGTGGTCGCGGACCGCCTCGAGGTAGCGCTCCTGGTTGGGCGTCTTGGGGCGGACGGGCCGGCCCGCGGCATACACGGCCAGTTGGCCGTTCCACGGCGCCGCGTTGGTCCGTGCCGTGCTCGGCCGGTCGGCGGGCTCGCCGTGGGGCGCATCGGGCTCGAACTCGGCGGGGTCGACGGTCGCGCTCTCCTCGGCGATCAGGTTGAGCACGTCGTGGCGTGTCACGGACCGGCCCTTCATCTCGCCGAGGCGCTCGATGACGCGCCGGGCGACCTCGACGGCGCCCGGCCTGCCGCGAAGCGAGACCGAGCCCTGGCGGGCGGTGACGCCGACGCCGAGGGCCTCGCGGAGCATCTTCAGGTTTCGTTCGCTGGTTCCGACGACGCCGACGCGGTCGGCGCCCGACGGAACTCTGACCGTGACTTCCACCGCTCTCTCCGACACGCGCACCCTGCGGGTTCGCCCCGGCGCGCTGCGGAGCGAACGATCACGGCGTGAGCGGGGGCCGCCCCGGGGAGCACGCGCGTGGCCAAGGGCAATTCTAGTTCGGCGCGGGGCGCGGCCGTCGTGCTGAATCTCGCGGCGTGGCTCGCGCCGGGCTGCGGCTCGACGCCGACGGAGGGTGCGCGCTTCGTCGGCCCCAACTTCGGCTCGCCGCGGACCGCGTCGATCGTCGCCGACTGGAACGACGTCGACGCGGCGGTCGAGGTGGGAGTTCCGAACGCCGAGATGGCGGTGCTCCTCGACGAGACCCCCTCGCTGGACGAGCGCGTGTTCTACGTCAAGACCATCACCGACGAGCGCGGCAGCCTGCGGGTGTGGCGGACCAGCCACGAGCCGACGACGGAAATCAAGATGGAGGCGCGGGTCGGCCTGTTCGGCGAGCCCGAGAAAGAGGCGAAGGTGCTCGCGGCGGTGTGCGCGCGGCTCTTGGAGTTGAAGGGCGTGGAGTGGGCGCCGGTGGAGTGAATCGAGCGGTGAGGCCGTCGCCGGCGATTCCACCAGTCGGAGCCGAGCAGCACGGCGAGGAAGCGCGTGGCCTGCGCCGGCGCGCGCCGGGCGCGCCCCCGGGTGGAGTTGGAGGGGGCGCGCCCGGTCGGGCACTCCCGCGTCAGGTGGCGCGCCGCCGCAACGTGCGGGCCGCGCCCAGGCCGGCGAGGGAGATCATTCCGGCCAGCGCGGCGGAGGGGAGAGGGATGACGGTGATCTGTGCGGAGAGCCCGGTGGCGGCGTTCGAGAAATTGGACTGAAAGAAGTTGGAAGTCTGCTCCGTGAGCTTGACGACGGCGCCGTTGAAGGGTTGCGCCGGGAACCCCGGGAACAGCGTGCTCCAGGACCCGGTGTTGGAGCCGTCGAACGTGTCGTCCTCGCTCACATCGTTGAGGAGGACGTTGGACATCGTGCCGACGAAGGCGATGTAGTTGCCCTCGATCATCCAGTCGCCGGTGATGTTGCCGGTGATGGAGTCGCCGTCGGCGTCGGTGGCGATGAAGCTGCCCGAGCCCGTGCCGGTCGAGGTGCCGTGGTTGACGCTGAGGGTGAGCACGAAGTCGGCGAAATCACCACCGCCGACGAACCCGGGCTGGAAGTCGGCGACGCCGTTGGCGGGGACCAGGCGCGAGACGTTGCCGGCGCTGCGGAGGATGCCGGGCATGTCCACCGCGTAGGCGGTGTACGTGCCCGTGGTGGCGCTGCTGGCGGTGTAGTTGCCGCTCAAGTCGGAATAGGTCATCGAGAT
>CAZCPB010000329.1:0-2204 GCA_964500365.1 uncultured Phycisphaeraceae bacterium
GACGGTAATGCCCAGCCCCGTCACGATGTACCCGCCGACCAACAGGCCCAGGTGGACCCAACCGAACCCCACGCCCCACAGCAGGACGATCGCGGCCACCACCCCCAGCAGCGGCACGATGATGGCCAGGAGCGTGCCGATGCGCGAACCGATGGGGGATCGAGGAGGATCAATCCTCGCGTCGGACAGCTTGGATTCAGGGCATTGAGACGTGTTCATTGAGCTCTCGTAGTGGCGCGAGCGTTCCCTGTGAGCGATTCCCGTCGCGGCCGCCTCGACCGCGCCGACGGGCCCTTCGACAACCCCGCCCGCGGAGGCCGGCCGTGAACACGGATCGTGCGTGCAGGTGCCGGGAAGGGAGCTTCCTGCGCGCTGGTGGATGACGCGGATTGGCCCGTCCACGAGTCAACTCCTGATCGGCACGCCGAGAGCGATGCCCGGGCGGGGCCCGCCCGGAGATCACTTCGCCATCTTCGACACCAGGTCGAGCAATTCCTGATACATCGCGTCCGCGGCGGCCCCGCCGTTCTTGATCGCCGCGATGTGGCAGGACCTGAGGTGGTCCTTCAGCAGAGCCTTGGCGACGGCCTGCAGAGAGGCGCGGGCGGCGATGATCTGCACGATGATGTCCGCGCAGTACCGCCCGTCTTTGATCATGCGCTCAACACCCTCGACCTGGCCCTTGGCCCGGCGGAGCTGCGCCACGCTGGCCGCGGTGGCCGCGGAACCGGACCGGGCGACCGCGCGCCCTGCCGGCTTTCTCGCGGCGTCGGTGGAGCGCGCCGGCATCCTGGCGCGTACGGTCTTCTGCCGCGGATCGGTGCTCATTCCATACGGTCTCGGGGGCACGCACGCTCGCGGATCGCACGCCGGTCCGCGGCAGGCCGGTACGCTCCGGCCACGAGCCCCGCGGGGGAAGGTGGAAACTATACCCGGGTAGGGTAGTATTGTCACGTCGCGGCGCGGTCACGACGGTTCGAGCGTCCCGCTCATGGCGGAGCACCGGGCCCGAGCGCGCGCGCGACGCGCTTCTGCGGACCGCGGGCCGGGCACACCGACGCGCCCGCAGCGCCCCGAGGCTCACACCCACGTGCGGACCATCCGCCTGAGGTTCCGCCGTGCACGTCCTCGCCCAATCGTCCGGATCCAACCTGGCCCTGGTGATCGGCGCCGTCCTGGCCGCTCTGGTCGCCCTCGTCCTCGTGGTCTGGATCGGCCGGTTCATCAGCCTGTACATCCAGGCCACGCTCTCCGGCGCGCACGTCGGGGTGCTGGAAATCATCGGGATGCGCCTGCGCAACGTGGACGTGCGGCGGGTGGTCGGCGAGCGCATCCGCGCGATCAAGGCCGGCACCGAGGTCTCGACCAACGCCATTGAAACCCACTACCTTGCCGGCGGGGACATCGGGCTCGTCATCTCCGCCATGATCGCCGCCCGCGGGGCCATGATCGAACTGCCCTGGAACGTGGCGACCGCGATCGACCTGGCCGGGCGCGACATCTTCGACGCCGTGCAGACCAGCGTCACCCCCAAGGTCATCGACTGCCCGCGCGCCGGGGGTCCCCGTTCCACGATCGACGCTGTGGCGCAGGACGGAATCCAGCTCAAGGCCAAGGCCCGCGTCACCGTCCGCACCGCCATCTCCCGCCTGGTCGGCGGCGCCACCGAAGAAACCATCATCGCCCGCGTCGGCGAGGGGATCGTGACCACGATCGGCTCGTCCCGGAGTTACAAGGACGTCCTCGAGAAGCCCGACACGATCTCGAAGACCGTGATGGCCAAGGGCCTCGACGCCGGTTCGGCCTTCGAGATCCTGTCGATTGACATCGCCGACATCGACGTGGGCGAGAACATCGGGGCCAAACTGCAGACCGACCAGGCCATCGCGGACAAGTCCCGCTTCCAGGCGGAGGCGGAGAAGCGCCGCGCCCTGGCGCTCGCGCAGGAAGCCGAATTCAAGGCGGCGATCGAGGCGAACAGGGCCAGAGTCACGCTCGCGCAGGCCGAGGTACCGATCGCGATCGCCGGGGCGTTCAGGGCGGGGCGCTTTCTCGGCTCGGCCTGATTCTGCATGAATCTGCCCGCAGCGGCGGTCGCCTCGAACGCTTCGGCGTTGACGTACCCGATTCTGCCGAGGATCCGTCGCGGGCCTCTTCCCGGCGGCGCGCGGTCGCGCGTGGGATGCCATGCCGCACCCCGCGGT
>CAZCPB010000329.1:2214-3602 GCA_964500365.1 uncultured Phycisphaeraceae bacterium
CCCGCGGTCTTGCGGCCGCACAGGCCCAACACCCCCGGCGCGCACAGGAAGCCCCCGCAGGTGGGGATGCGCGTGATGTCGCGCGCCATGCTCGCCCTCAGTCCCCGAACCCGATCCCGATCCCCCGCGCCGCCCGCAGCAGCTCATCGTCCGGCGGCACCGTCCTCTGCCGCGCCGACACCGCCAGCGCGATGTCCGTCACCCTCCCCTGCTGGATCACCGCCACCCGGTTCCGCTTCCCCCCCAGCAGCATCTCGACCGCGTGGAAACCCAGGCGCGTGCCCAGCTCGCGATCCGCGGCAATGGGCGTCCCGCCCCGCTGCACGTGCCCCAGCACCACGTGGCGCGACTCGAAGCCCGTCGCCCCTTCGATCTCGTCCGACAGGTACTTCGCCACCCCCCCCAGCCGGATCGGGTCCGGGCTCGTCGGGTCGTTGCGCGCGACGAACTGCGCCCCGCCCGCCGGCTTGGCGCCCTCCGCCACGCACACGATCGTGAAATGCTTGCCGCGACGCCGCCGCTCGATCGCCGCCCCGCACACCCGGTCGAGGTGGAAGGGGATCTCCGGGATCAGGATGATGTCCGCCCCCGCCGCCACCCCCGCGTGCAGCGCGATCCACCCCGCGTTGCGGCCCATCACCTCCACCACCATCACCCGGTGGTGGCTCGCGGCCGTGGTGTGCAGCCGGTCCAGCGCCTCGGTCGCGATCGACACCGCGGTCTGGAACCCGAACGTCAACTCGCTCCCCCACAGGTCGTTGTCGATCGTCTTGGGCATCCCGATGAAGTTCATCGGGCGCGCCTTCGACTCGGCGAACGCGATCAGCTTCGACGCGACCGTCATGCTCCCGTCCCCCCCCGCCACCACCACCGCGTCGAGCGCGTGCCGCGCGACCGTCTCGAGGCACGCCATCGTGCGGTCCTCGAAGACGATGTTCCCCGCGCTGTCCCGCCCCTCGGCGTAGCGCGACGGGTCGCACTTGTTCGACGTGCCCAGGATCGTCCCGCCGCGGGTCAGGATCCCCGACAGCCGCTCGTCCGTCAGCCGCTCGACGCGGTCCTCCATCAGTCCCAGATACCCGTCCGCGATCCCGTGGACCTCGATGCCGCGCGCGATCGCGCAGCGGCTCACGGAACGGATCACGGCGTTGAGGCCGGGGCAGTCGCCCCCGGCGGTGAGAATCCCGATGCGCTTCGTCGTCGTCATGCCGACAGCGTAGCGAAGCGAGCCGCGGCGTCTGCCCCCGGGCCCTCCCCGGGCCCACGGCAAACGCATGCACCCGCACCTTCAACACCGCCAACGAACTCACCGCCCGGGACATCGACGCCGCGGGGGGGGGAACGACTACACCCTGGCCTACGACGCGGTGGGGAACCTGACCGACGAC
>CAZCPB010000330.1:0-3585 GCA_964500365.1 uncultured Phycisphaeraceae bacterium
CACCCGCCCCTGCTTGTCCAGCCGTGCCGCGGCGACGCCCCAGAGAGCTAGCTCGTCGCGCGCGCCCGAATCAGGCGCGGGGGCCAGCGGCGTGGCGCGGTCCGCGTAGATCAACTGCCCCTTGACGTCCACCGCCTGCCCGCCCGCGACGTTGTTCACCAGCATCTTGGCGACGTCCAGCGTCACCATCCGCTCCATGCTCTGAAGGAACCTCGGGATCGCCACCTGCAGCAGCACGATCAGCACGCCCGACAACGCCAGGCCGCTGATCGCCGCGGGCGCCAGCACCGACCGGTGGCTGATCCCCCCCGCGTACGCCGCCAGCAGCTCGTTGTCGTGGCTCAGACGGTGGTACGCGATCGTCGCCGCGAAGCCCGCCGCGAACGGCAACGCGTACTGCAGCATCGGCACCACCGCCAGCCCCATGAACTTCAGGGCCTCCAGCGGCGTCAGCTTGCCGTCCGCCAGCGGCTTGATCGCCGCGGCAAAGGCGATCACGGCCACCAGCACCGCCGTGCTCAGCGCAATCAGCCGCCACAGCTCCGAAAGGACGTAGCGATAGAAAAACGTGGGCTGCGCGCGGGCCATCGGCGGGGGCATGATACGGGCCGACGAACGGGGGCGAACTCCCCCACATCTCGGGGGCGTCCGCATGTTCCGGGCCCGATCTCGGCCCGCGCGGCGGGCCGAATGCAGGTAGCCCCGGACGCCGCGAGTCCGCGAGCAAGCCCGGGGAACCTCGCCGACCGGGTGATGAACCCGCGCAGCGGGTGGCGGCCCTTCGCGGGCCGCAGCCGCCCTCGACAACGCGATCGCCCACGCCGCGATCTCGCCTCCCCCCTCGCCCCGCACAATGATCTCAGACCCCGGGAAACACACCATGCCACTCCACCTCCTCGCCCTCCTCGCCGCGGCCCTCTCATCCGCCCAGCCGCCCGCCGCGGCCAGCATGAAAGCCGTCCGCTACCACGAGACGGGCGAGCCCTCGGTCCTCGTCCTCGAAGACGCCCCGCGCCCGACGCCCGCCGACGGTGAACTCCTCGTCCGCGTCCACGCCGCGGGCGTCAACCCCGTCGACGCCAAGGTCCGCTCGGGCCGCTTCGGCCGCGCACCAAAGTTCCCCGTGATCCCCGGGTACGACCTCTCCGGCACCGTCGAGGAACTCGGCAAGGGCGTGACCAGGTTCAAGCCGGGCGACGAGGTCTTCGCCTACCTCAGCCTCCAGCGCGGAGGCGCCTACGCCGAGTACGCCATCGTCAAGGAACCCGAAGCCGCGCGCAAGCCCGCGCGCCTCTCCCACACCGACGCCGCGGCAGTCCCCCTCGCCGCCCTCACCGCGTGGCAGGCCTTGATCGACGCCGGCGGCCTCGCCGACAACCCCGCCACGCAGCAGTCCGTCCTCATCCAGGGCGGCTCCGGCGGCGTCGGCCACTTCGCCGTCCAGATCGCCAAGGCCCGCGGCGCCAAGGTCTACGCCACCGCCTCGACGAAGAACATCGACTTCCTCCGCTCCCTCGGCGCCGATGAGCCCATCGACTACACCACCCAGCGCTTCGAGGACATCGCCCGGGACATCGACATCGTCCTCGACACCGTCGGCGGCCCGACCCAGGCCCGCTCCCTCGACTGCCTCGCCAAAGGCGGCATCCTCGTCTCGATCGTCGGCCAGCCCGACCCCGACCGGGCCACCGACAAGGGCGTCCGCGCCACCGGCATCCTCGTCAAGCCCAACGCCCTCCAGCTCGAAGAGATCGCCGCCCTGATCGACGCGGGCAAGCTCCGCCCCGAAGTCTCCCAGACCCTCCCCCTCGCCGACGCCCGCAAGGCCCACGACCAGATCGAAACCGGCCACACCCGCGGCAAGATCGTCCTGCAGATCACCCCCGAACCGAAGTGACCCCGCCCGCCCCGACGGGCAAGCCCCGCCGGGTGCCATCGGTCGCCGCGCCTACCCGCTCTCCTTTTCTACCCGTCCTCCCGCGGCGCACCGATGCTACCGCCTCTACCCCCGCTCGTGATACGCTGGCGCCCGTGGCGAATCACGCGCCCGGACCATCGCGCGATGAACACTCGATCCGCCTCCGCGCCCTCGGCGCACGACGCAAAAAGCTGAAACGGATCGAGCGCCTCGGGGACTTCCGGTACCTGACGTTCTCGACCTACAGGCAACTGGAGTTGTTCAGGAACGACAGGATCAAGGACGCCTTTGTCGCGGCTCTCGATTCCATGCGGACGCTGACCGGCACCGCGGTCGTCGCCTACGTGGTCATGCCGGAACACGTGCACCTGGTTCTCTTCCCGCGCTGCGCGGAGTGGACGATCTCGCGATCCCTGCGATGAGGTGGGGACGGATACATGATGGCGCGCTTCCGCCGACGCGTGGTGTGTAAGACGGCGCGATCGGCCCCTCGGCACGGTTTGCCACCCCCCTCCACGCCAAGGATGTCCCGGCAACCTGCCACGGGAAATAGTCCCGACCACCCGCACCCTGTACCATGCCTAGATGAGCGGAATCGCCCCTCAAGATGGAAAGGCAAAAGCGACACATGGCCCCGACAACAGCGGCAATGGTGATGCCCTGCCGCCGCCCCGCTCCTTCCCGATGGCATTGGCGACAACTCAGCTATCTCGCAGACAGCGAAAGCGGCGAAGAGACCCGTTGCAGGTGTTCGGCGATTCCTTTGGTGCGGCCATCCAGCAACTCGCCGCGGATTTCCTGAAAAGTAGCGCATTTGAGCATACTGGAACCAAGGGAACTGCGCGAGAGCAGTCCCTAGCTGAGTTTCTGCGAGCGCACCTTCCCGAGGCGTATGGAGTCTCTGGTGGGGAAGTCGTCGACTCCGGGGGCACGCGCAGTCCACAACTGGACATCATGGTGTACGACAAGATGCGGAACCATGCGATCGTCGCAGACGGATCGGCGCTGCTACCGGCCGAGGCGCTCCTCACCAGCATCGAAGTCAAGAGTACGCTCACGCGCGCTGAACTCGCGAAATCTCTTCGGGCGTCAGCCAAGCTCATGACCCTTAGGCCCTTCAAACTCCCGCTCTCTCCACGGCGAGAAAATGGGGTATCTGCAAACAGCCAGGCTCGATACTTCCATTCCATATTCAGCCACGCGACTGACCTGTCTGGCACCAACTGGCTAAGTGCGGAGCACGCTCGCCTGACAAGCGTCGCGGACGAACTTAAGCTCCCAGTCACGCTGATTGACCGCATCTACGTGGTTGGTCGTGGGCTAATTCAGGTGCATGACAAAAGGGGATTGGTGGAGTCGACTCCGCCCGGACGCGGCTTCATGTTCTTCTACATGCACCTGCTTGGTTTCGTCTTACGTGAAAACCGGCGACGAAATCCGGTCCCATATTTAGATTACGCCGGCCATACGGGGAAGGGATGGGAGGACATCGCCTAGATCGGGATACAATCCCGAACCAGATTGATTCCCCGGCTCCGCAGGGAGCGCAGATTTGCCTCCCCCCGCGTCCTTGGCGGGGGGAGCGGGGTTTTTGGACCCAGTACCGAGAAGCGAGGAGAACCGGATAGCAAGGCCGGATAGATCGCGTAGCTTGGTCAGCGAAGAAG
>CAZCPB010000331.1:0-3555 GCA_964500365.1 uncultured Phycisphaeraceae bacterium
TCGGATGTCGGATGTCGGATGTCGGATGTCGGATGTCGGATGTCGGATGTCGGATCGAGAGCGATTTCGTGCCTGGTGAGGTGTCGCGGTGAATGAGTATCTGCGGGGGTTGATTCGGGATGTGCCGGACTTTCCGAAGCCCGGCATCGTGTTCAAGGATTTCACACCGCTCCTGGCGGATGCGCGCGGGCTTGCGCTCGCGGTCGAGTTGATGGCCAACCCGTTCCGGGGGCGGGGGGTCGACCTGGTGGTGGGGGCGGAGTCGCGCGGGTTCATCTTCGGGATGGCGATCGCGCAGGCGCTGTCGGCGGGGTTCGTGCCGATCCGCAAGGCGGGGAAGCTGCCGCGGAGCGTGCACGGGGCGGACTACGCGCTCGAGTACGGCACGGACCGGCTGGAGATTCACTCGGACGCGATGACGGCGGCGCAGCGGGTGCTGATCGTGGACGATCTCCTGGCGACGGGAGGGACGCTGCGCGCGTGCTGCGAGTTGGCGCTTCGGACGGGCGCCCGGATCGAGGGGATCACGGTGCTGATCGAGCTGGCGGGGCTCGGTGGGCGAGGGCGGGTACGCGAGTTCGGGGACGTCCACGCGGTGCTGAAGTACTGACGTGACATCCGTAGCTGACCCGTCACGCGAGGTCCGGAACCTCGTCACGGCGGCGGCGACCGCGGTTTGATCCGTCGACGGCCGGCCAAAAACAAGACTCCCCGTCCGGTTGCCCGGACGGGGAGCGTAGAGGCAGTGTGATCGTTACCGCTACAGGGGATTAGCGGCGACGACGACCGGCGACCAGCGCGCCCAAGCCGAGGAGGCCGAGGGAGGCGGGGGCCGGGACCCAGCGAACCGTGATGCTCGCGGGGCTGGTGGCCGAGAGCGACGCCTTGATGTTCGTCGCGGTGGCCGACGCGGCCGAGCTGTACACCGTGAAGGAGTTCACCTTGTTGGTGGGGGTGTCGATGGTGATCGTGCGCTCAGCGCCGCCGTTGTAGCAGGCGAGGGTGAGCTTGAAGTGGTAGCCGAGGACGCCGTCGGTCGTGTCAAAGTTCGAGCCGAGGGCGACGGGGGTGTTCTGCTTGACCGAGATGCCGCCGGCGGCGACGTCGTTGGCGTTGCCGTTGGCCGCGATGCGGAAGCGGTTCGCATCCACGCCGGTGGTGCCGGTGTGGTAAACGACCTGGAACTGGCCGCCGAAGTTGAAGTTACCGACGCGACCGTCCGGGTGGAGGGTGCTGCTCGGGTTGTCGTCGAGCACTTCGGCCGCGTCGCCGTTGGCGGCGCTGTAGGGCGAGCCGTAGATGCTGTGGACGACGGTCGACAGGCCGTAGCCCGTGTTCCGGTAGTAGAACGCACCGACCTCAAGGACGATGGGGTCCACGAGGTTGGGGCTGACGTAGGACGCAGCGCTCACCCACGGATCGGACGAACCGAAGGGGCGAACCTTGTACATGATGTTCGTGGTCTGGGCGGCCGCCGTGCCGGCGATGCCCGCCAGAGCGACCAGAGCAACAACCTTCTTCATCTTGATTCTCCTCACTACTGACAGAAATACTGAATGGAAACGGTGAACGAATGGGACTCCTGACCCGGGTCCCAATTTAGTCGGGGCCTCGGGCGCTTGCAAGGGTATTTGGCGTGTTCTTGCGCAAATCACAAAAAAAACCCCGGCCGGCTGGGCGCCGGGCGGGGTTCTTTGAGATGTCGAAGGTCGGTTCGTTCCGAACTGTTACCGAACTAGCGTGATCAGCGGCGACGGCGGCCGGCGACCAGAGCGCCCATGCCCAGGAGGCCGAGCGAAGCGGGGGCCGGGACCCACGAGACGTTCAGGGTCGCGGGGACCGTGGGCGAGAGGGACGTCTTGATGTTGGTCGCGGTGGTCGAGGCGGCCGAGCTGTAGACAGTGAACGAGTTGATCTTGGCGTCGGGGGCCGTGATCGTGACCTGGCGGGCCGCGCCGGCGTTGTAGCAGGCGAGGCTGAGCTTGAAGTGGTAGCCGAGCACGCCGTCGGTGGTGTCGAAGTTCGTTCCGAGGGCGACAGGGGTGTTCTGCTTGACCGAGATACCGCCGGCGGCGACGTCGTTGGGGTTGCCGTTGGCCGCGATGCGGAAGCGGTTGGCATCGGTGCCGCTGGTGCCGGTGTGGTAGACGACCTGGAACTGGCCGCCGAAGTTGAAGTTGCCGACGCGCCCGTCCGGGTGGAGCGAGCTGGTCGGGTTGTCGTCGAGGACGGTCACGGCGTCACCGTTGGCCGCGCTGTAAGGCGAGCCGGTGATGCTGTGGATCACGGTCGAGAGGCCGTAGCCCGAGTTACGGAAGTAGAACGCGCCGACCTCGACGTCGATCGGGTCGACGAGGTTGGGGCTCTGGAGCGTGAGGGTCTCCGACCAGGCGCCGGTCGAGCCGAAGGGCCGGACCATGAACTTGATCTGGGTGACGGAGCCCTGAGCCAGGGCCGAGCCGGCGAAACCGGCAAGAGCAATGAGCGCAGCTGCCTTCTTCATCTGAAAATCTCCTCGCAAGTCTTCCAAGGTTTTGTCTTGAAAACACACAATCGTCGAGAACGTGCGACTCGTTCCTGACCCAAGTGGAAAGTACAACAGGACCGTGGGGATGCCAGAAAAGTGGCCGGATGAAGGCAGTTTTTTTGCGTCCGATCACCCGGTGAAGCGGTGGGGCGGGCGGGGAAGGCCGGGATTCCGGGACCGATCCAGCCCTGAACCGGCCGCGGCGGGGCCGGCGCGGAGCGAGGGCCCGGTGGGCTCACGAAGGAGCCCCGGTGCGGGGGTGTCGCGGGCGTCGTCGTGGGCCGCGTTATGAGCGGGCGCGGGGCTCTGGGGCGGTGGGGCGAGGCTCGGTCGCCGCGGGCGAAGCGGGTACGCCCGGCAGGCCAAGCCGCCCGGCTTTGGCGGCCCATTCGGCCTGCTCCCGCTTGTTCTCGCTTGGCAGGGCTCCGGGGCCGCCCGAGAGGGCATCCCGGAGGGCTTCGACCTCGGCGCGGCTGAGGTGGAGGGCGTCGAACTCGTAGTCGCGCCAGGCTTCCAGGGTCAGCGGCACGATCGGGGCGAGCAGGTCGTACATGGCGCTGGCGTAGTCACGGATCTCGGACTGGGCGTGGGCATCCATCCGCAACGAAAGGAAGCGGAGGATGTTGTGGAGATCGCACTTCCAGTACCACTCGGTGTACATGTTGACGGGGAGGCCGATGCGGGCGAGCTCGCGGCTGACCCCCCCCTTTGCCAGTTCCAGGTAGCGCGTGTGGAGGGCTTCGGCGTCGGCGAGGTACTTGAGGAAGTCCTCGGCGGTGCGGGCATCGTCGGGGTTGTCGGGGCTGAAGCGTTCTTCGCCGCCCTGGCGGTTTGCCGCGGACTGCTTGCGGACTTCTTCACGCGAGGGGGCGTAGAAGCGGTCTGGGATGATGGAGTAGCGGCCGGAGTACTCGTTGACGTTGGCGGTGCGGTGGCGGATCCACTGGCGGGCGATGAAGATGGGCATCGCGATGTGGAACTTGAACTCGACCATCTCGAAGGGGGTGGTGTGGCGGTGGCGGAGGAGG
>CAZCPB010000332.1:0-3527 GCA_964500365.1 uncultured Phycisphaeraceae bacterium
AGGAGTTCAAGGAAGTCGCGTTCGATCTCACCCCGATGATCGATGTCGTGTTCCTGCTCATCATCTTCTTCATGGTCAGTTCGCAGTTCGCGCAGACCGGCCGCCAGCCCATGGACCTTCCGAAGGAGGACGGCCGGCCCAGCACGCCCGAGGGCGAGTCGCAGGTCGTCATCGACGTCGAAGGCACGGACCGCTACCGGCTGCTCGGCGAGTCCATGTCCCTGACCGAGGTTACGAGCCAGGTCTCCGAGTTGCTCGCGCTCTCGCCGCAGGGCGCGGGCCTGGACATGGTCGTCCGCGCGGAGCGCACCAGCACCGCCGCGTCGCTGAACCGGCTCGCCGAGGCGCTCGCGAGGTCGGGCGTGCGGACGTGGAAGCTCGCGACCGAGGGCGACGGCGGCGCATCAGGCAGCGCGTCCGGCGGCGTGAGCCCCGCGGGGGAGGGCGCCTGATGCGCTTCAAGCGTCGCGCCGCCGAGCCCATCCCCCGCCTGCCGCTGACCGCGTTCATCGACGTGGTGCTCTTCCTGCTGCTCTATTTCCTTCTGGCCGGCAACCTCGCCGAACTCGAGGCCGAACTTCCTTCGGGGTTGCAGACCGAACGGCTCACCGGACGCTCGGACCTCGCGCCGCAGATCGTCCTGGTCCGCTCCGACGCCGGGCGGCCGGTGTTCCACGTCGGCGACCGCGTGCTGACCGACCGCGAATCGCTCGTCGGCCTGCTGCGGCAGTTGCCCAAGGATCAGGGCGTGTTCGTCAAGGTCTCGGCCCGCGCCACCGTTGAGGCCGCTGCCGCCGCGCTCCAGGCCGCCCGAGACGCCGGGTTCTCCAAGGTCAACTATGTGCCCGAGAACTAGGTCCATCACGGGGATCGCAGTCGCGGCGGCGGTGCTCGCGCTCGCGGACCGTTCGGGCGCGGCCCCGCCCGAGGAAGACCCCGCCTCCCCCGACACCGTCATCGAGGAATACCTCGCCGAGCGCGAGCTGAACGCCCTGCTCGGGGCCCAGCTCCGCCGCCGGCTCGGCGAAGTGCCCGCCGAGCAGCGCCCGCCGATCGCCGAGCGCCTCGGCCGGTTGTACGTGGCCCAACTCGGCCAGAAGCTCGCCCCCCAGGAGCGCCAGGTCATCGAGCAGCTGGCGCGCGAGCTGATCCAGAACGTGCCCGGCGCCGATTCGTTCGCGCTGCGTCTGGACCTCGCCAAGGCGAGCTACCTGAGGGCCGAAGAGGCCGTCGAACGCGATCGCATGCGCCTGGCACGCCCGGAGGACAAGCAGGAAGCCGAGCGGGTGCTGCGCGCGGTCGGCCCCACGTTCCAGGAGATCGCCACCAAGGTCGGGCGCAAGGTCGATTCGCTCGAGCGGCGGGAAGAGGCTGGACGCGAGGACGAAAGCCTGCGCGAGGAGCTCGCCGAGGCGCGACGGCTGCGGTCGCTGGCGCACTACTACGCGGGCTGGACGGAATACTACCTTGCCTTGCTCTCCGGGAACGCCGCGGGAGCGACGCGCGCCCAGGAGGCGTTCGGCGTCATCCTGAACGCCCCCGCGGGGCGGGCCGCGTCGATCGAGCGCGTCCCCAAGACGTACCTGAAGTACGAGCACGTCGCCCGGGCCGCGCTGGGGTGCGCCCTGGCCGCTTCCCTCAAGGGTGCTGACGCCGAAGCCCTCCGCTGGCTCGACCTGCTCGAATCGGCCGAGGAACTGCCCAAGCCGGTCGCCGACCTGCTCTTCTCCAAGCGGGTTGTCGTGCTCGCCGCGGCACGCCGGTGGGCGGACCTGGAGATGCTCGTTCGTCACCGGCGGAGCGGAGTGGGGCTTACGCCCGGCGCGCCGCTCCTGTCGTGGGAGGCGCGCCTGCTGGCGGTGCTGGCGCTCGAAGCGCTCGGAGAAACCAGGAACCGGGAACGCCGCGCCGAGACCGTTGAGACGCTGGCGCAGGTCGCGCTCTCCGAACTGATCGCGCAGGGCCAGGTCGGCGACGTGCTCGATCTCGTGCAGCGCTACGGCACGGCCCCGATCGGGCAGGAGGGATTCATCCCCGCATACGTACGCGGGCTCCAGGCGTACGACCGGGCCCGCGAGCAGCACCGCGCCTCCGGGGCGTCCGATACCGACCCGGCGTCCGACCCCGGGGTCGTGAACCGCTACCACGAGGCCGCGTGGAGCCTCCAGATCGCGGTCGAGAGCGCGGACGCATCGCGATTTGCCGATCAGCGCCCGCGGGCCTCCCTCATGCTCGGCCTCGCACTCTTCTACGGCGGATCGTTCGAGAAGGCGGCGGAGCGCTTCGACGCGACCGCGGCGATGACCACCGACCCCGCCCAGCGCTCCGACGCGCTGTGGTACAGCGTGGTGGCGCTGGACCGCGCGGCCGAGGGCGCCAAGCCCTCGCTGGCCGAGGCCCGCGACCGTGCCGCGGCGGTGTTCCTCAACGAATTCCCCAACAGCGAGAACGCGGCGCGCCTCCTCCTCAAACGCGCGGGCGCCGGGCTGCTGCCGGACGAAGAGACCGTTCAAATCCTGCTGCAGGTGCCCGCGACCTCCCCGCTCTACCTGACCGCGCGCCGTCAGGCGGCCAACATCCTGTTCAGGATCTTCCGAGCGGCCTCGGGCCCCCGCAAGGACGAGGCGGGGTCGAGATTCCTGGAGTTCTCCGACGAGATGCTCCGGCTCGACGCCCAGGCGGCCGTGGCCGGGACGGCCGCCGACGCGCCCCAGAGCCTCGTGCGCACCGTGCGTCAGATCGGCGAGGTGGCCATGGGCGTCTCGACGCCCGACCTGGCACGCCTCGACGCCGCCCTGGAAGCGATCGACCAACTCGCCGGGGCGATTAAGCTCGATCTGGCCGGCGCGGAGGACGAATTGACCTACCGCCGGCTGCAGTCGGCGCTCGTGAGGCGCCGGTCCGATCTGGTCGAGCAGCACATCGCGAGCCTGCGCGCCAAGGGCGGGCCTTTCGCCGCGGCGGGGGACCGCCTCGTGTACCGCGATGCGCTGGCCGCGTTCCGCGCCGCGCCGACGAGCGCGGAGGCGGCCCGGGCGGTGGTCGCGAGCGGCACACGCGTGGTGGATCAACTGGCCTCCACGCCGGGGGCGTTTTCCGACGCGGGTGTGCTCGCGCTGTGCAACGACGTGGCCGATGCCGCGTTCGCCGCCTGGGAGGTCGAGCAGGACACCGCGATGCGGGAGGTCGCGCTGCGGCTGGACCGGCGCGTGATCGAGGCGGGCAAGCCTCCCGCGGAGGTGCTCCGCCGGTACGCGAGGCTGACCGAGGCCGCCGGGGACGCGACCGGGGCGCTCGACGCGTGGCGCCGGCTGGTGGGCGCGCTGCCGCCGTCATCGTCGGAGTATTTCGAGGCCCGCTTCCATTCGATCCGGCTTCTGAGCGCCTCCGACCCGGCCGGCGCGCGGGCCGCGCTCGATCAGCACCGGCTGCTGCACCCCGAGTACGGCCCGGCGCCGTGGGGCGAGCGGCTGCGTGAGCTCGACGGAAACGTCCCGGGGCCGGCGCCCGCTTCAGCCCCGCCGGGG
>CAZCPB010000333.1:0-3527 GCA_964500365.1 uncultured Phycisphaeraceae bacterium
GCCATCTTCAGCAGCGTGTTGCCCACGAACCCGTCGGTCACGATCACGTCGCAGGTGCCCTTGAACAGGTCCCGACCTTCGATGTACCCGACGTAGTTGAGGTCGGGCGTCTGCTTGAGCAGGTCGCGGGTCTGCTTGATCACCCCCGTGCCCTTGGCCTCCTCCGAGCCGATGTTCATCTGGGCGATGCGGGGGCGCGCGATCTTGAGCGTTTCGCGGGCGAAGACGTCTGCCATCACCGCGTACTGCCACAGGTGGCTGGCCTTGGCCTCGGGGTTCGCGCCGGCGTCCACCAGCACGACCGGCCCGTGGAAGGCGGGGAACGTCACCGCGATTCCCGGCCGGTGCACGCCCCGCAGGCGGCGCATGTGCATGATCGCGGCCGAGACGCAGGCGCCCGTGTTGCCCGCGGACAGCACGACGTCGCAGCGCTTGTCGGCCTTTTCGGAGCCCAGCAGCGCCATGCGGACAATCGAGGAGTCGGGCTTGGAACGGACGCTCTTGGCGGCCGACTCGCCCATGTCGATCACGTCGGGCGCGTGCTCGATGACCAGGCGCGGGTCCTTGACGCCGCGATCGGCGAGGACCTCACGGATGATCTCCTCGCGCCCGACGAGGACGAGCTCGTCCTCGGGCGCCAGGTCGGGGATCGCCCCGATGCAGCCTTTGAGGATGGCGTCTGGGGCGTGATCACCGCCCATGACGTCCACGGCCACCCGCATCGCGCCAGCTCCCATGTGCCGCGCGTGTGTCGGGCCCGCGCGGGAGGCCCGCTCAGTCGTTATCGACGCCGATACCGAGCTTGGGGACGCGGATCTTCAGGCCGGGGCGCACGTACCCGGACTCCTTGCAGGCCCGGTGGTGCTGCTTGGGCATCCCGCTCAGCGGACAGACGGTGACGGTCTTGACCTCGAGGGCGTGGTGCGAGCGGCGCCTTCTGGTGCGGCCGTAGCTTTGACGGAATGCTGGAAGCATGGAAAGTCGCTCCGACCAAGTCCCGCCGCGCTGCGCGGCACTGAATAAAGGCCCGTACAAGGCCCCGACGATCCCGTTTCCACGGGTGGTGACGTTAGTCGCGCCGAACAACCCGGTCAAACCCCATGCACTCCCATGCACGCCGGGCGAGGAGATCTGGCGGCGTTGGCGTGCAGGCGCGACCTGGGGAAGTTGTGCCGGGTGTCACCGGCTGGACCGCCCGGGGCTGGGGCGTACACTTTTCAACGAGGCCCTCCTAGCTCAGTTGGTAGAGCAGCTGACTCTTAATCAGCGGGTCGAAGGTTCGAGTCCTTCGGGGGGCATTTTCGCTCGACGCCGCGCTTCGCCGCGCGGGCGCGAAGAACCGCTGCTTTCAAGGATGTTTCCGTCGCCGGGCATGCTTCCGTGCGGATCGTCGTCGCTGCGCGCTGCCGCCGAGCCGGGCCAGTGAAGCCCCGTCCGAGTGCGGGGGTCCTTGCGGGCATCCCTCGGCGTCAATGGGACGAAGATCAGCGCCGTCACGCGCGGCGTCGTGCCTTTCAGGCTTGCCTCGGGTTCGCTCGGCATCCAGTTCAGAACCCGCGTCAGGTTGTAGAGCCCGACCCGGGGCGCAGGCCTTTCAGCACCGGCTTCCGGTCACGGCCACGAACTGGAGCTGACTGTCGTTGCCGCGGGAAATTCTCGGATATCCCGAGGGATTCGCCTCAATGCGTCAAAGACAGCCCCCGACTCCAAACCGCCGCCGGCCGGTGTTCGAAGCACCCGTGTCCGCCGGACATGCCGGCGGACGCACTCCCCGGGGATTCATGACGGAGACCACGACCAAGCCTGACGACAGCCCGGGCCCCGCGCGAGTGCTGTGCGTGGACGACAACGCCGAGGTAAACGCGGCCCTGCGCTCGCTCCTCGACGGCGCGAGGTACTCGTGCGTCGGGTCGCTGGGCAGCGCCGAAGAACTGCTAACCCGCGGCCCGGACTTCAAGCCCGACCTCGTCCTGCTCGACCTCGGGATGCCGGGCCCGGACCCCATCTCCGTGCTCCCCCTCTTCCTCGAACTGGTCCCACGGGCGCGCGTGCTCGTGCTGAGCGGCCGGTGCAGCCGCGACCTGGTGGACCGTGCGACCGACGCCGGCGCCTGGGGCTACATCGCCAAGGACGACGGCCTGAACGAGATCGTTCGCTGCCTCCGTCAAGTGGCCGCGGGCATGATCGCGTGGAGCGAGTCGGTGCTGGAGCTGTACGGAATGGCGCCAGCGGAGCCGCCGGTCCCCGTGACGCTGCCGTGTAGACCTCCCGTGCGACGCGGTTGACGCCGTTATTCCCAGCCCCCGTATTTCCGGCGCTCCGGCGGCGTCCCGTGTCGGGCCGGTCGTCGACCGAGCAAAGCCCGCGAGCGGGACATCGGCCCTCGCGATTTCGACGCGCCGAAGCATCCGCGGACGACCTGCTGAAAGACCTTCGTTCCGGATGAGCGCAGAGCGCGACGCGCCGTGAAAGCGCGTTCACGAGCCCTGCGTGGGGCGCGCGAGCGTGTACGCTGCCGCTGCATGCGCCGGGCGTGCGCGTGAATGGTTGCTTCGGAGCCCATGCTTTGCAGAACAAGGACACAGATCCGCGGAGCGGGCCGGGCACGCTTGCGAACGGGCACGTCCTGATCGAAGATGACGGCGCCGGCGAGCCTCTGCGCGCGCTTCTGGGCGCGCTTCGGTCCGTCGAGTCGGGGGATTTCTCCGTCCGGCTCCCGAGCGACTGGACCGGCGTCGCGGGCAAGATCGCCGACACCTTCAACTCCATCGTCTCGGCCAACGCGCGCATGGCGGCCGAGCTCGAGCGGGTCGGCGAGGTCGTCGGCCGCCAGGGCAAGACCCGCCAGCGCGCCCGCTTCGGCATGCAGCACGGCGCGTGGGTCGCGATGGAGGGCTCGGTCAACACGCTCATCGACGACCTGCTCCGCCCGACCACCGAAGTCACCCGCGCCATCGCCGCCGTCGCCCAGGGCGACCTTCTGCGGACGGTGCGCCTCGACGTGGACGGCCGCCCTCTGCAGGGCGAGTTCCTCCGCTCGGCGACCATCGTCAACACCATGATCCAGCAGCTGGCGGTGTTCACGAGCGAGGTCACGCGCGTGGCCCGCGAGGTCGGCACCGACGGCAAGCTCGGCGGGCAGGCCCAGGTGCGCGAGGTCTCCGGCGTCTGGAAGGACCTGACCGAGTCCGTCAACTCGATGGCCAGCAATCTGACCGCGCAGGTCCGCAATATCGCCGACGTCACCATCGCCGTGGCCTCGGGCGACCTCTCCCGCAAGATCACCGTGGACGTCAAGGGCGAGATCCTGCAGTTGAAGGAGACCATCAACACGATGGTGGACCAGCTGCGCTCCTTCGCCTCGGAAGTCACGCGCGTCGCCCGCGAGGTGGGCACCGACGGCAAGCTCGGCGGCCAGGCCGTCGTCCCCGGCGTCGCCGGCACGTGGAAGGACCTCACCGACTCGGTCAACGCCATGGCCGGCAACCTCACCAGCCAGGTGCGCAACATCGCCGAGGTCACCACCG
>CAZCPB010000334.1:0-2339 GCA_964500365.1 uncultured Phycisphaeraceae bacterium
AATAGGCCGCGCTGGCCTGGCGCACCAGCTTGCCGAGGGCGGAAAGCCGAACACCGCTTAACCTGCTAACGTTGGCGATTGTCCACCCATTAGCAATAAAACAGATCCTTATCCCTTTGGAGGATAGGGATCTTTCCCGTAAGTGCGCTCCTCCTGGAACTTGCCATCTTTTTTGTGGATAATAACCTGAGCATCGTCTTGTTTTTTCGCCAGCTCGATGGTTTTCTGCATAGTTTCTTTCTTGGTACCTCCCACTACGGAAGCCCTGGAACTTCCTTCTTGTTTTCCACGCCAGTTTCCATCTTCTCCTTTTGTTACATGATACTTTTTCTTAGCCATAATATTCTGGTTTTTAGTTTACGGCAGTATCTCAACAACTATTCCAGCAGGTCTGTGTAAGTCATTCTGTCATGATTGGCAAAGAGTTAGCCCATTATTGACAGTCCATTCAGACACTAAATCAAACAGTGTAAAAAATGTCCTTTCATCTACCCACTCTGATTTATTATATTTAGCCTCATATTATGGAACTCATACAGGACATACTCATAAGTATTATAGTAGCGGCTATAGGCGGTGCTTTAGGCTCTTTGCTTACAGTTATCGTGCTTCCCTTATTAAAAAAAACTAGCCCCCAAAAATGTCCTTTGCTAAACCCTCTTTATTTTGTATGGCATTCTTCACCCCAAAGGATGATACTTCTTTAAGAGCTCAGCGAACTCCTCAATCCGGTAACTCTGGTAACGCTCCGTGGAACTCACATAGCGGTGTCCGGCCATATACTGAACCTCTCTCACATCCTTGCCCTCCAACCAATGGGTGATCACCACCCGGCGGATCACTTTAGCGCTGCTGATCATAGGATTGAGCTTCTTTACCCCGCGGAACAGGTGTAGCAGACTACTTTTGATCTTCTCACTCCCCTGCTCACTAAAGAACAGCTGATCCTCAAGTAGCGCTCTATCCACCTTCCGGGGCTTTCTTCCGCTACGCTCTTTCTCTATCTCTTTCAACATCCTAAGGCGAACCTCCTGTAGATACTCATTAAGATCCAACAGCTGCGCCGCTTTTATCTCCAAAGTCCTTGGATTACTGTGCTTGCTGCCAGGTACACGGATCTTTACTTCTTTCAGATTAATGTGCTTTAACTGCAGCTTTTCCAGCTCCCAGACGGTTAGCCCCTGGTAGATCATCAGCCCCAACATCACCCGGTTACGTTTTCCCCTGTTATCTTCAGCCGGATAGTTCTGATAAAGCCACTGTAGCTCTTTGTACTTAACCAGCTCCTGCCTGAGCTTTCTGTGGCTCCCTTTTAGATGAACTCCTAAGGCCGGATTATGGGGATAGTCCAGGTAGCGGTAGTATTGCCTTATACCCAGCAGCACCCTGTTGATGAACCTGGGGGAGTGATCCTGCTGTTTTAACTCCTGCACAAAAGCGATCACCTCCTGGTAACGTGCCTGGTCTTCCTGTATCCCCTCTCCACCCAACCAACTTAAAAACATCCCGGCGTAGTTACTGTGCTGGCGGGCTGTGGACGGCTTATAGCCCTCTTCTTTCAGACTATCCTGGAAGGCTGTTAACTCTTGCAGTAACTGGATGGAGAAGCGGTATTTCATCCCCTTACGATATGGGTATAGATCTGGGTGCTCTCCAGGGAGCGGTGACCCAGAAAGCGGGCGATCTGTTTTAAGGCCATACCCCTTTCAAGTAAGTGCGTGGCAATGCTATGGCGAAGACTATGCAGACTGCCCGGCTTTTCTATCCTGCAGCGCTTTTTTAACTGCTTAAACCGATTCCCCAGGCTTTGGCCCTGTACAGGTTTTCCGGCATAGCTCAAAAAAAAGTGATTGCCGCTTAAAGGGTTTTGTAGCTGGGTGCGGCCACCAAGAAGGTATTCACGCAAGTCACTGATTACCCCCACGCTCATCGGCACATAACGCTCCCGGTAGTTCTTTCCCTTTTTTACATACAACAGCCCTCGGCTAAGCGAGACATCCTCAAGGCAAAGCGCTGCAGCCTCATTCCTTCTTAATCCACATCCATAACACAGCGCAAGCATCGCCCGGTCCCTTAAGCCAAAAGCATCATCCTGGCAGCTATCGTACAAAAGCTGGATCTCTGCAGGGGTAAACACCACTTCCTTTAGTTGGATCATAAGCGGGGTCCTGTAGCTGATCTCCACCCCAAGGCTGCCCTGGCCGCTTTCCTGCAAGTAGCGCCCAAAGCGCCGGAGCTCTTTTTGGTAAGCCTTCAGACTGTGCACACTCAGGCACTCACCCGTGCGGGGATTGATCCTTTCTTCAAGATCGTCAAAGAAGCGCTTTACATCCCCCTGG
>CAZCPB010000334.1:2349-3513 GCA_964500365.1 uncultured Phycisphaeraceae bacterium
ACCCATTGCTCCAGCTCATCAAAGAACAGCGCGATATCTTCCTTGCTTACCTGTTCCATCCCTTGTATCCCATGATCAACCAACCAGCTGGCAAAGCGTTTTACCCTTGTCAAAGAATAGCGGGCATTGCTCTTTTCGTAGTTCAAAGCCTCCAGCCATCCACCATAGGACTCAAGCAAGTGATCATATCCACCTCTTACACTCATCCTCATAACACTAAACTTTTTTCAGGGGTATATCTCTTTTCGGTGGACCACTGGACCACTCACCTTAACTGACTGATTGTGCTACTTTTAAGTGGTCCACTTTCCCATTTGGACCACTGTGGACCACCGGACCACTTATCTTTTTGATTTTTAATAAGATAGCATCAAGTCGCTGCTCTATGCCTTGTCGTAGCTTCTCATACTCCTTATAGTCTATGACCTTGTACTCATACCCACGATAGCGATTGCCCCCACCGATCTTCACGTAACCATAAGCTTGTAATTCTCCCATATACCGCTTTAGGCTGGTAGCACTGATGCGCAGCTTCTGACGGATCTGTTTACTGTAAAAACTCTCCCCGGGCTTTACCTCTGCTTTAAGCCGCTCCAAAAACTCCCGGGTAGCCCTGCTCAGCTCATCGCTCTTGGCAAAAAGCACATCCTTTAGCAAGGCAAAGCTCTTTGCGATATCCTCCGGGCTGCTCTCGATGTATGGTTCGACAAGCTCACCAGAGCGTGACTTTGTTTTTACTTCCCGTTGATATTGGTGGTAAAAGGTCACCGTCACGATAAAGCCCAGCAGCAGCGGAAGACTTCTTCTTGGTTTGAACACAGTATCGGGAAGCTCGATCAGTTCGGCGTAAGGGTTATACACCTTCACTTCTCGCAAGAGCCGCTGGGCGTTCTGCAGCCGCTTTCTTATGGTTTCCTGTTCACTTTCCATCACCTTACCCGTGCTTCTGGCCTTCATATAATCCATCACCCGTTTATCCTGCACTTTGCCCTGATCGATATGCAAAAGGATGCAGCGGTTGGCATTGTCCTCATAGAGCCTCTCGCGGGTGGTGCAACTGCTGATCACAACCGGCCCTTTGGCCACCACTTCCACCGTTTTGGTATTTCCTTTATTATCCCGCCAGGCCACCCGTTTGGTGATACGGCCCTTACTCTGGAGCTC
>CAZCPB010000335.1:0-3463 GCA_964500365.1 uncultured Phycisphaeraceae bacterium
AGAGCTGGATGACGCCGGTGCCGTAGGTTTCGGTGCCGATCAGCAGGGGGTTTCCGCCGTGGTTGCCGGTCAGGATGGTGCCCGAGACGTCGGGGCGCGAGATGTAGTTGGAAAAGATCCCGCCGGGAGAGTTGTTGACGATCGTGGCGTTGACGATGCGCGGGCTGGAGGAGTTGACGTAGATCCCCGCGCCGGCGATGCCCGAGATGTTGGCGTTGACGAGGGCGTTGGCGACGGTGAGTTCGGGGTTGGAGGAGGCGATGTAGATCCCGCCGCCGCGGCGGAGGCGTTGGCGGTGAAGGTGCTGTCGAGGATGAGCCCGCGCGTGCCGCCGGTGGCGTAAAGGCCGCCTCCGCCGAAGGAAGTGAAGACCAGCGCGCCGCCGGAGAGGAACTCGACGCGCCCGTTGCGGAACGCGGTAAGCCCGCGGGCGTCGACGGAGGCGTGGTTCAGGAAGAGGCCCGAGCCGTAGCCGTTGGCGGCGTTGGACTCGAAAGTTGAGCGTGTGAGGGTGAGCGAGCCGCCCGCGATGGCGGCGCCGCCGCCGTTGTTGACGACGGTGTTGGCGACGAAATGGGAGTCGGTGATGGTGACGGTGGACCCGGAGGCGAAAAGCCCGCCGCCGACGTTGCCGGTGTTGCCCTCGATGCGGCAGCCGGCAAGGGTGACCGTGCCCCCCGCGATGTGGATGCCCGCGCCGTTGGCGCCGGCGTTATTGAGGACGATGCAGTCGCGGAGCGTGGCGACGGCGGACGCGGCCTTGACGCCGCCGCTGGGCGCGGAGGTCGCGGTTGCGGCGTCGCCGCCGCCCGTGATCGTGAAGCCTTCGATGATCGTGCCCTTGCCCGAGAGCTTGACGGTGTACGCCCGCGCGCCCCCGCCGTCGATGACCGTTCGCTGCGGCCCGTCGGAGGAGCGAAGGGTGAGGGGTTTGCCCGCGAGGTCGATGCGCTCGAGGTACGTGCCCGGGGCGACGACGATCTCGTCGCCGGGTTGGGCGAGGGTGATCGCGCCCTGGATGGTGGGGACATCGCCCGGGACGTTGATGACCGCGGCGCGGGCGGAGCCCGCGACGGCGAAGAGGATCGCGGCGAGGAAGACCTTGGACGTGGCGGTGGTGGCGATCATCTGGAATCTCCTCGTGGCTTGCGCGGCCGTGTGGGTCTCCGGTCCCTGAGACGTGCGAGCGCAGTGATTAAACGGACCCCGGTCGCGGTGCTGATGACTTCGACCGATGCCGCGGACGGTTTCAGGTTCGGAGATCAGCGCCGCATTTGCTTTGGGAAGGGCGCGCGGGGTTACGAGCGTCGGCGAAGACACGGACCCGAGGCACGGGTCCGTGGCCGATCGGAGGTACCGGCCACCCGCTTGTCGCAAGCTACACTGTCCAAAAGGGCGGCCAAGACGCTCGCCGCAGGGCGGGAATCATGAGCGAAGTCCCAACGGCGATCTTGACGCCCAATGCACGTGCCGCGCACGGTCGGGCATCGGTTGGTCGGCGCCAACGGACGCGGATGTTCAAGGCGTTCGCGCTGCTGTTTCCGCTGCTGCTGATCGGATCGATCGAGGGCGTGCTGCGACTCTTCGGGTTCGGAGGCTACCCGCCCACTTTTCATCCCGCCGGCTCGCTCGGCGACGGCTCGACGCTCGTGATGACCGACGTGCTCGGGCCGGCCTCTTACTTCTTTGCGAACCGGTCCGAAGGCGGCACGCTGGATCCGACGGCGCTGGTCGTGCCCAAGCCGGCCGGCACAGTGCGCGTGGTTCTCGTCGGCGAGTCCGCGGCCAAGGGCATTCCGCAACCGCGTCCCTTCCGCGCTTCGGCCTTTCTGGAGACCATGCTCTCCGATCTCTGGCCCGACCGGCGCGTCGAGGTCATCAACCTCGGCACCCCGGGGATAGCCGCGTACCCCGTGCTCGGGATCCTGACCGAGGCGCTCGACTATCAGCCGGACCTGGTCGTTGCCTACCTGGGGAACAACGAGTTCTACGGCGCCTACGGCGTTTCGTCCCTCCATACCGCGGGGCGTCATCCTTCGACGATTCGGCTGATCCGCGCGTACCACGGGACCGCGATCGGCCAGGCGATTGACCACCTGATGCGCCGGTCCGGCACGCTGCGCGCGGGCACGCTGATGGAGGCGATGGTCGGGCAGTCGCACATCGGGCCCGACGACCCGGCGCGCGGCGCCGCGGCGCGGAATCTCGAGGTGTTCGTGGGCGAGATGATCGACCGCTGCGCCGCACGCAGCGTGCCGATCATTGTCTGCACACCCCCGGCCAACGAGCGTGACATGGCCCCCATCGGTGAGCCCGACCTTTCCGCGCAGCCGACGCCGGACCGCGACGCGATCGCCCGGGCGCTGATCGACGCCCAGGAACGGCTCGCCGCCGATCCCGCGGGCGCCGAGGCGGCGGCGCGGCGGGCCCTCCAGATCGACCCGGACCACGCCCCGGCCCGCTTTGCGCTGGGGCGAGCCCTGTTCGCGCAGCGCCGTTTCGACGATGCGGCGCGCGAGTTTCGTGCGGCGGTCGATCTGGACCCGATGCCGTGGCGTCCACCCGCATCGTCGGTCGCGGCCATCCGGCGCGCCGCCGAATCGCACGGCGCGGTCATCGCCGACCTGGAGCGGGCGTTCCGCGACGCCAGCGAGGGGGGGTCGACCGGCTGGGAACTCATGGACGACCACGTGCACCCGTCGCTGCGCGGCCAGGAGGTGGTGGCGCGCACCATCGTGCGCGCCATGAGCACCCTGAAGCCGCCCCTGGCGGTCGAGCCCTCGCGGGTCGAGGCGCTTCCCGATTGGCACGCGTACGCGGAGAGGCAGGGCGTCAACCCGTACGACCGGTACGGCGTGGCGCACGCGATGCGCATGCTCGGCGAGATCCCGTTCATCAAGCGCAGCAATCCCGGGCTGGGGGAGCGGAACGACGAGTTCTGCCGGAGGCTGGAGTCCGAGTCGCCCGCCCAGATCGTCGAGCAGTTGAGGTCGTACACCGATCCTGCCGCGCGACTGACGGACCGTTACCCGGTCAGCGGCATGGTGGCCGGGGCGCTGCTCAGGTCCGGGCGTGCCGAGGAAGCGGAGCGTTTGTTCCGCGTCGCCGCTTCGAGCGTGACACCGTACGGGAGCTGGGAACTCGAGCTGAAGTACTGGTCGCTGGCGGCGGCGTTGCGGGCCCGGGGCGAGCTGAGCGACCATGATCGGCGCATGGCGGCGGAGGCGATCGAACGCGGGCAGCTGATCATCGACAACAACTACAGCAGGACGGGGCAGGCGGAGAGGTTCGTGGGGATGCTGCACCAGCTTCTCGGGCAGCACCAACCGGCCGTGCCCTTCCTGATCAAGGCCCGGGCCAAGGTCACGGGGCGTAAACGCGTCGAGACTGACCGGTCTCTGGTCATGTCCTACGTGGCTCTCGGGGAGGTTCAGCGGGCAAGGTCCGTGATCGAGGACGGTCT
>CAZCPB010000336.1:0-3440 GCA_964500365.1 uncultured Phycisphaeraceae bacterium
GGCAAGTCCTTGGCCGCGGGCCCCATCTCCCACGTCGCCGCGTGCCCGTACTCGTGGGCGAACGCGCGCACCCACCGCTCCTGCCCCTTGGTGTAGTCGCGCATGAACTTGATCGACTCGCCCGGCTCGTTCCACCCGCCGAGGTAGGGGTCCGGCATCGACAGGTACACCGTCGCCTTCAGGTGCTCCATGTCGGCGTACAGCTTGATCGTCTGCGGCGACGTGCCCGCGATCCCGAAGCCCTCATCGACGTGCTTTCGCGCGATCGGGAACGCCGCGAGCACCTCGCGCGCGATAGCCTCATCGCCCGGCAGGTGCTTGACGACGAACCCGTCCCCCTCGATCACCTCCCACCGCTCCCCCGCCCAGCGCCACCGCCCGTCCTCGCCCCTCGTGAACTCGACGGGCGGGAACGTCGCGCGCCGCACCCACGCCTTTTCCGGCGCGATCTCGCGCCCGTTCTCGTCGAGAGCGATCCGCCACGTGAACGTGACCCCGCAGAGGGCCCGCGAATCATCGAAGACCGCGGCTTCCTCGACGAGCGCCGCCTCGAACTCGAAGGGGCGGTGCCTGGCGAGGTCCTCGGCCCAGTGCTTCATCTCGACCGCGAAATGTGTCTCCGAGAGATCGAACTGCTCGAGAAACGCGCCGCCGTCCCCGGCGAGCACCGACTCTCGAATCGACACCAACGCCCCCTCCACACCGGCTCGCACACCGCTGGGAGCAGGCGGGTCCGCGCCGATCGCCGAAGCAACGAAGCCAAAGAAAGCAACGATGAACCGAAGCATCCCCCACAGCATACCTCTCCGGCCCCGGACGCTTCAGCCCGATTCTCGCGTTGCCCTACACCCCGCCCTCCCACTCCTCCACCGTCCGCGGCCAGTCATCCTTCAGCAGCCTCGACAGCGACCGGTCCGCCAGCACCCTCCCGCCCGTCTGGCAGCGCGGGCAGTAGTTGGTCTCGTTCTCGGCGTGCACGATCCGTCGGACCGCCGTGCCGCACACCGGGCACGGCTTGCGATACTTCCCGTGCACCGCGAAGTCAGGCCGGAATGCGGTGATGTCGCCGGGGCCCGGGAATCGCCCCGGCCCGCCCCCGCTCAGCCCGAACTCCCCCCTCAGCCGCTCGGTCCACGCCGCGAGCACGCCGCGGCACGCCGAGAGCAGCCCAGCCGTTTCTTCCTCGGTGAGCGAGCCCGTCCGCTTCACCGGGCTCAGGCGTGCCGCGTGCAGGATCTCGTCGGAGTACGCGTTCCCGATCCCGTCGATCGTCCGCGGGTCCGTGAGGGCGCGCTTCAGCGTCCGGTTCTCCCGCCGCAGCGCACCGGCAAACTCGGCCACCTTGCACGCGGACACGTCGAGCCCGCCCGGGTCGTGCGCGCAGAGCGCCCCGCGCCCGGCCACCACGTGCAGCGACGCACGCTTCTTGGTGCTCGCCTCGGTCAGGATCAGCGTCCCCGCGGCCCCGGCGCGCGACGGTGAGAACTCGAACGCCGCCGAATCGATCTTTCCCCGTGCTCGCGTGCCCGGCGGCTTCCAGAGCAGCCTCCCCGCGATCATCAGGTGCAGCACCACAAACAGCGGACCCGCACCGCTCCCGACCTCAAGGACAATCCGCTTCCCGAGCCGCTCGACGCCGGCGACTTCCCCGCCCTCGATGCTCTCGAGCGGCGGCTCGACGCTGCGCACCAGGAACGGGTTGCGAACCGCGACCCGCTCCAGCCGCGCCCCCGTCACCCTCGGCCGCAGCGCCTCGACATACACCGTGATGTCGGGCAGTTCCGGCACGCCCTCAGCCTATCGAAGCGCGCGCCATCGTTCCCCCGTGCCATTCATGGGGATCGCCCCGCCCCCGCATCAGTCCGCCTCCGTGACTACGGCCTTCTCGACCGCCACACCACTCTCCTCACGCGCGGTCCGCGCTTTTACCCGCCCGTGCAGCGACCACATCTGCCACGCCGACCACGCGTACGCCGCCGCGGCAAGCCCGAGCGGCACCTCGAACCGCCCCGTCCACTTGTACAGCGCCACGCCCAGCCCCTGGAACACCGCCCCGCGCAGGCCCACGAGCGTCGCGTGGATCGCCACGTACTTCGGCACCTTGTCGTGGCTCGGCGCGAGCGCCACCGGCCCCAGCATCCACCCGATGTTCGCCCCCGCGTGCGCGGCGCCGTACCACACGCTCGTGATCGCAAGGTCCCGCGCCGAGCCCGTCGCCAGCGCCGCGATCAGCCCGCACGGGTACAGCGCGAGCATCGCGAAGGAGATCGCCGTGCTCCGCACCGGCCCCAGCCGGTCCATCAGCCACCCCGCGGGCAGGAGCGCCGCCACGATCGCGACCTGGTACGGCACGCTTGTCGAGTTCGTGAACTCGTCATAGTCGAGGCGCAGCGCCCGCGTCGCCATCAGCGGCACCAGCGCCCAGGCGATCATCCACCCGACGCCGTATGTCATATACGCCGCCTCGTACCGCGCGAACACCGGGTCGGCCTTGAGCACGCCCCCCATGTGCACGATCGGGTCGAGCAGCCGCCGCACACGGGCCCCGTCGCCGTCCACACGAACCCGGCGCGACCGCGAGACGCCCGTCGCGTGCGCCAGCCACCCCAGGAGCGCGACCCCGAGCAGCTGCAGCCCGCTCGCCGCCGGCATGTACACGCGGAACGACTCCGGGTCGGCGTGCAGCAGCTTCCCCACCGCGTAGCTCGCCGCCGCCCCGCCCGCCATCGTGAGCGCGTACAGCAGCCCGTACACGCTGCCGCGCCGGCGGTCGCTGTACAGGTGCCTGAGTATCGTCCCGGCGACGGGGTAGTACCCCGACACGCCCAGGCTGGCGATCACGTGCGGCACGATCAGCCCCCACGCGCTGGTCGCCCACGCCGACGCCGCCAGGGGCAGGTACGCCACCACCCACAGGACGGGCAGGTACCGCGCCAGCGTCCGCCGCTCGAAGTAGTCGTTCCAGAAAATCGAAAGCACGAAGCAGACCGTCGGCGCGGCCTGGATGATCACCACCTGCCACTCGCCGGCGTCGAACCGCTTCTGCGCCAGCACCGACAGGATGAACACCACCGCCGTCTGCGTCGCGCCGATCAGGACCACCGCCAGCGCGTGGAGCGGGAGCGCCCACGCGGGCGTCGTGCCGTTTCCTGTCGGACTCTCTCCCACGAAGGGCCTCGCCGGTGAAGCCCCGATTGTTGCCGCGCCCGGCCCCGGACGCGCTCCGCTACCGCCGTCGACCCGCGCTCACTCAGAGACCAGCGCCGCGCCGGGGATTTCAGCCTTCTCCAGCCCCGGCCCCGACCACAGCACCTTCAGGTCGAACGCCCCCGTGTTCTCGAAGAACTCGACCCGGACCGGGTGCAGCCCCGCCTCCAGCGCGATCACGCCCGATTTCTCCGCCATCCCGTGCGGGCCGTCGTTCTCCACGACCAGCGTCT
>CAZCPB010000337.1:0-3426 GCA_964500365.1 uncultured Phycisphaeraceae bacterium
TGGCTCACCCGTGCGGGGCTCGTCTTCCTCGTCGCCGTCGTCGCCAGCTTCTTGCCCGATACGCCGCGGCGCGCTTCGGGCGCCTTGCTGGCGGCCTGCTCTGTCTACCTCTGGGCGTACACGGCCACAAGCCACGCTGCTGCCGGCGCCGGGAGTGCGTGGGCGAAACCGCTGGATGTCGCTCACGGGGCCGCTGCACTTGCGTGGATCGGAGCCGTCGCCGGGCTCGCCGTGAGTGCGCGGCTGGGCTCCCGCATAAGTGCATGGGCAGTCCTGTTACCCCGGTTTTCTCTCCTGGCATCTGCGATGGTTTTCGTCCTGCTCGCCACCGGTGTCATGAGTGCATTCATCGAAGTCGATCACCCGGAGAAGCTGTGGGAGACCCGCTACGGGACGACCTTGCTGGTGAAGATAGGGTTGATGCTCCCGCTCCTGGCTGTTGCGGCCTACAACGCTCGGGCCGGCAAGCACCTGTTGGAACGTGCGACCGACGCCGCGCGCGTTCGATTTACGCGCCTTGCGACGGCCGAAATTGCGCTCGGTCTCGCGGTCTTCCTCGCCGCTGCATTCCTCACCCAGACGACGGTGTCGAAGTCCATCGACCTCCAGCCGGACGCCAGGCCGTTCGACCAGACGTCTGCCTTCGGTGACCTCAACATTCAGCTCAAGATCGACCCGAATCGGACGGGACTCAATACGTACCGGGTGGCTCTGGCGGATGCGACCGGAGCGACGGTCGCGGCGGACCGGGCCACGCGCGAGCGGAGGGTTCGATCGGGTGCGGCGGGCTTCACCACGTCTCTCCCGCTGACGGGGCGTCCGGACGGGCGGCGCGGGCCCGTTCGTCGCGTGCCGGCTCGTGGAGGAATCCCCCGGCGATGGCGCGGTGCAGCGCGATCCGCTGCTCGATGAGCATCAGGCGGGCGGAGAGGACGTTGCGTTCGAGGTCCTGCTGGTTGCGGAGTGCGACGAGCACGTCGATGAAGTCTGCCGCGCCGTTGAGGTACTGGTTGCGGAGCTCGGTGTAGGTCGTTCGTGCGAGGTCGAGCTGGGCGTTAAGGCTCTCGATCCGCTCGGCCTGGTGGCGCTCGAGGGAGAGGGCGTCCTCGACCTCGCGGAAGGAGCCGAGCACCGCGGCGCCGTACTCGGCCAACCGCTGGGCGCGGACGGCGACGGTGCGTTCCACTTCCCCGCGCCGGCGGCCGCCGTCGATGAGGGGCGCGACGGCCTGCGCGGTCAGCGAGGCGATCCACGCGCTGAAGAGCCCGGAGGGATTCTCTGCCGCTGTGGTGATCGCGGCGCCCAAGCTGAGCGAGGGGTACTGGTCCTTGACGGCGGCGGCGACGGAGGAATCGGCGGACTCGAGGCGGAGGTACGCGGCACGGATATCGGGGCGGCGCTGGAGCAGGTCGGCGGGGAGGCCGACCTCGGGCAGCCCGGTCACGGCGGGGAGCGCTTCGGGCCGGTCGAGGCCCATCTCGCCCTGCGGCGGCAGGCCGAGCAGGACCAGGACCTGGTGTTCCAGGACTTCGTTGAACGCGCGGGTTGCGATCTGCTGCTCCACGGTCGCCTCGACGAGCTGGCGCTGACGGAGCACATCCGCGCTGCCGGATTGGCCGATCGCGAAGCGGATCTCGAGGACGGTGAGGACGTTGCGGTTGGTCTCGAGTTGCGACTGCAGGAGCACGAGTTGGGAGTGAGCGACGGTGAGCTGGTACACCGCGCGGGCGATTTCGGCCGAGAGGGTGACGGCGGCGGCCTGGTAGTCCTCGGCGGTCGCGTCGGCCTCGAGCCTTTCGGCATCGACGCTCGAGCGGATGCGTCCCCACAGGTCCACCTCGTAGGAGGCTTCGAGCCCGAGGGCGATCTCGCTGCGCGGGTCGGTGTCGGTGCCGTCAATAAGCGCGCCGCCGGCGGTCGCGTCGAGGGTCGGCGAGAGCGCGGCCCCGGCGGTGCGGGCGATGGCCCTGGCTTCGCGCAGACGCTCGTAGGCCGCCCGCAGGGTGAAGTTGCCGGTCAGGCCGGCTTCGACGTACCCGGTGAGCCGCGGATCGTTGAAGTCCTCCCACCAGCGCTCGGACCGGGGCAGCCCGTGGACCGAGGAAAAGGCGGGAACAACTTGCAATGGGAGGGGCGGGCGCGGCTCGGGGGTGACGCAGCCGGCCCAAGTCGCTGCCGCGGCGGCAAGGGCCGCGAGCGCCGGGCGTGCGCGGGTTCGCGCGGGGGATTGCTCGGTCGGGTCGTTCATGGGGCGGGTGGGGGTTTCGTGGGTGAGAGTACCGCGCTGGGGCGGGATTCCGGTGGGGCCTGCGCGGCAGCTTGCGGTGGGGGCTCGAACGTGACCCGGAGGGGGATTCGGGGGGATGCGGTGAAGAGTCGCGCTATCCGCGTAGTGGAGGGGGAGGGCGCGGGGATGTCGAAGTGCGCGGGGTTGCGTGGATCTGGGATACGTGAGATACGACGAATCCGCTGCGATCGGACTGACTTCCACGGAGATCCGCGGGGATTCGATGACGGAATCCGTCGGGATCCATGGGCGTTGATGTACTGTGATACGCGGGGATTTGAGTCGAGTGCGCAGGACCCAGGGGCATTCGCGGAGATCCGAGTCGCGGGGGCGGGACACAGCGGATCTGCGGCGGGCGCCAGAATCGTTTGACCGGGCGGGGCCGCTTTGCCCTATACTCCGGGTGTCTGGCGGGGTGGGATCGGCCTTCGAGCCTGCCGCGCGAGGCGACAATTCGGAGTGGTTCTTTTTCGCGGGCGTAGTTCAGCGGTAGAACGTCAGCTTCCCAAGCTGAATGTCGGGAGTTCGATCCTCCTCGCCCGCTTTGTCTGCCGCCGATGTCACACGATGACACCGGCGGCTTTTCGTTGACAAACCCCGCAGATTCCGCGAGTTCCGTCGAGTCGATCGGGAGCGGCGGGAGCTCGGCCAACAGCCCGACGATGACATGGAATGACCCGGATGGACGCTCGCTTGTGCAAGCGCTTGTGCAAGTGGTTGTGCAAGGCGTGGCGGGGATGAGGCTGCCGATCAGCGGGCGACGATCGCCACCGCTGGTTCGCCGACCGCCGCCAGCGGCAGGTCCGGCAGGCTTGCCACCGCCCCCGCGACGTCGAGCAATTTGGGGTCGGTGTAGACGTTGGCCGTCAGGCTCGGGTCGCTGTGCCGCATCGCGGCCTGGGCCGTCCGCAGGGGCACGCCCGCCTTCGACAGATGCGTCCCGAAGGTGTGCCGCAAGGCGTGAACGTCGATGGTGCGGCCGCGGTCGTCGGTCTTGATGACAATTTCCTTGCCTTCGCGTTTCTCGACGCGGGCCAGCCCGGCGAAGACCAGGTCGCGGTCGAAGATGCGGATCAGCCCGTCGGGCACGTCGAACAGCGGCTCGTCGCTCGCGAGCGCCGCCGGGATGGGGTCCTCCG
>CAZCPB010000338.1:0-3425 GCA_964500365.1 uncultured Phycisphaeraceae bacterium
GTCCGAGAGGTCGTCCCAGAGCTTGCGGGAGAGCAGCGTGAGCGCGAATTCCGGCGCCGGTTCGTCGATGACGACGACGTGCCCCATGCCCGCCGCCGAAGCGCCGCCCCCAACCACGCCGGGCTCGATCACCGTAACGGTCAGTCCCTCTCGCGCCAGCGCCCGGGCGCATGCCGCGCCGACGATCCCGGCGCCGATCACGATGGCGTCGCTGTGCCTCATCCGCGGATGCCGTGGACGAACGGATCGCGGTCATCCAGGAGCAGCGTGCTCTCCGCCGTGATGTACGCCGCGCCGGAGATCGTGGGGATGAGGCGCTCTCCTTCGCGTCGCACGCGCCCGACAAACCGGCTCCCGATGATGCTCTCCTGTCGCCACTCCTGCCCCTCCCGGAGCTTTCCGTCGGCGAACAGGCACGCGAGCTTGGCGCTGGTGCCCGTGCCGCACGGCGAGCGGTCGTAGGCCTTCCCCGGGCAGAGCACGAAGTTCCTGCTGTCGCAGTCGGCACGGCTCGGCGCGCCGAACAACTCGACGTGGTCGATCACGCCGCCGTCCCGGCCCGTGATCCCGGCGCTCTCCAGCCCCTTGCGGATCGCCCACGTGAACGCCGTCAGCCGCTCGACGTTCGCAAGGGACAGGTCCATGCCGTGATCGCTCACAAGAAAGAACCAGTTGCCACCCCACGCGATGTCGCCGCGGACCTCGTGCTCTTGCCCCTCGAACGTGAATCGCACCGCAACCGCCAGCGAGTGCCGGTACGACGGCACGTTGTCGATGCTCACCGCACCGTCGGCGCCGAGATGGATCGTGACCTCGCCGACCGGCGTCTCGATCAGGTGCGACCCCGGCCCGATCCGTCCGAGGTGCCCGAGCGTCGCCGCGAGCCCGATCGTCCCGTGCCCGCACGCGTTGAGCAGGCCGACGTTGTTGAAGAAAATCACGCCGCACACCGCGTGAGGGCCGGCGGGCGGGACGATTGCCGCGCCCACGAGGAAATCCGACCCCCGCGGCTCGTTCACCACCGCCGAACGGAACCAGTCGAACCGCTCGCGGAAGACGCGTGCCTGTGCCGCGACGCTCCCCCCGCCGAAATCCGGGGTCCCCGCCACGACAACGCGCGTCGGCTCGCCTTCAGTGTGAGAGTCGATGACCTGGATGCGCTGCACGCGTGCCTCCGGGGTCCAGCATACGCAAGCCCAGAGCGTCAGCGACAGGCCGATGCCGGCCTTCGCCCGCTTTGAGCGTGGCGTTCCGCCGCGTCGTGTACATTGATTCAGCCTGCACCCGGGAGTTCACCCATGATCGCCCCCATCCTCGCCGCCGTTCTCGGCTGCGCGGCCGCCCCGGCCGACCCGCCCTTCAACCTCGACGAGTACAACGTGGTCTGGACGACGCCCAGCAAGGACGCGGCCGGTTCCATGCCCCTGGGCAACGGCGTGGTCGGGGTCAACGCGTGGGTGGAAGAGAACGGGGACCTCGTCTTCTACATCTCTCGCGTGGACTCGTGGAGCGAGTGCGAGCGGCTGCTCAAGATCGGCCGCCTGCGCGTGTCCCTGGACCCTCCGCTCTTGAGCAGGCCGGGTTCGTCGTTTCGGCAGGAAATGAGGCTACGCGACGGCGAGCTTGCAATCTCGACAAGCGACGGGGGAGCGCAGACTGAGATCCTCCTCTACGTCGAGCGACAGTCCGACGTCCTCGTCATCTCGGGCCGATCGTCGACACCCGTCAATGTGCGGGCCGCGCTCGAGAACTGGCGCCCGGACGAGCGCACGCTGGAGAATCCCGTCGAGCGTCAGAGTGCCTGGGCGATGCGCGACGCACCGGCCGACGTTCCCCGGGAGATGCTCACCGAGTCGGCGGACGTGACGATCCCGGCCGCGGACGCTGTCGCGTGGTATCACAGGAACACACACTCCATCGTCGCGTTCACCGTTCATCACCAGGGCCTGGACGAAATCCGCTCGACCGTCCCGGACCCGCTTCTCGACCGCACCTCGGGCGGCTGGATGGTCGGCCAGAACATGGTCAGCAACGGGCCCGGCTCGCTTCGCACGACGGGCGCCGCGAACCAGTTCGCCCTGCGTATCGCCGCCAATTCCGAACAGACCGCCACGCCCGAGGAATGGGCCCGGCGCACGCGTGAACTGGCCGAAGCGCCGCTCTCCGAGCATGACTGGTTCAGGAACTCGCTCGACGCGAACCGGCGTTGGTGGCGGGAATTCTGGGCGAGAAGCTGGATCATCGCCTCCGCCGAAGCCCCCCCCGCCCGCGAAGAGTGCGAACTCATCACCCGCGCCTACGCCCTTCAACGCTTCATCTCTGCCTGCGCCTCGCGCGGCGACTTCCCGATCAAGTTCAACGGCTCCATCTTCACCGTCGAGCCCGGGTTCACCGAGGGCCAGCCCTTCAACGCCGACTGGCGGAAGTGGGGCGGCTCGTTCTGGTGGCAGAACACGCGGCTCCCGTACTACCCCATGCTCGCCGCGGGCGACTTCGACGGCATGAACTCGCTCTTCTCGTTCTACGAACGCTCCCTCCCCGCCTGCCGCGCACGCACGAAGCTGTACTACGGCGCCGACGGCGTCTATTTCCCCGAAACCATGACCACCTTCGCGACCTACGCCAACGGCGACTACGGCTGGAAGCGCGACGGCCTCGACCGCTCCGACATCTCGCCCTGCCCGTGGTGGCAGTGGACGTGGCAACAGGGCCTCGAACTCTCCCAGCTCATGCTCGACTACGCGTCATACACCCGCGACGAAGCGTTCCTTCGCGAGCGGGCGATCCCGATGGCGAGCGAGTCGCTCCGGTACTACGACTCGCGCTTCGCCCGCGATGACCGCGGCAAGCTCGTGATCTCCCCTACCCAGGCGGCGGAGACCTACTGGAAGGGCGTCGTCAACGATGCCCCCAGCGTCGCGGGCCTCCACGCCGTCTGCGACATGCTCCTCGCCCTGCCCGAGTCATTCGGTTCACTCGGCGACCGCGCGCTCTGGAAACGCGTGAAGGCCGCGGCACCCGTCCTCCCGGTGCTCGAGAAGAACGGCGTCACCATGTGCGCGCCAGCCGAAAAGTTCGACCCGCAACGCTCCAACTGCGAGACCCCAGAGCTCTATTCGGTGTTCCCGTTCCGTGTCTACGGCCTCGGCCGCCCGAACCTCAATCACGCCCTCGCCGCGTACCGCAACCGGCACGACAAGGCCACGCACGGCTGGACCCAGGACGGCATGTTTGCCGCGATGCTCGGCCTCACCGACGAGGCGAAGGCCAACCTCCTGGCCAAGTGCCGCAACACGAACAAGAACTTCCGCTTCCCCGCGATGTGGGGTCCAAACTTCGACTGGCTTCCCGACCAATGCCACGGCGGGAACCTCATGACCACCCCCCAGCTCATGCAGACGAAGTGCTACGACGACAAGGTCTAC
>CAZCPB010000339.1:0-3406 GCA_964500365.1 uncultured Phycisphaeraceae bacterium
GTTCGATCCGTACACCATCGACCCGTCGAGCCAGTGCGTCAGCGAGTTGGAATGCTGGCGCGGCGTGCTCACCCCGCCGTTGAACACCGACCGCGTGAACGGGATCACCTTCGTGCCCGTGTGGCCCGGGTCGAACGTCGGGTCGCCGATCGGCACGGGGATGTTGAACGGCTCCGTCGTGCCCTCGTCCACCAGCGCGAAGTCGTGGTCGATGAACTGACCCCACTGCCAGGCCCACGACGAGAGGTTGCGCGAATTGCCCAGCCCGGCGACGGTCTGCGCGCTCACCGCGTTCGAGATCGCCCGCGCGCCGCCACGGTCGATCGGCGCGCCGAGGCCGTCGGAAAAATGAGGGCCGGTCGAGCCCCGGATGAGGTTCGACCCGTTGCAGCCCATCAGATCGTTGAACGGGTTGTTTCCCTGGCCGTCGATCGTGCGATTGTCCGCCACGCAGACTTGGCACGCGGCAAGGCCGGCCAGCGCGACCACGATGCTCCCACGCATGTGACTACCCCTCAACTCGGACGTCCGCGCCTTCCCCCGGGAAACCGCCGGCCGACCATTGCGGACTCAAGGAATTACCACGTGAATCATGCCACGGTTTTCTCGATTCCGCGACCGAATTTGTGATAAAAGACTCCTCATCTGTCGCCGGTAACCGTTCCGAGAATTGCCGTCGACGCCCGATTCGGGGCTGCAGCGCGCCCGCACTTACGATCCGGTCGGTGAGCCCAGCCGGACAGCAAACCCGCGAAGTCCTGCAGCGTTGCCGGTCGCTTGGGTTCGCGGCCGCGGGCGTGTGCCCGGTGGAACCGTCCCGGCGCGCTGCGGAATTGCTGGACTGGATTCGGGCGGGCCGTCACGGCTCGATGTCGTACATGGCCGAGAGAGTCGCCGAGCGGCTCGACCCCGCCCGCATCCTCCCGGGCGCCCGCCGGGCCATCATGGTCGCGGACCTCTACACGCCCCGCGACCGTGGCGTGGACTCTCCGCTCGCGCCCGGGCACGGGCGCATCGCGCGCTACGCCCGCGGGCGCGACTACCACGGCGTCATCAAGCGACGGCTCCACCGCCTGTCGGATGAACTTCGCGCGGCGTTCCCGGGCTGCGAGTTTCGATCGTTCACCGACACCGCGCCGGTAATGGAGCGCGAGCTTGCCGCGCGGGCCGGTCTGGGCTGGGTCGCGAAGAACACGCTGCTCATCCACCCGCGCCTGGGCAGTTACTTCGTCATCGGCGGGGTGCTGACGACGATGGAACTCGAAGCGCCCCCGGAGCAGCGCGAGGTCCCTGACCACTGCGGCACCTGCACGCGCTGCATCGACGCGTGCCCGACCGGAGCCATCACGCCGTACCGCGTGGACGGCTCGCGGTGCATCAGCTATCTCACGATCGAGCGCCAGGGCGAGATCCCGCCCGAGTTCTTCGCGCCGATCGGCTCGTGGCTCTACGGGTGCGACATTTGCCAGGAGGTGTGCCCGCACAACTCGGCGCGGGGCCCGCTGATCGACCCGGTCGAAGACGATGCGGCCCCGCCCGCGCGCCGGCCCGGCGGCTGGGGACTCGAGCCGGACGCCGCGTCAGAAGCCCCCGCGGCAAGGAATTCAGGTGAAAACGCTGTCCCGCCGACCGCGGAGAGCGCCCCCCTTCGAAACCCCGAGTACACGCCGCGGCTCTCCTCCCTCGACACCGCGCAAGTGCTGGGGTGGGACGAAGACGCGCGTCGCGCCGCATTCACGACCTCGGCCATGAAGCGGGCGAGCCTCGAGATGATGAAGCGCAACGCCCTGATCGTGGCGGGGAACGCGATCAGAGAGGACCCGGGGTCTCAGGCGGCTCGCGCTCTGGAATCGCGAGTGCGCCACGCGATGGAGGACCCGACGGAACCGGAACTGGTGCGCCGGACCGCTCGGGAGGTTCTCCTGAGTCTGGGCCCGCGATAGCGTGCGCTCGGGGGATCAGCAAACGCGCGAGGATCACGACGCCAAGGCCGGGCAGCAGCCAGACCTCGCGCTGTTCGATGAACCCCGCCCAGAACATGGGCGCCGCGACCAGGCACGACGCGAGCCACACCGCGATCGATCGGGCGCTCGGGCGCGATCGCGTGCGCCACGCCGGGATCAGGCAAAGCCAGACGTAGGCCGGAAAGACAAGTCCGTACGCGCTCATGAACACGCGGTACACGACTTCGTTGAACGCCAGCTCGCCGTACGGGGGCGCCCAGCTCCCCGCCGCGCCCAGGAGCAGCGGCACCACGAATACGACGAGCTTTCCCGCGAGCTTCTTTGACAGGCGATCGCCGCCGCGCCCGACGGTGAGCGACGCCTCGCGTGCTTCAGCGCTGTGAAAGTGGACGGTGACCGCGAGCTGAACGCACAGGTGGACCGCCAGGAGCAGCGTCGGCACCGAGCCGGCGGATCGCAACGAAGCGAACTCTTCGGCGTCTCCCAGTCGTGCCGCGTAAGAGAGCGAAAACAGGAGGCACATGGGGAAGAGCACGAGAAAACCCAGGGCGAACGCCGCCGCGCCCGGCCCCCCGCGCACCTCGCCCCGGGCCCTCCAGAACGTCAGGTCCAGGTAGGGACACAGGGCAAAGCCGAACGCGCAGACCGGCGCGAGCGCCGCGACCGCGCGATCGAACGGCAGGACGTGCCGCGGCAGCGAAGTCTCGTTGCTCACGAACCCGCTGACCATCGCGACCAGCGTCACGCCGAGCGCCGCAGCGGCAAGTCCAATCTCAAGTCCGTTCGAACGCCGCCGGCGTGCCGCGACCGCGAGCACGACCCAAATGAGGGCCGCGCCCACCCCCCACGCCGGCGGAAAGACGGTGAGCATCCAACCCGCAAAGAACGCTTGGAACGCGATCGTCACGTACGAGAACCACCGCGCCGCGTCGCCGTGCGCGCGAACGAACCAGCGGGCACGGTCCCGCCCCTGCATCGCCATCCCGCTCACCGCCGCGCCCAGGCAGTTCGGGATCGCGAACACCACGAACCCCCACACGCCGTAGTCCCGCACCAGCAGCACCGGCAGGAACATGCCGATGCACCACGTCCACGACGCGGCGAGGTACGCCCCCCAGCCGATGACGGCGCGCCACGGGCCCGCACTGGATCCGCCGCTGTCCATGAGACCGCGAGTTTACGCCGGGGCACGCTCAATGCCGGCCCTCCCCGGCCCTTCGCGGACTCGGCCGCCCCCTCCGCCGTGGCAGAGGGAATCCGGCGCGCCGTCCGCATTCCCGGTTTTCCGCACGGCGCTCGAGGCGATTCTTTGGCCGATTCCCGCCCCTCGGCTACGCTACCTGCGTCCATTTTCCGGAGCCGCGCATGCCCCGCAAGACCGTCTATTCGGCCAGCATCGAGTACCTCCAGATCCTCGACGAGAACGGGGTTCTGGACGAGTC
>CAZCPB010000340.1:0-3406 GCA_964500365.1 uncultured Phycisphaeraceae bacterium
TGTCGGCTGCGACGGCGCGGGGGCCGCTGCGACGGGCGGCGGGGCCTTGCCGCCGGGCGGTCCGGTGTAGAAGGACGGCCGCGGCGCGAGAATCTGGTAGGCGAAGTAGCCGGCGACGCCGAGCACTACGATGCCGAGCGCACCGGCGACGATCGGGAAGATGCGGCGCGGCGCGTACTCGACCGCCTTCGATTCGAAGAGTTGTCGCGCCGAGGCGCGCTCGGCCTCGTCGCTCGCGGCCGCGGACGGATTGTCGGTGGCAGCGGTCGGGCGTCCGGATGCGGGTTGGGCGGGCGCCGCCGCCGGGCTCGATGCCGCTGGCGCATCCTTCGGGCGCGCCGGTGCCGCCAGGTCCTCGGTGAAGATCTCGAGCGGCTGCGTGATGTCCGGGAGACGGTCCCGCGTCATCAGCGGCTGGCCGGTGCCTGCGTTCCCCAACGGTTCGAGGCTGAGGCCGCCGCCGGGCTGGCCGGTCGCCGGAGCCGTCTCGGCCGGCGGCGGGCCGCCCGCGCCCTGCTGCTTGGCGAGTTCGGCCTTCTTCAGCGCCTCGAGGAGGAGGCTCACCTCGGGCAGCCCTCGATGTTCGGCGGGTCGCACAGGCGCGGTCCGGCGGGGTTCGGCTGGCTCATGAAGTCGTCACCCGGGAGGAAGACGCGGTAGCCGCGGTAGTCGCCGTCGATGCTCGGGTCGCGGACGACCACCGGGCGCAGGAAGATGACGAGTTCGACCTTGCGGCTGAGGGCGACCTTATTCGAGAACAGGGTCTCGCCGATCAACGGTATGCGGTTGACCCCCGGGACGCTGTCGACGTTGTCCTCGACGCGGTCCTGGATCAGCCCGCCCATGACGCCGACTTGACCGCTGGTGAGGCGCAGCACCGACTCCATCTCGCGCGTCTGCACCTGGGGGACCTTGTTCGCGATCGGCGGAATGTTGCACGCGGGCACGTTTCCGCAGGGGTTGCGCAGGCTGGGGTTCGGGTCGTCGACGAAGCTCGTGACGCTCGTGACCGACGGCTTGATGTTGAGCAGCACCGCGTCGGTCTCGCTGATCTGCGGGGTCACGTTCAGCACGATGCCGATATCGACGCTCTGCGGGGTGGTCGTAAAAGTGGTGAGCGCGGTCGTCTGTGCCTGGCTGGTGTTGGACGAAACCTGGAAATACACGATGCTCTCGACCACCTTCAGCACGGCGGTCTGGTTGTTGACGACCGAAATGCGCGGCGACGAGAGCACGCGCACCTTGCCGAACGTCTCGAGCAGCTTGATGCTCGCCAGGAAGCTCGCGGAGGTGTAGGCGAGGCTGAAGGCGCTGGCGCTCGGGACCGCGATCAGTCCGGGGATGAGGGCGGTCGCGGTCTGGCCCTGTGGCGAGAATCCTCCGGAGATCCCCGCCGTTCCGGTACGCAGAATGTTCCAGTCGATCCCCTGCTGATAGCCGTTGCTGAGCACCACCTCGACGATGGTCGCCTCGATCAGCACCTGGCGCTTCGCGTTGGTGAGCACCTGGTCGAGAAACTCCTGGATCCGTTCGTGCTGGCGTGCGGTGGCCCGGATCGTAATCACGCTCGCCTCCGGGTTGGTGATTACCGATGCCGCTTCACGGAACGTCACGTTCGCGCCGGCTGGCGTCGACGATGGCGTGCCGCCGCTCGCCTGGCCTGGGGGGACCGGCTGCGCGCCCGCCTGACCCGCGGGCGCAGCGCCACCCGGTCCGCTGCCCGGGAGAATCTTGTCGGTGTCGCGGAGAAGCTGCTCGATGTTGCTCGTGAGCGTCTCCCAGAACTTGTTGCTCGAACGATTCGTGATCGCGACGTTCGACGTGCCTCCCGAACCGCCCCCGGACGCTCCGCCGCCCGACGCGCCGCCGCCCGACGCGCCGCCGCCCGACGCGCCGCCGCCTGCGCCGCCAGTGGGTGCCGAGCCCGCGATCCGCCCGGAGACGTTCACGGAGCCGGTCATCTGCCGGTCCATATTGACGTAGTCGATCTTGTACACCCGCAGGTACGGCGAATCCGGCATCACCGCCAGGTTCGGCCCCTCCAGCTCGTATCGCATGTCGACCTGCCTCGAGATGCGGCTGAGCAACTGCGGCAGTGTCTGGTCGATCGCATTGAGCGTGACCGTGCCGGCGATACCGGGGTGGATGTCGACGTTCACCTTCGCGTCGCGCGCGAGCGCGAACAACAACTCGCGCACGTTCACGTTGTTGACGACGACGCTGTAAGTCTCCGCCTTCACCGTCGGCTTCGGCTTGGGCGGAACGGGAAGGGCCTGGACCGGGGGCGGAATCGCGCCGATCGGGGCGGGCGGAGGTTCGCCGATATGCCCACCCGCCGTGGGCTTCATGGGTTGGAAGCAGCCGCTCAGCGCTGCGCAAAAGACGAGCACGAGTAAAGCGTTGCGCATACCTCCCCGCATCGTCTTGGCCTTTATTTGCCCCCTAAACCCCAAGGAAGAGTATAACAAAGCAATCTAAGAAATTGTTTTGACGACGTATTGCCGGTGTGTCCTAGTGCCGCTCCCGGTTGCGAACTTATTCCTGATTCTGCCGCCGCATCAGCGTGACGCTGCGGTGGTACGGCCCGCGAGCTTTGAACGTCGAGGGCAGGCCACCCATCGCCGTGATCGTGTCCTCCAGCGACGGATAAAGGCCGTAGGTGGCGGCGTAGTACTGCTGTCCCCCGAGCTTTACGCTGTAGACGCGGATGTCGTTCAGATCGACCAGGTCTGCTGCCTGCCGCAGGAAGCGCTCCATCACCGCAATTTCGCCCGCGCTGACGGTCAGCAGCTGAATGGTGAAGTGGCCGGACGGGGCCGACCGTAGCCATTGTTGCGTTGCCGCAAAACGCTCCTGCGTCAGCTTCCCGCTCGTCGGTGGCGTCGGCCCGGCCGGGGGTGAGGCCGGCGATTTGGGCGCCTCGGCGGTCTTGGGGCGTACGGCCGAAGGAGGGGCCGCCGCCGTCGTGAATTCCGCGGGTTTGGTGCCGATGGAGTCCGGACTCGTCGGTGCGGCGGGGCCCGCAGGCGTCGTCGTTCCCTGATCTGCGGCAGGCGTGCCTTGCAAGGGCGTCGGCGCCGGAACGACCGGCGCGGGTGCCGCCGCGGACGGATCTGCGCTTCGGGAGTCCGCTGCGGCATCGAGCCGCCCCGGGGGGCCGGGAGCGGCCGCGACCGGCGCGGTCAGGACGTCGCCCGACGTCGCGGGCCGAAGAGGAGGGAGCCCTGCGGACTCCGACGTCCGACCGGTCCGGGGCGGCGATGGCGGTTCCACCACCTGGGGCGCGGATGCCGCGGGCGGCGGCGGCACGGCCGCCGTCGCCGGCGCGCTCGCGCGATTGAGGTTGAAGTAGTGGAATCCGGCGCCGGCCAGGAGTCCCACGGCCAGGCCCGCGCCGAGGAGCCAC